>NZ_JBGKAD010000001.1:2702205-3004410 GCF_041361345.1 Halobaculum sp. MBLA0147 | reverse complement strand
GCTGCCTCCCTGACGGCATCGATCAGCGCCGTCGTGTCGATCGCGAGTCGGTCGTCAGTCGCTGCCTCGTCCGTCGCCGACGCCTCCGTGGTTCGGGCCGCCGTCTCCGCCTCGTCCGCGACCGCCGGACGGAGTTCGGCGAGTCGCGCCCCGCCGACGACCCGCGGGTCTGCGCCCGAGGTGTCGCCGGCGTCGGTCGCGTCCGTCGCCGCCGCGACCGCGGTCGCGAGCAGGTCGCGTGCGGTCCGTGCCGACGCCGTCGTCACGACGACGGCCGAGGAGCCGCCGACGACCAACGTGGTCGGCTCCGGGGCGTGGAACGCACTCGCCAGCCGAGCGACGGCCGGCAGCGCGGCCCGCACCGCGACGCCGTCGTCGGGCGCCGCGTCCGGGTCGACCCGGACCACCGAGACGCCGTCGTACCGCGCCGTCCGCGGCGACGACGACAACGCGTGGACGGTCCGTCCGTGTGCACGCCACCGAGCGAGCGCCGACTCCGCGACGCCGTCGGCGCCGACGGCGAGTGCGACCGCGCGGCCCGGGTCCGTCCGGGCGGTCGCCGCCAACACGTCGCCGAAGCCGCCGACGGTCTCGAACGGTCCCGCGGGCGTGACGTACGGGCGGAGTGCCCGCTCGACCGCCGCGACCGCCCGCGACGGCGCGTCCGCGGTCGCGTCCAAGGCCACTACGGAGGCTACCGTCCGCCGGACCTCCGGGTCGACCTCGTCGGCGTCGACACCGCCGTCCGACACGGCACCACCCGCCTCGCGGACGAGTGCCGCCGCCGCGTCGCGGTCACCGGCGACCGGCGTCCACGCGAGCGTCGAGTGAACCAACCCGTCGACGGGGTCCGGCGTCGGCGCGGCGACACCCGGCCGGCGTTCGACCGCGTCGTGTCGGGTCGCCGCCTCGACGAGCGTGCCGGTGCCGGACGCCGCCGCGTCGTCTGCCGTTCCGCTCGCGTCCGTCTGACGCGCGCCGACGACACCCGGATCGGCTCCCGCGGCGACCGTGCCGGCGAGTGCGAGCACCGGATCGGGGTCCAGTCCCGCGGAGCGGACCGCCGCCGCCGCGGCCACCGACAACGGCCGGCCACCGGCGGTCGACAGGCCGACCGCGTCTGGGGCGTCCCACCCGACGGAGACGGCTCGTCCGTCACCCGCCGGGACCGTCGTGGCCCACGTCGTGCGGACGTGGAACGGCGTGTCGGTCGCCCGCGCGGCGCGAGCCAGCAACCCCGCGGCGGCGACGGCGTCGCCCGTCGGGCGGGCGGCCACACGGAGCAGGTCCGCGTCGGCTAGCGCCGTCGCTACGGGGTCGGGGCCTGGCTCGGCGTCCGGTGCGGGCGCACTCGACATCGGGTGTCAGTCCTCGAGGAGGTCGACGGCCACGTCGTAGCTGTAGGTGAACGCCTCGTCGAGTTCGTCGCCGCGGTAGTAGTCGACGAGCCGGCGGATCTTCGACTCCGTATTCTGGAGTGCGCGCTTGTTCTGGACGTCCTGCGGGTTCTCGTCCATGTGCTCGCGGAGTCGCACCGCGCGCTCCATCAGGTTCCGCAGATCCTCCGGCAGGTCACTGCTCGCGTCGTGCTCCTCGAGGATCTCGGTCACCTTCTTCCCGGTCGCGAGCCGCACGTCCGGGATCGGGGTGCCCTTCACGCCCTCGTCGCGCAGCTTCAGACCGATCTGACTGGGGTCGTGCCCCTGCTCGGCTAGCTCCACGACGCGCTGTTCGATCTCGTCTTCGTCGACGTCGCTCCACTCCGGGGGTTCGTCTGCCGCGGGGTTGTCCGAGCCGGACGACCCACGACGGCGTGTGTGCATTCGTGCCATGTGTCTGGTTGGAACACAGCGACCGCGAGAGCGAGTCCGTCACCCGACGGTCGCGACGGCAGCCAGTGTCACGGGTGGACACGCGTGCTGGCGCGCGGCGTCGGGCGGACACACCTCCGCAATCCCGAGCCCCGCGAACGCGGGGCGAGTCAGATTTGCGGCCGTGCTGTTCCCGTCCGTCTCTGCACGCTCCGGCTTGTAACAGCTTTCGATCCGTGGCGGTGTGGGGTGTGGCCGGGAGTCGAAACAGGAACGAGCGGCGGAGCAGGGCGGTACCGGTCACGAACGCCTGGACTTCCGCCCGACAACGACACACAGCGGGTCCGTCTCGGGGGTCTCGTGGACCGTCCGCTCGACGGTGAGATCCGCGTGGTCGACGTACCGTTCGACGAGCGCGAGGCGTTCGGGTGTCGACCGCGTGCGCCACGCGCGGACAGCCTTCGTCGGGAACATGCGGTTCGTGAAGCTCACGACGAGGACGCCGTCAGGGCGGAGGACGCGCGCGAACTCGTCGAACACCGTCCCAGGGTACTGGAGGTACTGCACGGAGAGTGCACACGTCACGGCGTCGACACTCGCGTCCGACAGCGGGACTCGCCGGTCGTCGTTGAAGTCCTGCACGAACCACTCGGTGTAGCGGTCGTTCTCGCGGAGTTCCGCGGCGTTGAGGCCGTGGCCGACGACACGTCCGAGGTCAGTGTCCGGGAGGTGGCTCACCCAACTCCCCATCGCGTCGAACACGTCGTCGCCTGGGTCGAGATACTCGTCGTACACGGCCGTCAGGCTGTCGTGGAATCCGTCGTCGGCGTGTGTGACCAACCGCGGCTGGTCGTAGAAGCGCTCGTCGGGGCGGTCGTCGAGCTTCTGCCGCTCGGTCTCGTCGAGTAGTGACACGAGTCGTCTGGAGGGTGTCGACGGGCTTGAGCCGTTCGCCGCTGTGGCCGTCGCGGTGGCGGATCGTGTCGGACGAGTCGAGTGGGCGGACTGGTCCCGTCCATCGACGGGTCGGGTGTGTCGACGGTTCCCCGACGGCGGTCGTTTCGAAGGGCTTTTGTCCGAATCCGCGGTAGGTGGTAACGCGAGGGCTCGTAGATCAGTGGTAGATCATCCCCCTGGCACGGGGAAGGCCCCGGGTTCAAATCCCGGCGAGTCCATCGACGCGACCGAGTTCTACGAGGGAGCGAGATTGACGAGCCCGGATTTGAACCCCTGCCAGTCGCAGCGCCGAGCACCGCGAGGCGACCGTCTGGCTCTGGTTCAAATCCCGGCGAGTCCAGTTCCTTCCGTCGCTTCGCTCCGTCAGTCACTGGACTCGCCGTAGTCACACTCGCTCACTGCTCGCGGCTCCGCCGCTCGCAGTCGTGGCGCTCCCGACGGTCGCGCCACGCACCGCTCGCGTGACTCCCGGCGAGTCCGTCGCGCCGGCTCGTGAGTCCGACCGACGCGGGGTCTCACTCGGCGTAGAACCGCACCAGCCCACACTCGGCACACGCGTACGCGGTCAACTCCGCCCCGGAGAGCCCGAGCGTTGCTTTCAGCCCGCCCCCGGTTCCGATCAAGATACCCTCCGAGCGGGCCGGTGTCGCCGTGTGCTCCACCTCGGTCATCTCGACGTCGCAGTCTGGACAGTGTGGCACACCGACCGCTACGAGTGCCCCCGAGAAGTACCTCACTCGGTGTCTCTGCGCGCGAGACGGAGCGACCACCCGAGCGGGTGGAGACCCGTGTTCGAAAGGTTCAATCCACGAACCGACGACGGAGGGAGTCGTGGTCGAACGCGAACGCGACTGGGTCCGCGACAGACTCGCCTCGTACCGCGACGACTACTCCGACACCGCGGTCGAGCAGACGACCGTGACCGTCCCCGACGAGCGGTTCCAGCAGTACCTGGACCCGGACAGCGACCCCTACCGCGGCAGCGCGTACGTCTGGCTCGTCCGCGAGCCGAGCGACGCCCCGCCGCTGTCCGACTCGACGCCGGGCGAGCGCGTCCGCCGCCGTCGGGTCTGTCTCCAGCTCCCTCGCGCGAACGAGGCGGAGACGTGGGGCCTCCCGGGTGGCGGGCTCGAACCCGGCGAGGACCACGAGACGGCGGCGCACCGCGAGGTCCGCGAGGAGGTCGGCTTGGAGTGTACACTCGACGCGCCGTGGCTCCTCCTCCACCGCGTCTGGACCTCCGACGATCCGTCGTGTGACGACCGGACGCACTCGCTACACGTCTACTTCGACGGGCGCTACGACGGTGGCCGCCTCGCGCCACAGCCCGGCGAGAGTCACGGCGCGGCGTGGTTCGCGACGCTCCCGGAGCGACTCGACGACGACACCGCCCGCCGCGCCGAGCGGTGGGACCCGACACCCGAGTCCTGAGCGGCGGTGTTCTCGCGTGTCGAGAATCCGAGGACACAAGACCGATCCGGGCCTACCCAGAGTCATGCTCTCTCGGGTCCGCGATCACGTCCCCGGCGTGACGGCGCTGTTGAGTGTCGTGTCGCTGGCACTCGTGTTCGGTGCCGTCGGGCAGGTGTTCCCGACCAGTCTCCTCCCGCAGGCCTCCGCCGCGACGCTGGCGGCCATCCCACACGTCAACGCCGTCGTCTCCGCGGCGGCGGTCGTGACCATCGCCGCCGGCGTGCGGGAGATCCGCCGCGACAACGTCGCACGCCACCGGGCGCTGATGCTCACCTCGCTGGCCCTGTTCGTCGTCTTCCTCGTGTTGTACCTCTACAAGGTGACGCTACAGGGACCGGCGACGTTCCCCGGGCCGGAGACGGTGTACCAGTTCGTCTACCTCCCGGTACTCGCCGTCCACATCCTGCTGGCGATCGTCTGTATCCCGCTGTTGTACTACGTGGTCCTGCTCGGGGTGACGCGGCCGGTCGCGGAGATCTACGAGTCGCGGCACCGACGGGTCGGCCGCGTGGCGGCGTCGCTGTGGCTCGTCTCCTTCGTCCTCGGCAACGTCGTCTACGCGCTGCTGTACCTCGTGTACTGACCGCGGCGGTTCTCACGCGACGCGCGTCGCACCCGTCACCGAGCGCAGACAGACGACACCCACGAGCGTGAGCAGCAGGAACGCGACCAACGAGAGGTTCGGCACCGACAGCCCGAGGAGGCGGTACTGGACCGCCGCACAACTCACGGCACCACAGGTGTCGGCGGTCGCCGTCGCCTGGAGGTACGAGTGGTAGCCGGCGACGACGGCCCCGAGCGTCGACAACGGGAGCAGCGTCCGGGCCACCGCGGGTCGCCGCTCGACGGCCGCGACGCCTACCACGACCACGAGCGGGTACATCAGGATTCGCTGGACCCAACACAGTTCGCACGGCACGAGCCCGAGCACCTCGCTCAGGTAGAGACTCCCGAGCGTCGCGGTCGCCGCGACGAGCGTCCCGGCGAGCAACACCGGCCGCGGTCGGAGTCCGTCCCTCCGGGTCACGTCCGTTCGGTCACCTCAGTCGAAGTAAAGTGTGTCGAGTGTCGCCAGCGGCCGACGACACGGGTGTCGCGACGGGTCGTCGGCAGCGATCTGGATACGGCCGTCGGAGTGTGTCGTCCCCCAGTCGCCTCAGTCGGCGCCGTCGACGTGGTTCAGTGCGGTCGCGTACGCCTCCTGCACCTCGGAGAACGTCTCGCGGTCGCCACCCTGGTCCGGGTGGACGTCGACGACGCGGTCGCGGTAGGCGGCCTCCACGCTGTCGGCGTCGGCGGTCGGCTCCAGCCCCAACGTGTCGAACGCCTCCGCGACCGGGTCCGGGGCGTCCTCGGGGCCGAGGTGGACGTCCGCCACCTCGAACGGGAGCCGCCGCCCGAGGTGGTGGCCGGGCATCTCCTGTTCGATCAGGATCACGTACAGGCCGTCGCCGCTCGGGTCGGCGTCGAACTCCACGTTGCCGCTGGCGCCGTCGGCGTTCGCCAGCCCGAAGTACGTCTGCGGGTCGAACGTGATCGCCACGTCCCGCTCCGGAAGGTGGAAGGCGACGCGGCGGCCGCCGAGCTCGACGCGTTCCGCGTACCGCTCGTCGATCCGGCCGAGGTACTGGCGGATCTCCGCACGGCGGCGCGCCGTCCCGTCGACTCGCTCTCCTCTCGAGCGGTCCGCGCGCGCCGAGCCCGGGAGGTACCGCTGGCCGGCAGCGAACAGCAACGCGACACCTGCAGACGCCACGCCACCCAAGACCAGCCCGACGACCAACCACGACGGGAGGGCGGCGACCCACTCCGTGAGCACACCTGCTCTCCGTCGGCGGCGAACTTCAACGTCTCGGGAGCGACACTCCGATCCATCCACGTACGGCTCGGGCCCGACACTCGGACCGCCGGACGAGCGATCCGAGTCCCGATCACAGCCGCCCGCGTACCTCGGCGATGGCGGGCGTGGACACGCCGACCACGTCCGCGAGGGCGTCGAGCGCGCCGACGAGCCACGTCGCGCGTTCGATCCGCGACTCCAAGTCGCCCGGCCCGATGCGGTACTCGGCGACGATCTCCTCGGCGTCGGCCCCCTCGATCCACGCCAGCAGGACGCGAGCGGTCTTCACCGACTCCAGCCACGCCTCGAAGTCGTCCGTCTCCGTCATGTCCGTCGTGAACGACGCCGCGTGCCGTCGCGCGAACTGGTACAGCGTCGCCCGCTCGTCGTTCCCGAGGTACGTGTCGTCCATGTCCGGCGTGTCACAGAGGATCTCCAACACCGTCAGCGGGCCCACGTCCTCGTCGGCCATCCCCGCCACCGTCCGGAGCCCATCCACCATCCGCGCGCCGGTCTGGGGGGTGACGTACTGTCGCGACACCTGCTCGCCCAACGCCGTCGCCGTCAGCTCGGCACCGCTCTCCGGTGCGGGCGCGAGCATGTCCAACTCGATCAACTCGGCGATCACGTCCCCGACGACACCCCCGAGATCCGGGTTCGGCGTCCGGTGGGCGTAGAACGTCTCTCCGAGGAGGTCGAGGATCTCCGCCTGCGAGTCGGCGAACCCTGCGGCGACGACCGCCAGCGCGTGTGTCCGGAGGGCGGCGCGGTCCCGGAGTTGACTCTCGACGGCCTCCGGTCCGGCGTCGACGTACCGCTCCCACAGCTCCGTCTCCGTGTCGGGGTCGCCGACGAGCACCGCCTCGCCGTACGGGTCCAGTCCCGGCCGCCCGGCACGCCCGGCCATCTGGTGGACCTCCAGCGTCGGGAGCCACTCCATCCCGGAGCCGGTGTAGCGGCGCTGGTCGCGGACGACGACCTGCCGTGCGGGGACGTTCACGCCGGCGGCCAGCGTCGGCGTCGCACACAACACCGCCAACTCTCGGTCGCGGAACGCCCGTTCGATCACGGAGCGGTGGTCCGAGCGGACGCCCGCGTGGTGGAAGGCGACGCCCCACGCGGCACACTCCGCGAGCCGTTCCCCCTGTTCGGTCGTACCGGCCTGTCTGAGTTCCTCCGCGACCGCCGCGGCCTCCATCCCGATCCCGGCCTCGTTCGCGTACCGTTCCTCCGAGAGTCGCTGGGCCAACTCCTCCGCCTCGCGGCGCGACCGGACGAACGCGATCGCCTGCCCACCCTCGCCGACGGCCGCCCCGACCAGCGCCGCCGTCGCCTCCGTGTCGTCCGCCGGGCGGTCCGGGTCGCCGCCGGTCCGGGCGCCGCCTCCAGGCTCGGGTCCAGTGGCGTCGCCCCCACGCTCGCCCGGTCCGCCGACCGGCACCGACCGCTCCGTCCCGTCGTCGAACGCGACGGCGCCGTCGGCGTACACCCCCGTCCGGAGGTCGATCGGGCGCCAGTCGGACTCGACGAGTTCGGCGTCGAGCCAGCCGGCGACGGCCGCCGGGTTCGCGACGGTCGCCGAGAGTGCGACCACCTGTGGGTCGGCGGTGCGGCGCCGCAGCGTCGCCAGTGTCACCTCCAGCGTCGGCCCACGCCCCTCGGACCCGACGAGGTGGACCTCGTCGACGACGACGCAGGCGAGGTCGGCGATCCACGCCGCCCCGTTGCGGATCGCCGAGTCCACTTTCTCGGAGGTGGCGACGACCACGTCGTGGTCCGCCAACTCCGCCGCCGCGGAGTCGTAGTCG
The DNA here is from genome assembly GCF_041361345.1 of Halobaculum sp. MBLA0147. Lineage (NCBI taxonomy): Archaea > Methanobacteriati > Methanobacteriota > Halobacteria > Halobacteriales > Haloferacaceae > Halonovum > Halonovum rutilum. Next base: position 2,996,521 of record NZ_JBGKAD010000001.1, on the reverse strand, counting down.
CCGGTCGCGATCCCGGCCGAGACGCCCGGCAACTCTGCGAACTCCTCGTACTTCTCGCGAGCCAGCGCTCGCAACGGACAGACGTACAACCCAGGGCCGTCGGCCGACAGCAGCGCGAGTTCCGCGACGAACGTCTTGCCGGAGGCGGTCGGCACCGCGGCGACGAGGTTCGCGCCGTCACAGACCCCGGCGTCGACGGCGGCCGCCTGCGGCGGGTACAGCTCCTCGATCCCCTGCTCGCGGAAGTGTGCGACGTACTCGTCGCCGAGCGGGAGGTCCCGGACGTGCACGTGGTTACTGGGGCGGCTTCGTACAAAAAGCCGTGGCCGGGTGGTCCGGGGATCCGCCGCGGGCCCGGTCGCGGCGTCGACTCCGTCCGTCGATCACTGTTCGCCGCTCGTGGCGCCGAGGCCGGGGATCGCGGTGGTCCGCTCCGCCCAGCCGGTGAGCCGGGAGGCGGACAACACGAGCGCGAGGTACAGCAGTGCCGTCAAGGCGAACACGGCGGTGTACCGGAAGTTGTCGGAGGCGATCTGGTTGGCCGTGTCGAACAGCTCCGGGACGGTGACGAACGCCGCCAGCGAGGAGTACTTGATGAGGTAGACGAGTTCGTTCGACCACCCGGGGATGGCGAAGCGCAACCCCTGTGGGAGGACGACGAACCGGATCGCCTCGAGTTTCGAGAGCCCGACGGCCCGCCCGGCGGCGAGTTGGCCGGTGTCGACGCTCTCGATGGCACCGCGGACGTACTCCGCCTGGTAGGCCGCGCTGTTGATCACGAACCCCAGCGTCGCGACTGCGACGGCCCGGTTCGCGAGCACACTGTCGAAGACGCCCGGCACGGACGCAGAGAGGTTCAGCCCGTAGTACAACATGAACAGTTGGGCGAGCAGCGGCGTCCCTCGAAGCAGTTCCGTGATCGCCAGCGAGACGTACGCACTGACACGCCCGTAGACGCGGGCCACCGCCAGTGGGACGGCGAACAGGAAACCGATCCCGATCCCGACGACCGTCATCACGACGGTGAGCCACGTCGCACTCGCCAGCGCCGGCAGGTGTTCGAGTGCGAACGCGGTCGCGTCGACGACGCCGCCGGCCACCGGGACACCGGCCGCGACGCCGTCCAGCGTGCTCGGCGGGACGAACGCGGTCCCCTTCGGGACCACCACGCCGCCGAACCAGTCGTTCACCCAGCGGACGAGGAGGTACAGCCAGAACACGCCCAACGCCGCGAGCGCGCCGGCACGCCCCGCACCCACGTCGCCGAGTGTCGCCCCACGGTCGACGGCGGCCGCCTCCGGTCCACCCCCGGTACCCGCATCGGCACCGGGCTCTGCACCACTCACGGAGCGTCACCTCCGGCGGTGTCGGTGCCGTCACCCAGGTCGGTCAGTCGCCCGAGGAACTCTGCGGTCCGCCGTTCGCGGGGGTTCTCGAACAGTCGCTCGGGTGGCCCACGCTCGACGATGACGCCGTCCTCGAGGAACAGCAGTTCCGAGGCGACGGAGCGCGCGAAGTCCATCTCGTGGGTGACGACGAGCATCGTCATCCCCTCCTCGGCCAACTGGACCATCACGTCGAGCACGTCCCCGATCAACTCCGGGTCGAGCGCACTCGTCGGCTCGTCGAACAGGAGGAGTTTCGGGTCCATCGCCAGTGCACGGGCGATCCCGACCCGCTGTTTCTGGCCGCCAGACAGCTCGCCGGGGTACGAGTCCACCTGGTCCCCGAGTCCGACCTGTTCGAGCTGGTCGCGTGCCCGGTCGTGAGCCTCCGTCTCGGAGAGACCGAGCACCCGCCGGGGGCCGAGTGCGACGTTGTCCAGTGCCGTCAGGTGTGCGAAGAGGTTGAAGTCCTGGAACACCATCCCCACGTCGCGCCGGAGGTCGTCCACGTCGATGGCGTCCGTGTCGACACCGTCGAGCGTGATCGTCCCGCGTTCGAACTCCGTGAGGCGGTTGACACACCGCAACAGTGTCGACTTCCCGGAGCCGCTGGGGCCGACGAGCACCGTCACGTCACCCCGCTGCATGGTCAGTCCGACCCCCTCCAACACCGTCTCGTCTCCGTACCGTTTGTGGAGGTCTTCGATCTCGAGCAGGTGCTCGCCCGCGGCCTCGCTCGCCGTGACTGGTTCCTCGACTGTACTGCCGCCGTCGGTCGTCGGGTCTCCGTCTGTGTCGGTCACGCGTTCCCCTCCGGGATGGCGAAGTACGACTCGGCGTAGTCCAGCGCGCGGTTCGTCGAGAACGTCAACACGAAGTAGATCAGACTCGCGAAGAGGATCACCTCCAACACCGCGGTCGTCTGCCTGACGAACAGGTCGTAGCTCCGCGTCAACAGCTCCGAGAGGCCGATCGCGAAGACGACGCTGGTGTCCTTCAACACGATCGTCACTTCGTTCTGGAACCCGGGGACGGAGCGACGCAGCGCCTGCGGCACCGCGACACGACGGATCGCCTCGATCCGACCGAGCCCGACGGCCCGGGCGGCCTCCAGTTGGCCGTCGTCGACGCTCCGGAGCGCGCCACGGAAGATCTGCGCCTGGTAGGCGGCGCTCCGGAGCCCTAGACCGAGGACGCCCGCGACGAACCCACCGGACACCTCCAGGCCGAGCAGTCGCAGGTCCGGCGTCGGCAACACGAAGAACGCGACGATCAGCAACACCACGATGGGTGTCCCGCGCAGGGCGACGCCGGCACCCGCGACGAGCGAACGGAGCGCCCCCTCGCCGTACGCCTCGACGACCCCGGCCGGGAACCCGGCGAGGAAGCCGACGAGCAGGCTGACGACCGTCAGCGCGACCGTCAACCCCGCGCCCGACAGCAGGTAGTCGCGGTTCTCCCAGACGAACGCCCAGTCGTCCGGCGACGCCTGCAGGGGGAGCGACGGAACCTGCGACACGACGGCACCGAGCTGTGACGCCGCCGCCGGGTCGACGAGGGGCACCGCCGACTCACCCCGTGAAGTACTCGGCGGTCAACTCCTCGTAGGTGCCGTCCTCGCGGACCGTCGCCAGTCCGTCGTCGAGCGCCGACTGGAGGTCGGAGTCACCCTCCTGTACCGCGAAGCCGTAGTTCTCGCCCGTCTCGTAGGTGAACGTCACGCTCACCGGACGGTTCGCGGCGAAGGTGTTCGCCACCGGCGTGTCGACGACGACCGCGTCGACGTTGCCGTTGACGAGGTCCTCGACGGCCAACACGTAGCTCCCGTAGGTGTTGAAGTCCGCCTCCGCGAGGTCGCCGCCCTCCACCAACTGCTCGGTGACGACACTCGCCCCGGTCGTTCCCTCCTGTGCGCCGACCTTCCCGTCCGCGAGGTCGGCCAGCTCCGACGGTGCGAAGTCGCCGGAGTCGGCGACGAGGATCGCCTGGTCCGCCGAGTAGTACGACTCCGAGAAGTCGACGGACTCGTCGCGGTCGTCGGTGATCGTCATCGCGGCCGCGACCACGTCCGCGCGGTCGTTCTTCAGCGCCGGGATCAGCGAGGAGAACTCGAACTCCTCCCACTCACCGAGGGTGAACTCCGTCTCCTCGACCACCGCGGACAGCAGGTCCACGTCGAACCCGATCAACTCGCCCGCGTCGTTCTTCATCTCGAACGGCGGGAACCCGGGCGCCGTCGCGGGGGTGATCTCCTCGCCGCCACCGCCGCCGGCACTGCACCCCGCCGTCGCGGTGATCCCCGCGACGCTGGAGGCGCCGACCAGTTGCAAGTACGTCCGTCTGCTCACACCGTCGTCTGTGCGAACCATACCCACCCTGAAATCTGCGGGCCGTTTGTACCTTTCCCCCGCGTCGGTTTCCGCCGTCCAACGTGTGGCCGACGCTCGGCGGGTATTTCGCGTTCGGGTGTGAAACGTTACCAGAGCAGTGTCGGGTGCGGCGAGACTCCACGGACTTAACCGGCGGCGGGTCTTCGGAGGCGCGTATGGGCATTCCGCCGGTCGACGCGCTGGTCCGCGTGTTGGGGCCGTTCGTCCTCCCGGGGCTGTTGTTCGGACTCGGACTGGTCGGTTACCTCGTGATCGTGGCGCTCCGGCGGTTGGGCTTGGAGTGGTAGGTAACCGAAGCGTCCGTGTGCGTTCTGCGACTCGTCGGTCGTCCTGGTCGGAACAGATTTGTCGGTCGCGGCACCTTCGCCCACTGTGCAGTCCCGCGCCGCCTCGGACCCGACGACGGTTCTCCTGTTGCTCATGACGCTCGTCGGTGCAGTGCTCCTGTTGTACCTCACGCTCTCCGTGCTCGGGAACGCACAGACCGCCATCGACGACCTGTTCGGCGCGGCCGTCGTCGCGATCACGACCACCCGTCCACACACCCGAGACGACGGCGATCAGTCGCCGCGGCGGAACAGCCCCGCCAGCGCGTAGCGGTCGTCGGGGTCGTACCGCCGGAACAGGAGGCTGTTCGACAACACGGACACCGACGACAGCGCCATCGCACCCGCGGCGAGCACCGGCTGGAGCAAGCCCAGCGAGGCCAGCGGGATCATCGCGGTGTTGTAGCCGAGCGCCCAGAAGAGGTTCTGGCGGATCTTCGCCAGCGTCCCCTCGGAGACGTTGATCGCGCGCACTACGTCGTAGGGGTCCGAGCGCATCAGGGTCACGTCCGCCGCCTCGATCGCCACGTCGGTCCCCGAGCCGATCGCGACGCCGACGTACGCCGCCGCCAGCGCCGGCGCGTCGTTGACGCCGTCACCCACCATCGCGGCGCGGGTGTCGTCTGCCTGGATCGCCTCGACGGCGTCCGCCTTCTCGTCGGGCAACACGTCTGCGCGGACGTTCGCCGGGTCGACACCTACCCGTTCCGCGACCGCCGCCGCGGTCCGCTCGTTGTCCCCGGTGAGCACGTGGACCGCGATCCCGCGGTCCCGCAGCGCCGCGACCGCCTCGCGGGCGCTCTCGCGCACCTCGTCCGCGACCGCGAGCACACCCAACAGCTCCCCGTCGACCGCGACCGCGACGGCGGTCTTCCCCTCCGCGCGCAGCTCCGCGATCGCCGACTCAGCGGGCCCCACGTCCACGTCTCGCTCCGCGAGCAGCGTCGGCTTCCCGACGACCACGTCGCCGTGCTCGGTCCGTGCGCGGATCCCCTCGCCCGCCACGTTCTGAAGCGCGGTCAACTCGCCGGGCTCGACCCCGCGCTCGCGGGCGCCGTCGACGATCGCCGCGCCGATCGGGTGTTCGCTCCCCGACTCCGCCGTCGCCGCGACCGCGAGGAGCCGTTCCGTGGCGTCTCCGTGGCCGACGCCGGCCTCACTCTCGTCGGACTCGGGGACCGCGCCGTCCGTGGTCGGTGTGATCGGTCGTACGTCGGTCAACTCCATCTCCCCCTCGGTGAGTGTCCCGGTCTTGTCGAAGACCACCGCCTCCACGTCGCGGACCCGCTCCAACACGTCCCCACCGTCGAACAGGAGGCCGTTCTGAGCGCCGATACTCGTCCCCACCATCGTCGCGGCCGGCGTCGCCAGCCCGAGCGCACACGGACAGGCGATCAACACCGCGGAGGCGAACACGAGCACCGCGAACTCCGTCACGCCTACCGTCGCCGGGCCGCCGGCGGCGAGTCCCCAGGCGGGGAGCCCGGCGACGAACCCCGCGAGTGTCTCCGGCGCGAGCGTCCACACGGCGCCCCACAGCAGGGCGTTGAGGATCACGGCGGGCACGAAGTACGCGGAGATGCGGTCCGCGACGCGCTGGACCGCCGGCTGGCGCGCCTGGGCGGCCTTCACGCGCTCGACGATCCGCTGGATCGCGGTGTCCTCGCCGACGCGCGTCGCCTCGATCACGAGCACCCCCTGCTCGTTCACCGTCGAGCCGATCACCTCGTCGCCGGGGGTCTTCGACACTGGCACGGACTCCCCGGTGACCGTCGACTCGTCGACCGCCGACTCACCCTCGACGACCTCGCCGTCCGTCGGGACGCGCTCGCCCGGTCGCACTTTCAGCCGGTCGCCGACCGTCACCTCGGCCAGCGGGACCTCCTCTTCGACCGTCTCACCGTCGTCGGTCTCGCGGAGGCGAGTCGCGGTGTCGGCCTCCAACTCCAACAGCGAGCGCAGCGCCTCGCTGGCCTGGCCTTTCGAGCGAGCCTCCAGGTAGTTACCGAGTGTGATGAACGTGAGGATCATCGCGGCGGTGTCGAAGTACAGTCCGGCGTCGGGGAGCACACCGACCAAGGCGACGACGGAGTAGCCGAACGCCGTCGAAGAGCCCAGCGCGATCAACACGTCCATGTTCGCGGTGCGGTTCGTCACCACCGCGTCGTAGCTGTTCGCGTAGAACTCGCGACCGAGCACCACCTGCGCGACGCCAGCCAGGAGGAACTGGTACCAGCCGAGTTCGACACCCAGCAGTCGCTCCGGCGCACCGATCCCCGACAGGTGGGCGACCATCACGGCCAGCAACGGTGTCGAGACGGCGACGCCGACGAGGGTGAGGCGACGCTGGCGACGGATCTCCGCCGTCCGAGCGGCCTCGCGTCGGTCCGCCTCGCTCGTCTCGTCGTCGTCGTCCGCCTCCTCGCGGACCGGGGTGTACCCGGCGTCCGCGATCGCGTCGTCGACGGCCGCGCGGTCGACCGCACCCGCGAGGTACTCCACGCGCGCCTCGTCGGTCGCGAAGTTGGCGTCGACGGCGACGACACCCGGCAACGAAGAGACGGCGTCTTCGACCGCCTGCGAGCAGTTCGCGCAGGTCATGTCGGTGATCCCGACCGTCACCTCGGTGGTGATCGGCTCGTACCCGGCCGCTCGCACGGCCTCGACGACGGCGGCGGTGTCGACGACCGCCGGGTCGTACGTCACCGTCGCCTCGTCGGTCGCGAAGTTGGCCGACGCCGCCGAGACGCCGTCCAGCGCGGTCAGGCGCTCCTCGATGGTGCCCGCGCAGTTGGCGCAACTCATCCCGCCGACGTCGAACCGGATGTCTACCACGTTCCGATCACCCTCATCTACTCGTAGGGGCCCCTCACCCATTCGGTTTGTGGTAACGAGAGCGGCCCTCAGTTCGGGCTTTAGCTTTGGTTCCCAAATTCGATCACCAGTGCGGCTGCCTCGGGTAGTATCGGCGGACGAGGGATCTCCGTTCCCGTCTCGGACGCCGTACTGGTGGGTATCCGGGTCCGATACAGCTGGTTCACTTATCCCGCGGCCCCGACGAGATACACGGAACCGAAGTCGACAGCAGGGTCGACCCCCAGTTCCGAAAGTCCCGGGTGCAACGCAGTGCGGCCGGCGCGACGGACCGCGACCCACTCGAACGTGACCGAGTGGCGATTCGTCCGAGACCGAAACACCCGTGTCGTCGCCAGCCTAACGTAGTGGTATGACACTCGAACTCTCCGTGACGGGGATGAGCTGTGGCAACTGCGAGGCGTCGGTCGTCGAGGCGCTGGAGGGCGTCGACGGCGTCGAGTCGGCGACCGCAGACCACGAGGCTGATCGCGCGACGGTCGAGGGCGACGCGGACGCGCTCGACGCCATCGTCGCCGTCGAAGACGCCGGGTACGAGGCGGACACCGCCTGACGGCGGCGGCCCAGTCCACTCCGGTGGCTCGATAGCTGCGATCGGTGGCAACGACGCGTTTTTCTCCGGGCCACCCGAGGCGGGGGTATGGACGAGGCCGACGCGGTGCGACTCCTCTTGACGAACGACGACGGGATCGACAGTCCGGGGTTCCGGGCGCTGTACGACGCACTCGACGGCCTCGACGAGGTGACGGAGGTGGTCGCCGTCGCGCCCGCCGACGACCGCTCGGCCGTCGGGCGCTCGATGTCGAACGACGTGACCGTCCGCGAACACGAGTTGGGGTACGCCATCGCCGGTACGCCCGCGGACTGTACCGTCGTCGGCCTAGAGTCGCTGTGTCCCGACGTGGACCTCGTGGTGTCCGGCTGTAACAAGGGTGCGAACTTGGGGGCGTACGTACTCGGGCGGTCCGGGACGGTCTCTGCGGCCGTCGAGGCGGCGTTCTTCGACGTACCCGCCATCGCCGTGTCGCAGTACGTCCCGGAGCCGGACGAGGGCGACTGGCGCGATCACGCGACGGACCCGGGCGACTACGCGCTCGCGGCGGACGCGACGCGGTTCCTCGTCGATCACGCCGTCGACGCCGGCGTGTTCGAGCAGACGGACTACCTCAACGTCAACGCCCCGTGGCCCGGCACCGGGAGCGGCGAGATGACGATCACACGCCCGTCGACACTGTACGACATGACCGCCGAGCGCGACGGCGACCAGATCACTCTCCACGACCGCGTCTGGGAGCGGATGAAGAGCGGTGACATCCCGGACCCGGCGGGGACGGACCGCCGCGCCATCGTCGACGGCGCCGTCTCCGTCTCGCCGCTGACCGCCCCACACACGACCCACCACCACGAGGCACTGGACGGGCTCGCCGAAGTGTACGAGCCACCCGCGAGCGACGCACGGTGACCAGTCCGGCGGTGCCGACGCGCGGTGATCGGCGGTGAGAGGGCCACGCGTCGCAGACCACCGAGGCGAGTCGGCGGCGACACCCGGAGTAGAAGCGTTTTTGCGAGCCCGTCGAGAACGCGAGGGTATGACACCAGTGCTGCTCGCCTCCGAGGCGACCACGAAGCTCCCACCGCTCGCGACCGGCGGCGTCGCGCTCGCACTCTCCCTGGCACTCACCGTGGCCTGGCTGTACAAACTCGTCAACTGACCCGTCGCTCGACCCTCTCTCGTCACTCTCGGACCAGTTCGTCGAACCGATCCCCCGCCAGCCCCGGCGCCGCCGGGACCGCGATCTCGCCGTCGACCGGCGCAACCGGGTCGGCAATCGCCCGTCCGTCCGTCGTCTCCAGATCCCGTTCCAACAGTGACGCCGTCGCCAGCCCGTGCGCACGACGTGTCTCGTCGTCGCCTCCGGACACGGCCAGCGTCTCGTCCGGGGGCGTCGTCTCGTCGACCGTCGAGAGCGCCGTCTCCCCGACGGCGGGGAGCGCCGCCACGAGGTGGACCGCCGCCGTTCGGGCGACGACGCCGTCGATCGTCGTCGTGACCACCGTGTCGACGCCGCGCGCCGCCGCGGCACGGGCGACCGCCAGCGTCCGCGCGAGGCCACCGATCGCGGCGGGCTTACAGACGAGCACGTCCGCCGCGTCGGCCGCCAGCACGCGCCACGGGTCGTGTGTCGACAGCGCCTCGTCGGCCGCGACCGGCGCCCCGACGCCACGGAGCGCGGCGAGACCGGCGAGGTCCGACCCTGGAACCGGCTGTTCGACGTACTCCACGAGCCCGTCGAGTGCTCGGAGTGCTCGCGTCGCGGTGGTGCGGTCCCACGCCCCGTTCGCGTCGACACGCAGCGTCGGCCCCGGTGCCGACGGCGACGCCGTACTGCCAGTCTCGGAGTCCCCCGCGACAGCCGAGACGACCCGTCGGACACGAGTCAAATCCGTCTCCACGTCGCGCACACCGACTTTCAGCTTCACCGTCTCGTAGCCGTCGGCGAGCGCGTCCTCGACCGCCGCGACGGTCGCCGCCGGATCGGCGTCGCCCACGGTCGCGTTCACCGGCACGCGTCTCGCGTGCGCGTCTTCTACGGTCGGACCCGTCCCGTCGCGACCCAGTGTCGCCGCGATCGGGACGCCACGACGACGAGCGACGGCGTCGCGTCGCGCCGTCTCGACCGCGAACCGCGCCGCCGGCGTCCGCGCGTCGGGAACTGCACCACGCCGTGGCTCCGTCGCAGTCGCCTCGGCGAGTGCCCCACGACAGTCCGCCTCGGACTCCGTCCACCCGGAGAGTGGTGTCGCCTCGCCGACGCCGACCGTCTCGCCGGAAGCGCCGAGGAGCCCGACCAGCGTGCCAGCCCGTTCGTGAATCTCGCCGTGTGCGGTTCCCAGCGGCGACGCCAGCGGGAGTGCGAACCGCCGCAGTCGCCAGTCGGTCGGCGCCCCGCGACCGGTCGAGTCCACACTCGGCGGAGCGTCGTCCGACGCTCCACGGGAGTCGCCCGGCGCTCCAGTAGAGTCGTCGGTCATCGTCTCACACCGCCAGCCCGACGGCGAACAGAGCGGCGAACGCCGCCAGCAGTCTCCCGGTCGACTCCAACGTGGGGTTCAGCGCCTCGCCGGCGGTCTCCGTCAGCACCGTCCGAGCGACGGAGGCCGCCAGCGGGAGAGTGACGAGCGGGAGCAGCGTCGCCAGGTCGCCAGTCTCGACGGCGAAGACGATCGGGATCGTGTACGCGAGCCCGAGCAGCCCGACGAACTCCCCGCGTGCGACGCCGTAGCCGAACCGGACGGCGAGCGTCCGTTTGCCGGTGGTGGCGTCCTCCTCGCGGTCGCGGACGTTGTTCACCACGAGGATGTTCGTCGACAGCGCCGCCACCGGGAGCGACGCGACCAGCGCCGCGAGGGGGACCAGTTCGGGTCGTGGGACGAGCGTGGCGAACGCGACCCCCAACTCTGCGGCCGCCTGGACGTAGTAGGTCCCGGTGACCGCGATCACGCCGAAGAAGAGGAAGACGAACAGGTCACCCAGCCCGTGGTAGCCCAGCGGGTACGGCCCACCGGTGTACGCGACGCCAGAGGCGACCGACAGCAGGCCGATCACGAGGATCGGGAGCCCGCCGACCCAGACGAGGTAGACGCCGCCGAGGATCGCCGCCGCGAACGTGAGCCACATCGCCCGCTTCACGCTCGCCGGTTCGATCAACCCGCCGGCCGTCACGCGGGTGAACCCCTCGCGATCCTCCGTGTCGGCGCCCTTCACCGCGTCGTAGTAGTCGTTGGCGAAGTTCGTCCCCACCTGGATCAACGCGGCGCCGACCAGCGCCGCCACCGCCGGCAGTGGCGCGAACACGCCGTCGCGCAGCGCCAACCCGACACCGACGACCACCGGCGCGGCGGCGGCCGGCAACGTCTGCGGGCGCGCCGCCATCAGCCACGCGCGCCGCCGGGAGACCTCGGCCCCACTCTCCGTGGTACTCATCGCTCGTGAGTGGGGCTGGGAGGCGGAAAGCGACTGTGGTTCGCAGTGTCGACGGCCTGCGTGACCGTCTGTGTAGTCTCGTCTCGCTCCGAGTTCCTAGAGAGTTATCAAGTACGGCCTACACAAGTACAAGCCGTGGCTCGACGCGACCAGTTGGACGCCGCCAGAGAGGAGTCGCGGGCACGTCTGGAGAACCAACGAGAGTTGCTGAACAACGTCGGAGAGCGTGCGATCCGGAACATCAGACTGAACCTCGCACTCGTCGGACTCTTCCTGTCGGTCCTCGGTCTCAGTCTGGGACCCAGTCCGAACTCGACGGAACCCGAACTCGTCGTCTCGAGTGGGCTGCTGAACGCCGCGTCGTACGCTGCTCTCGGTGTTGCGGCGGTGTCGGTGTTCACCGGGTTGGTCGCCTACGTCAGGACACCCACCGTCGTCGGACTCGGTCGCGGAGACATCGAGCAGGCCATCGACTACGCGGGTGACGGTGTCGACGACGCCGAGTTTCTCGACAGAGTCCTCCGATCACACCGAAAGTGGATGCACCGGAACAAGCGAGCGAACAGAGTCGACACGGCACTACTCAACGTGAGTCTCCTCACCGTCGTGCTCGAACTGGAGTACTTCGGACTCTCTGTCCTCGCTGCTGTCCGTGGGGAGAGTGGCGTGTGGGTGAACAGGCGCCTCCTCGTCGTCACGCTCTCGACCCTCGTTCCGCTCGTCGTCGCGGTGTATCTGAAAGATCAGTTCACGAAGTCTGGTGTCGGTGACTAGACCAGTCCCTAGATACAATACGTCGGGGAGACGAGACCGGGGTGGATCATGACGACCGAAGTAGCCGACGACGAGGAGGAGAGCGGCGAGGAGAAGCCAGATCCGTTCGACGGCGGTGTAGACCGCCGCTGACTCTGCCGATTTATGTCGCGCCGTGACGACACCGACGGTGAGGAGGAGCGCCCACCGCCGTTCGACGGTGGCGAAGACGAGGCGAGACTGATCAGTGACTTCTACGAGGTGTTCGAGAGCGGCGACACACTGTCCGTCCAACGGGTCGTCCGTGAGCTCGAAACCGACGTGGAGACTGCGAAGGGACTGGTAGCGGTACTCGAACGGCGAGAGCTCTTACGACGGGTGAACAGAACGACGTGGGAAGTCGTCGACACTCCGAGCGGGTACCGACGGTAGTCGGCGCGCTCAGTAGTGCCACGGGTACCCGGAGAAGTCCGGCTCCCGACCCTCCAAGAAGGCGTCCCGACCCTCCTGGGCCTCGGGCGTCGTGTACGCCAGCCGCGTCGCCTCGCCGGCGAACACCTGCTGGCCGACGAGCCCGTCGTCGGCCATGTTGAACGCGTACTTCAGCATCCGCATCGCGGTCGGCGACTTCGCGGTCATCTCGTCGGCCCACTCCAAGGCCACGTCCTCCAACTCCTCGTGTGGGATCGCCTCGTTCGCCATCCCCATCTCGACGGCCTCCGCGGCCGAGTAGGTCTTTCCGCGGAAGAACACCTCGCGGGCCTTCTTCTGGCCGACCTGCTTCGCGAGGTACGCCGAACCGAAGCCGCCGTCGAAGCTCGCCACGTCGGGGTCCGTCTGGAGGAACTTCGCGTGCTCGTCGCTGGCGAGCGTCAGGTCACAGACGACGTGCAGCGAGTGGCCGCCGCCGACCGCCCAGCCCGGCACGACCGCGACGACGGGCTTGGGCATGAACCGGATCAGACGCTGGACCTCGAGGATGTGGAGGCGACCGGCCTTCGCCTCCCGGACGAGTTCGTCGTCGCTCTCGTCGGCCTCGTCGTCGCCACGGTACTCGTAGCCCGACTCGCCGCGGACGGACTGGTCCCCGCCGGCACAGAACGCCCAGCCGCCGTCCTCGGGTGACGGACCGTTGCCGGTGAGCAACACACAGCCAACGTCGGCGCGTTTGCGGGCGTCCTCCAGGGCGGCGTACAACTCGTCGACCGTCCCCGGTCGGAAGGCGTTGCGGACTGCGGGGCGGTCGAACGCGATCCGTACCGCGTCCGTCTCGACCGCGCGGTGGTAGGTCACGTCGTCGAACTCGTCGGCACCCGGCACCTGCTCCCAGCGGTCGGGGTCGAACAGCTCCGAGACGGTGTCCGTCATACCCGACCGGGAGAGTGGCCCGCGCAAAAGGGTTGCCGTCCGACGGCGAGCGGAGGTGACACCAGTCCGACGGAGGGGTGCGGTGACGCGTGGCGACGATCGCGGTCGCCATTTCCGACAGATTTATATAGAACCACAACACTACTATCGAATGCACTCGGGGTGACGAACCATGGCACTTCCGAGTACACCGACCAGCTCGTGGATGGAATCGTTCGACCTCCCGAACCGCCTGTTCGAGACCGGGAGTGACGACTACAGGCTGTACGAGGAGGACGGCGAGTTCGTCCTCTCGCTCGATCTCCCGGGGTACGACCCCGCGGAGATCGACGTGACGTGGGACGAGGGTGTCCTCAACGTCGCGGCGAACCGAGAGGACGATCAGCGGAACGAGCGACGGACCTACCACCGACGCTTCCGGTTCCCGAAGGCGGTGGAGGCCGACGACATCACCGCAAGCTACGACAACGGCGTCCTCGACGTGACGCTCCCCGTCGAGACCGGCGCCGCCGCGCGCGGTGAACGGATCCCCATCGAGACGTAGGGACGCGTCGCGTCCCGACACGGCAGTCTCCCGCCACCGTCGATCCACGCCACCCGCGACGCTCGGGTCGACGTGTCCCGACGAGATGTCGGTGATCCGCGTCGACGACGCTGCCGACCAACACTACCTCGTCGATTCTCGAAGCGAGTGCCGCGATCGGCCGAGAAGACCGCCCGAGTCACACGAGTCGAGTGGAGCTACGACTGGGAGAATCCGAGTCGACTCGGACCGTCTGACGAGTCGACGAGACGAGCGTCGGCGACCCTCGTCACGTCGAGGGCGACATCGAGACGTTCAGCCCCTTCTGGATCAGCTGGGTGAACGCCATCGAGCAGAGGAAGTACCAGACGATCCACACCTGAATCGGACCGACGATCCCGGTGGTCCACGTCGCCTCCCCGACCAACGGGAGGACGACCGTCGAGAACTCCCCGTGAGCGGACGCCCCGCGGATGCCGACCTTCCAGAACATCCACAGGAACGCCGGGATGGTGATGAACATGATCCACACCATCGGGCGGAACTGCTCTTTGAACATCCCCAGCTGGTCGCCCATCGCGTCCATCTGTTCCTCCTGGATCTTCTGGAGTGCCTCGTCGTCGCCCCGCTCCTTGGCGGCCTTCCGCCGCTCTTGGATCTCCTTCATCTTCGACTGGTACTCGGACATCTTGTCCATGTCCATCAGGTTCGCCCGCAGGAGCGTGGAGTACAGCCCCGTGAACACCGCGATCACCATGATCACGGCGTAGAACGGCAGCGTCTCCTGCAAGGGACCCAACACGAGATCCATCGTCCCGGCGACGGGGTCTCGCACCGGCTTGTAGGAGTAGCCGACGAAGAACGCCCCCGTCCCGACGGCGGCGAGTTTGTCGTAGATCGACCAGCTACTCTCCTCGTCGCTCCCGCCGTCGCCGTCTTCGTCGGCCAGTGCGGCCTCGACGGCGTCGCGGTCGGACAGCGCGAAGCCCGTCTCGCCGTCTTCGAGCACCTCCTTCTCGATGAGGCGACCCCACGCCCCGCTGGAGATGTCGTCTCGTACGTCGACCCACTGGACCTCGCCGTCCTCGGCGGCGTCCAGTACCGTCTGGATCGCGTCACGCATCTCCGGGTCGCCGGAGATCAGCGACTCGACCCGACGTTCCGTCGGCGTCGTGCTCATACTGTCCCGACGTAGACGGTTCGCGGACAAGAAGGTTTCCGGTCTGCGTCCCGACCGTGTGCCGACAGACGTACGTCTCACGAGCGTCCGACGCCGCCGAAACGGATTTGCCTCCCGCCGGGAACAGAGTGGTGTGATGGATTCTCCGGATCTCGTCGCCGACTTGGTGACGGACGTCGACGGGGTGTTCCTCTTCTCCCCTGGACAGTCGCTGTACGACTCGTTCGTCGAGGCGGCGGAGCCGACGGTCGTCGTCGCCCCCGAGAACGACGTGGACGCCGAGACGTTCGTGGAACTCCCGCTGGAGTTCCAAGACGTGCGCGATCGCGTCCGGTTCGGGGTCGAGGGCGCGATGAACGCGGGGCACACGTCTGCCGGCGAGACGCTGCTGGCGGTGTTGGGTGTCTTCGACGACGCCCCGGACGCGACGGTTCGCGTCTCCGTGACGGAGTCGATGCAGTCCGGGATCTACGACCTCTTCGTCAACTCCCGTGCCGAGCCGGAGGTGATCCGCGACGTGTTCGAGGTCGCCATCGAACTCGGGAAGAAAGGCCAGAAGGGGAAGCCGGTGGGGGCGCTGTTCGTCGTCGGCGACGCCGGGAAGACGATGAACAACTCCCGCCCGCTGAGCTACAACCCCTTCGAGAAGAGTCACGTCCACGTCGGCGACCCCATCGTGGACGTGATGCTCAAGGAGTTCTCCCGGCTCGACGGCGCGTTCGTCATCTCCGACTCGGGGAAGATCGTCTCCTCGTACCGCTACCTCGAGCCCAGCGCCGAGGGGGTCGACATCCCGAAGGGGCTCGGCGCACGCCACATGGCCGCGGCGGCGATCACCCGCGACACGAACGCCGTCGGAATCGTCCTCTCGGAGTCCGACGGCCTCGTCCGCGCCTTCAAAGGCGGGGAACTGATCCTGAAACTGGACCCGGAGGACTACTGACCCATGTCGGGCTCCGTCCACGCGGGGGACACAGCGGCCGCGTTCGACGCGGTGACGGCACTCGCGCCGTCGGGTGTCCCGCTCCGCCTCCCGCTCCAACTCGAGTTCGTCTCCCTCCAACTACTCCTGTTCGTCGCGATCCTCGGTCTCGGTGCCGCGGTGAGCTACCTCGTGGTCGTGTTCGGCCGCCGCCTACTCGTCCGGTTCGGGGTGCCGGAGGCGATCGAGGGAACCTCCTTCGAGCGGTCCGTCAGGGAGTTCGGCACGTCGACGGTGACCATCGTCTCGCGGCTGGCGGGGTACTTCACGTTCCTCGCGTTCGCGGTGGTGGCGTTCTCGACGGCGGGGTTCGAGTCCGTCGTCCGCATCTGGCCGGTCGTCGTCGCCTTCCTCCCGCAGGTGTTCGTGGCCGTTCTGGTCGTCGTCGTCGGGCTGATCGTCGGCGACAAGGTGGCGTTGCTCGTCGACGAGCGACTCCGCAGCGTGAAGATCACGCAGGTCGGAGCGCTCCCGGGGGTGGCGAAGTACAGCGTCGTCTTCGTCGCCTCGCTCGTCGCGCTCGCGCAGGTCCGGGTGGCGACACTCCCGCTGGTCGTCCTGCTCGGCGGCTACGTGTTCGCGGTGGTGGTCGTCTCGGTGGCGGCGTTCCGCGATCTCCTCGCCTCGGGAAGTGCCGGCCTGTACCTCCTGTTGACGGAGCCGTACGCCATCGGCGACCGCGTCCGGATCGGCGGTGTCGAGGGTGTCGTCCAGGAGATGGACGTGTTCGTCACACACGTCGAGGACGACGGCGAGGAGTACCTCGTCCCCAACCGGAAGGCGCTCACCGAGGGAGTCGTCCGCGTTCGGGAGTGAGCCGAACGCTCGCCACACCGACCGCGTGGGACCGCGGGTGACCACTCCGACGCTCAGTCGTCTCGAGCGTCTCTGGCGTCTCGGTCCTCGAGGTCGTCTCGGGCGTCACCCTCGCCCTCGTCACCGTCGCCGAGCGGCTCCGCGGGGACTCCGGCGACGGTCGTCTCCGGCGGCACGTCGTCGGCGACCAGCGAGTTGGCGGCGACCTGTGCGTCGTGACCGATCTCGACGCCCGGGAGGATCACCGCGCCGGCGCCGATCATCGCGCGATCGCCGACGACCACGTCGCCGACGCGGTACTCGTCTTGGAGGAACTCGTGACAGAGGATCGTGGCGTCGTACCCGACGATCACGTCGTCGCCGAGCGTGATCCGTTCCGGCCAGAACACGTCCGGCGTCGCCTCCAGCCCCCACGAGACGTTCTCGCCGACGGTCACCCCCAGTCGCCGGAGGAAGCGGTTCTTGCGGTCGAGGTCTCCGGACACCCGGATCACCCACGTTCCGAGGTAGTTCTTCGCCACCTCCCAGTAGCTCTTGGCGTCCTGCCAGTGGCGCAGCGAGTTCCCCTCGCCGGGCGTCTCCGTCCGCTCTACCCTGTCGTAGCGGTCCAGCACCGACGACTCGTCTCCCTCGCCGGTCCCGTCGCCGGCGTCGTCCCGTCCCGTCCGCCCGTCACCCAGGTCGCTCACGTCTCCCGACAGTCGAGGCAGGCGCTTGAATACCCCGGTCGACTAGTGTGGTGGACGGACACGCCCGGCCCGTCGAGTGGGAGGCAGACACGTTCGATCCGTCGACTGGTGGCCGGACCCACCTCGCTCGTCTCGGAGAGGGACCACTCGCCGAGACAGTAATCGAAGATCGGGACACACCTCTCGTCGGGTCAGAGACGACTCAACGAGGTGTCGTCGGGGAGGAACGATGAGTTTCGATTAAGTGGATATCCGCAGGAGTGACTCACGGTACGCACACAGACGGGGGCGCTCGGTGACGAGCGAGCTCCCGTGGGGGACCCGATGTACGACGAGAGAGAGACGTCCGGCGAGACCGAGAGTTCGCTCGCCGTTGTGAGTAGATCCAGTGTCGGTCGCCGTACAGGCGGTGAGTCCCAGCCCGATCCCGGGCGGGACGCCGACGGAGAGCGATCGGGCGGCAGCGATCGACCGACCGGCGGCAGCCGACCGAACGGCGACGGTACAGCGTGCGCGACCGGCCCAGCGCGCGGCGGTGACGGACGGCGAGTGGGCGGCGGCGGTCGTGGGGGGACCGACGACGTGACCGAGGTCGCGGGGCGGTACGTCCGACTCGTCGTCGACAGCGCCGAGACCGTCTCGCCGGTGTTCGCGAAGCGGGTCCGTCACCTCCTCGCGCGCAACGGGATCGCGGCGGTCTCCGACGACGGGTGGTACCCGGTGGACGCGTTCGCGCGCTCGCTCGCCCGCCTCGGCGAGGGTGCGGGCTCGGACCAGCTCGGTCGCGTCGGGGGGAAGTTGGTCGCGGCGACCCCGGCCGTGCTCCGCGCGGACGACGTCGACACGGCACTGGCGACGCTCCGTCGCGTCGCCCGAGAGGCACACCGTGGCCCGGCGGCCGATCGCGTCGCGGACTTCGCCGTCGAACACCCCGACAGCGACCGTACGCGCCGGATCGTCACCGGGGGTGACTACCTGTACCCGACCGCGTTCGCCGCGGCCGTCTTCCGCCGGGCGGTCGTAGCTGGCGTGGGAGACGAGCGGGTCGACGCCGACGACGTCGTCGTCGAGTCCGTCGAGCCGCCGGCGGACGCGACCGACGCGTTCCGCGTCTCCTGGTGAGACGGCGGCAGTCGGCGACCGACGAGAGTGCCGCGACGACCGCTCGGAGAACACGACGAGCGCCCGGAGAACACGACGAGCGCCCGGAGAACACGACGTCCGCCGGGAGCCGAACGCCCAAGTCGGGTGGCCGGGAACGTACGGTCGTGCCAGCAGCCATCGTCACCGGCTCCTCCAGAGGGATCGGCGCGGCGACCGCCCGGCGGTTCGCCCGAGACGGCTACGACGTGACGGTCAACTACCACTCCTCGCCGGACGCCGCCGCCGAGACCGCCGCCGCGGTCCGCGAGGCGGGGGCGGAGGCCATCGTCGTCGAAGCCGACGCCTCGGACCCGGACGACGCCGACCGGCTCGTCGCCGAGACCGTCGACGCCTTCGGCGGTGTGGACCACCTCGTCAACAACGCTGGGATCGACCAACACGTCTACACCGAGGAGTTGTCGCCGGCCGACTTCGACCGCGTGATGGACGTGAACGTCAACTCCGCGTTCTGCTGTACGAAGGCGGCGCTGCCACACCTCCGGAGCGCCGACGGCGGCGGCGCGCCGACCCCGTCCGTGACGAACGTCTCCTCGATCCTCGCGTTCACCGGCGCACCCGTCGAGGTCCACTACGCCGCCTCGAAGGGCGGGTTGCTCTCGCTGACGAAGAGTCACGCGGGCGACTTCGCGCCGGACGTGCGGGTCAATGCCGTCGCGCCGGGCCACGTCGAGACGGACATGACCGCCGACCGCAGCGCGGCGGAGAAGGCCGAGGAGTTGGCCGCGATCCCGGTCGACCGCTACGGCCAGCCCGAGGACATCGCCGACGCCGTCGCGTACCTCCGAGACGCCGGCTTCGTCACCGGCGAGACGCTCAACGTCAACGGCGGCGAGTTGATGCGGTAGCAGTACCGCGGCTCGAGTCGTAGCGGACAACCAGACGAGACGGTGTGACTCCGAGAGTCACCCGGCCCGGGGGCACCCCCGAGACTCACTCGATCGGGAGGAACGTCTCCAGCCTGTCGAACCCCTCCGCGAGCCGGTCCAGCGAGTTGGCGAAGGACAGCCGCAGTCGCCCCTCGCCGCCGGCACCGAACCCGGAGCCGGGGGCGAGGACGACGCCGGTCTCCTCCAACAGCCGCTTAGCGAGCGGGAGACTCTCCGTCGCACCGTCCACGTCGAGGAACGCGTAGAAGGCACCCTCCGGCCGCGGCGCGGTGACGCCGTCCATCGCCGCGAGTCGTTCGGCGACGTAGTCGCGGCGGTCGCGGAACGCCTCGAACATCCGTTCGGCGGGCTCGTCCGGGCCGGCGAGCGCGGCGACGCCGGCGTGTTGGGCGGGCGCAGACGGACAGCTCGTCGTCCCCTCGCGGACGGCGGTGGCGGCCTCGACCACCGGATCGGCGGCCGCGAGCCAGCCGAGTCGCCAGCCGGTCATCGCGTGTGTCTTCGACAGCGAGCCGACCGTCACCACTCGCTCGGGGTGGTCGACGAGGGCGGCGACTCCGGTCGGATCGCGGTCGTAGGTGAGCCCGGCGTACACCTCGTCGGCGATCACGTAGGCGTCGTGGGCGGCCGCAGCGGCGGCGACCCGCCGGATCGGCTCGGGGTCGTAGACGCGGCCCGTCGGGTTCGAGGGCGTCGTGAGCACCACCGCCGCAGTGTCGTCGTCGATCGCGGCGACGAGTCGCTCGGCGTCGAGGTCGTACGGCGGTGGCAGTTCCACCTCGCGCAACTGGCCGTCGGCGAGCGCGGCGTGGATGCCGTAGTTGGGCCACGCCGGACTCGGCACCACCAACTCCTCGCCGGGGTCGACGAGCGTGAGCGCGGCGACGTGGAGCGCCTCCATCCCCCCGTTGGTGACGACGATCTGGTCGGGGTCGTACGAGAGGTCGTACTCCGCTTCGGTCGTCTCCGCCACGGCACGCCGGAGCGGTTCGATCCCGGCGCTGGCGGTGTAGTCGGTCGCACCGTCACGGACCGCCTCGAAGGCGGCCTCCGTGACGTGCTCGGGGGTGTCGAAGTCCGGCTCGCCCACCTCCAGACGGACGAGGTCCGCACCGTCGGCGGCGGCCGCCTCTGCGAGGTCGAACATCACGCGGATCTGGGACCGCTGGAACGCGTCGGTCCGGGCGGCGAGGTCGTGCACACCCACTCCTGTGGCCCGCGACGGGAAAACCTCGGGTCACCCGGTGTGGGTCGCCGGCAATCGCGGGCCGCGGCCACACTCCGCCGCGTCGAGCGGGGGAGACCGCGACCGGTCCACAGCGACCACCTCAGTCGCCCAGGATCGCGTGGAGCCCGTAGAGGAACCCCATCGCGAGCACGAGCGCCAGCCAGACGCCGAAGACCGTGACGAAGAACCGCTCGCTGACCGTCCGGTTGCCGAACAGTGCGGCGACGCCCGCCGCGAGCAAGCCGACGATCGAGGCCGCCGAGAGCCCGGCCATCCCCCACGAGACGTACCGGAGGGTGGAGGTCATCGCTCGCTACGAACGGTTCCAGCCTGAAATACACACGGGGCGGGTGGACGCCGTCGAACGGAGGCGAGCCGCGCTACCGGGGGACTCCGAGCCGCAGGCACCGGTCGGACTCGCGTGTCGGACACCACTGGTCGGAGCCCCGAGCCGGACACTGTCAGTCCGACACCACCGACGCCGTCGTGTACTCGCCCCGGGGACGACCACAAGAGCCATTCCGGTGTGGCGACCGACCCCTCGTACTGTGGCTCCCGTCTCGTCGTCCGACCCCACGCCGGGACGGCTCCGGCGACTGTGGCGGCGACTCCGGTACCTCTCGGTGCACCTGTCGGGCCGTGTCCGCGACCGTGGCCGGACGTGGTTCGCGACACACGCGGCCGTCGACACCCGGGCACTCGCGGCGCTGCGGATCGGCGTCGGACTCCTGCTGCTCGTCGACCTGGCGCTGCGGGCGCGGTGGCTCCGCGTCTTCTACACCGACGCCGGTGTGCTCCCACGCGAGACGCTGCGTGCCGTCCGGCCGGTCGTCTCGTCCGTGTCGCTGCACGCGCTGTGGGGGTCGACGACGACGCAGACGGGACTGTTCTGTCTCGCCGGACTCGCAGCGATGGCACTGCTCGTCGGGTACCGGACCCGACTCGCCTGTGTCGTGTCGCTCGTGTTGCTCGTCTCGCTGCACGCGCGGAACCCACTGGTGTTGAACGGCGGTGACTCACTGTTGCGCCGTCTGCTGCTGTGGGGGAGTCTCCTCCCGCTGGGGACGCGGTGGTCCATCGACGCCGTCCGACGAGCTCCCCCGCCGACCGCCGCGAGCGACGGCGGGGGTGGCGCCGGTGTCGCGACGACCCCGCGGACGGTCGCGAGCGTCGCGACGCTCGGACTCTTCGTCCAAGTCGCCACCGTCTACGTGGTGAACGCCGCGATCAAACTCCGCGGGAGCGGGTGGCTCGACGGCACCGCGGTGCGGTACGTGTTCCAACTCGACCGGTTCACGACGCCGCTGGGCGATCTCGTCGCCGGCACGCCGGCCGTCGTGACGACGTTCGGGTGGGCGTGGCTCGCGCTCCTCGTCGTCGCGCCCGCACTCGTGTTGGCGAGCGACTGGCGGCGAACCGCGGTCGCCGCCGGGCTGCTCGCCGGTCACCTCGGGATGGCGGCGACGATGTGGCTCGGCGTGTTCCCGGTCGTCGCCGTCGTCGCGCTCCTCCCGGCGCTCCGTTCCCCGGTGTGGAACCGCGTCGAGAGTGCAGTCGCTCCCGTCGCGGCTCGGTGTCGTGCGGCGACGGCGTGGCTCGTGTCGCGGCGTGGTGTCGGCGGGATTGGCTCCCTGGCCGCCTCCACCGGCAGGCCGAACACCGGCCGGTGGGTAGCCGGCGGGACGCGCGCGGTCGCCACCCTCCTGCTCGTCGGCGTCCTCGTGTGGAACGCGGCCGCGTTGGGTGTCGTGCCGGTCGAGACCGAGGCCGGTGCCGTCGAACCAGAGCGGTACCGGTGGGACATGTTCGCGCCGGATCCCCCACGAGCGGCCGCCTGGTTCGCCGCCCCGGCGACGACCGTGGACGGCCGGCGAGTCGACGCGTTCCCGAGGCCGTCCGCGATCGGCGACCGCCCACCGGACGTGGCCGCCACCTACCCGTCGGTACGGTGGCGCAAGTATCTCACCGCGGTGTGGTGGCACGGCGGTGACCGGCTCCGCCACGCGACCGCCGCGGGCCTGTGCGAGCGGTGGAATCGGCGCCACGACGAGCGCCTGGCGACCGTCTCGCTCGTCGTCACGAGGGAGCCGACGCGTCTCGACAGACCCGAGCGCGAGCGTCTCACCACGCGGCGGCTCGTGACCCACGACTGTCGGACGGGCGACTCGGCGCCGTGAGACACCCCCGATCGATCCGTGGACTGTCGACGCGACCGCTCGGCGCGTCGCGTGTCGAGCCAGACGGTCGACGCGCGCAGAGTAGAGCGTGAAGACCGAGGCGTGCAGAGTTGGGACTCTGGAGAACGTGATCGAACTGTCGAAACTCGAGACCGTCACCCGACTCGTCCGGGCCGAGTCAGTTCTCGACGGCCTCTGCCTCTTGTTCGACCTGCCCCTCGCGTTCGATGTCGTCGGCGGAGAACTCCTCGCGCAACAACACGTCCTCCTGTCCCGACACGTCGACGCGTTCCCGCATCAGCTGCTTGTAACCGGACTGCGGGGCCAGGTCGCCGATCAGGACGCCGCCGACGATGCGGCCGTCCTTCAGCGCCAGCCGCCGCCACTCGTTCTCGGAGTACTTCTGCTCGACGTGGTCGTCACCCAGCGTCGGGTGCCCGAACGAGAGGAACGGGAAGTCGAAGTGCGTGATGGAGTAAGACGTGACCCACTCGAACTCCTCGGTGCCGTACTCCAGCATGTTCTTGGCGGCGATCGACCCCTGCTCCTTCGCGGAGCCCCAGGCGCCGTTCTGGGCGCGCTCCTCGAGGATCACGTCGTAGAACTGCGTGATGTCGCCGGCCGCGAACACGTCCGGGTGCGTGGTCTGCATGTACTCGTCAGTGACGATCCCGCCGTCGATCTCCACGTCGAGGTTCTCCAGCAGTTCCGTGTTGCGGTCCAACCCGATGGCGACCCCCGCGAAGTCACACTCGTAGCGCTCGCCGTCCGGGTCGATCGCCGCCGTGACGTGGCCCTCCTCGTCCGTCTCGAAGCGGTCGACGCCGGACTGGAAGACCGGCTCGACACCCTTCTCCCGCATCGCGTCGTGCATGATCTCGGCCCCCTCCTCCGAGAGCGCGTAGCGCCACCAGGAGTCACCGCGCATCAGGTACTTCCCCTCGACACCCTGTGCGCCACAGACGGCCGCCAGGTCGATCCCGAGCAGGCCGGCACCGACGATCACGCCCTTCTCGGCGGCGCTGGCGGACTCGTTGATCTTCCGGGCGTCCTGGAACGTCCAGAAGTGGTGGATGCCCTCGGCGTCGGAGTTGTCGACCGGGAGCTGGTTCGGGGTACCGCCGACGGCCAACAGGAGCTTGTCGAACTCGTAGGTCTCTCCCTCGTGGGTCTCCACCTCGCCGGCGTCCGGCCGCACGTCGGTGACGTAGGTGTCCAACTGGAGGTCGATGTCGCGCTCGGCGTACCAGTCCTCGTCGTGGATCGAGATCGGTGCCTCGGGGAGCTTCCCCTTGGCGAACTCCTTGATCAGAATCCGGTTGTACAGCGCCTCGCCCTCGTCGGTGAGTACCGTGATGTCCGCGTCCGTCCGTTCCTCACGGAGGGTCTCGGCGGCGGAACTGCCGGCGATCCCGTCGCCGACGATCACGAACGACTGGCTCATGGCTCGCGGTTCGGACTCGGGGTTAATGTGGGTTGCTATCCACGTATCGTCCGCGAGAGCGTGCGAATTCCTCACACAGCCCGTCTCGTCCCGCGACGCGAGGTGGGGACGCCCGCGGGGACACCGCCGCCGAAGACAGTGGTTAAGTCCGTCGGGACCCTGGTTCGGACGACATGAAACTCCAGCAGAACGTCCGCCACTGGGCGGCCAAGCGCGCCCTGACGACACCCGTGATCGGCGGGATGGTCAACGACAAGCTGGTCGACCTCCACACGCGCGTCTTCTTGGAGAAGGCTCCCGAGGAACACCGCGAGGCGCGCCGCGACCACCTGGACGAGTTCTTCGACGCGACGATGGACACCTACGTCGCCGCGTTGGAGGCGGGCTACCCGGAGGCGGAGGCCCGCGAGATCACCCACCTCCAGGCGAACTTCGACTTCTTCACCCACGGGTGGGCGTCGATGATGGAGTTCCCCGCGGACGAACTCGACGACCACTACCGTCGCTACGAGTCGTTCTTCCGCGACCACGGGATCACCATCGACGACCCGCTGGGCGAGTTCCGCCCGGCCGGCGGGATCGCGGACGCTCCCGCGACCCCCGAGGCGCTGGAGGAGGGGGAGTTCGAGAACGCCGTCGCCGGCTTCGCCGACGACGTGTACGTCGAGGACGGCGAGGGGGAGCTCCACCGCGGCAACGCCCCCGAGCCCGACGACGTGGACGTGTCGCAGGCGCCCGGCGTCTCCGAGGACGAGGCGAGCGCGGACTGAGACCGGTCGATCGGACACGAGTCTGTACCGACAGGTTCCTGCCGTCGCGGGCCCCACCGGGCCACATGGAGTTCACTACGAGCGTCGCGGGAGTCGAGCGAGTCGGCCCGGAGACGGTGGCACTCACGCTGGAGTCGCCCGCCGACTTCGTCGCGGAGCCGGGACAGTTCGTCCGGTTCACCGCGGAGATCGACGGCGAGGAAGTGTCGCGGTTCTACACCGTCTCCTCGCCGGACACGGACGAGACGTTCGAGACCACCGTCGGTCTCGACGGTGGCGACGACGAGGGCCCGGACTTCGCGTCGTACCTCGCGAACCTGGAGCCGGGCGCGGAGTTGGACGCCGCCGGCCCGTTCGGCGACGAGTTCTACGAGGGCGAAGCGCGAGCGGTCGTCCTCGCCGGTGGGCCTGGCGTCGGCCCGGCCGTCGCCATCGGGGAGCGGGCGCTGGCCGAGGGCAACGACGTCGCCATCGTGTACCAAGACGACGCGCCCGCACACGAGGCGCGGCTGGACGCACTCCGCGAGCGTGGCGCCCACGTGACCGTCACCGACGGCCCCATCGGCGCCGTGACGGCCGACGTGGTGACGGAGGCCGACGGCGAGCAGGCGTTCGTCTACGGCTTCGCCGACTTCGTCGCGGAGGCCGAGAGCGCGCTGGAGACCGCCGGCATCCACCGCGCCCGCATCAAGACCGAGAACTTCGGGTAGGAGCCGCACTCGACAACCCGAACTTCGGGTAGGGGCCGCACTCGACAGTCCGGCCGTATCCGAACACTACCGACGGCCGGACCGCCGTCGTTTTGTGCGGGGTCGCTGTACGGCGCGGTATGCGAGCGCGTCGTCCTCTCGAACTGTTGGCCCGGTTGGTCGCCGCGACGGGACTCCCGTACCTCGTCTTCGCCGCCCTGGCGGTCGTCGTCGACCCGGAGGGCTCTCCGGCGGACAAGCGGTACGACGAGTTGCCGTCGGTGAGCGTCGTCCTCCCGACGTACGAGGAGGCCGCCATCGTCGAGTCGAAGCTCCAGAGTATCTGTAGTTGGGACTACCCGATGGACCGCGTCGAGGTCGTCGTCGTCGACTCCAGCGAGGACGCGACACCCGACATCGTCGAGTCGTTCTTCGCCGACCGCGTCACCCCGGAGCTGACGCTCCTCCGCGAGGAGGAGCGCCGCGGCCTCGCGGTGGCGCTCAACGAGGCGTACGCCGCCGCGAGCAACGAGGTCGTCGTCAAGACGGACTGTGACTCTCGCGTCGCGCCCGACGCCGTCCGCGAGGCGGTCGCGAACCTCGCGGACCCCGACGTGGCGGCCGTCACCGGCCGCAACGCCGAGGTACTCGGCGGCAGTGACGTGGAGCGCGGCTACCGCGACGTACAGGCGCGGATCCAGACGCTGGAGTCACACCTCGACTCGACGTTCATCTTCCACGGGCCGTTCTCGGCGTTCGAACGCGACGCGATCGTCCCCGTCGACGAGGACTCCATCGCGGACGACACGGAACTGGCCCTGAAGATCCGCAAGAACGGGGACCGGGCCCTGTTCGACCCCGCGATCCGGTACAAGGAGGCGTCCCACTCCGCGTTCCGCAAGCGGCGCAGTCAGAAGGACCGGCGCGCGATGGGACTGCTCAGACTCCTGTGGCGACAGCGCGGGATGTTGTTCCGTCCCCGTTACGGGCTGTACGGTGCCCTCGTCCTCCCGTTCAACTGGTGGTTCACCGTCGTCTCCCCGTGGCTCGTCGCCGCCGGAGTCGCGACGGCGACACTGGCCGGCCTCGCGTTGGCCGGGCCGGCTGGACTGCTCGTTCCGGTGGCCGTCGCCGGGTTCGTCGCCGCGGGCTCGCGGGACCTGCTCGGCTCGCTCCAGCCCGTCTACTCGCTGTTCGACACGCAGGTGTCGCTCGTGCGAGCCGCGGTGAAGCTACTGGCCGGCGAGGGCGACGGGCTGTGGGAGGTCGACGAGGAACTGCGCGAGGCGTACGACTGACGCCGAGGTCACGACCGTGCACGTCTGTTACGTCACCCACCGTTACCCACCACAGACCGGCGGCGTCGAGACCCACGTCCACCAGTTGGCGACACGACTCGTCGAGCGCGGCCACGACGTGACGGTGCTCGCGGCGGACGCCGGCGGAGCGGGTGCCTCACGCGAACGCCGCGACGGGGTCCGTGTCCGACGCGTCCGGGCGCTCGCACCGGACGGCGCCATCTACGTCGCCCCCGGCGTCGTCACGACTGTGTGGCGGGCGCTCCGAGGTGCGGTCGCTCCCAGCGTGCCCGACGTGGTCCACGTCCACAACTACCACGCGGTGCCGTTCGCCCTCGGAGGTCTGACGACGGCGGCGGTGCGTGCGGTGCGGGCGCTGCGCGCGAGCGGTGACGAGCCAGCACCGCGCCTCGTCGCGACACCACACTACCACGGCGAGAGCGACGACGGGCTCAGAGATCGCCTCCTCTCCGTGTACCGGCCACTCGGTGCAGGTGTGCTCCGTGCTGCGGACACGGTGGTCGCCGTGAGTGACTGGGAGCGACGACAGTTGGCGGCCGACTTCGGCGTCTCACCGACCGTGATCCCGAACGGGATCGAACGCGAGCGGTTCCGGGACCACCGAGAAGGTGCGGACGACGAAGAGAGGGGAGACGACGGAGAGAGAGGGGACGACGAAGAGAGGGCGGACGACGCCGACCGCCCGTACCTGCTCACCGTCGGTCGGCTGGCGGCGTACAAGGGAGTCCAGCACGTGATCGACGCGCTCGCCGAGTTGCCGGCGTTCGACCTCCGTGTCGCCGGGTCCGGCCCGTACGAGTCGGCACTGCGCGAGCGGGCGGCGGCTGCGGGTGTGAGCGACCGCGTCCGGTTCCTCGGGTACGTCCCGGACGAGCGACTCCCGGGACTGTACGCCGGTGCGGCGGTGTTCTGTTCGCCGTCGTCACACGAGGCGTACGGGTTGACGGTCGCGGAGGCGCTCGCGAGCGGCACGCCAGCCGTCGTCGCCGACCGCGCGGCGTTGACCGACTGGACCGACGAACGGGGTGTCGTCGGCCTCGCGGAGACCTCTCCGGCGGCCGTGGCCGAGGCCGTCGAGCGTGCCGTCGACGGCCCGCGACCGGATCCGGACGCGGTGCCGACGTGGACGGGCGTCGTCGACAGACTGCTCGACGTGTACCGGCACTGACACACGTCCGGGAGACACGACCGGGCGTCGGGACTCGAGAGGGACGCGATCGAGCCCGGCTGGAGGCGACTCGGCGACCCGACTAGAGGCGTTTCGGAGACAGCTCGGCGACCCGACTAGAGGCGCTTCGGAGACGGCTCGGTGAGCCGTCTGGGTGGGATCGCGAGGGTCCCGCCGTCGGCCGATCTCGACGACTCGTTGCTCCTCGCCGTCGTACGGGAATAACAAGGCTTATTGCCGTTTTCGGGGTTCGTGGGGACAATGAGTCACAGTAGTGAGCGTGACGAGGGGTCCTCCTCGGTCTCCGACGAGACCGGGGCGGCGACCTCCGCGCTGGGAGCCGTCCGGGACCGGTTCGAGGTCCCGGTACTCCTGGTCGTCGTCGCCACGATGCTGTGGATACGGCTCCGTCCGTACTCCAACTACGTCCGAGGCGGTGAGGTCCTGTTCTCCGGGAACGACGCGTGGTACCACCTCCGCGAGGTCCGGTACGTCGTCAGACACTGGCCGTCCACGATGCCGTACGACCCGTGGACGAACTTCCCGCTGGGCACCTCCGTGGGACAGTTCGGGACACTGTACGACCAGATCGTCGCGACGGCCGCACTGATCGTCGGTCTCGGCTCCCCGTCGCCGGAGTTGGTGGCGAAGACACTCCTCGTCGCACCGGCGGTCGCGGGTGCGTTGACGGCCATCCCGGCGTACTTGGTCGCCAAGCGGCTCGCGGGGCGTGTGCCGGCACTGTTCGCCGCGGTCGTGTTGATGCTGTTGCCCGGGACGTTCCTCCAGCGGACGCTGGCCGGGTTCGCGGACCACAACGGCGTCGAGCCGCTGTTCCAGGTGACTGCAGTGTTCGCGACCGTCGTCGCGCTGGCCGTCGCGAGAGAGGACCGGCCGATCTGGGAGCTCGTCACGGCCCGCGAGTGGGGGGACCTGCGTCGCTCGACGACGTACAGTGTCCTCGCCGGGGTCGCGATGGCGGCGTACATCTACGCGTGGCCGCCCGGTGTCCTGCTGGTCGGTGTGTTCGGCGTGTTCGCCGTCCTCCAGGCGGTGTCGGACCACGCGAGCGGTCGGCCGCCGGAACACACCGGGTTCGTCGTCGCCGTCACGGGAGTCACGGTGGCGCTGCTCACGCTCGTCGGGATCGACACGACCTCGTTCTCCGCGACGAGGCTGAGTCTCCTCCAACCGGTCGTCGGGGTGAGTGTGGCGGTCGGCGGTGTCGGGCTCGCGTGGCTCTCCAGACAGTTCGAGGCGCGGACGTTCGACAACGAGTGGGCCGACGAGAACGGGTACGTCGCGACCGTCGCGGGTACCGCCGTCGTCGGTCTGATCGTCCTCGGTGTCGTCGACGCCGGGCCGCTGTCGAGTATCGAAGGGAACCTGCTCCGGATCGTCGGGTTCGGTGCCGGAGGGAACACCCTCACCATCGCCGAGGCACAGCCGTTCCTCGGGTCGCGTGCCGCACGGATCTTCGGCGACGTGGGCGTCGTCCTCCGGGAGTACGGGTTCGCGTTCCCGGCCGCGGTGATCGGCGCCGTCTGGACGTTGGTCGGGCCGATGTACCGACGCGGGGCGGGCCGTGACTACCGGTTCATCGGGTTCGCCGGACTGGCGACGCTCGTCGTGTTCGCCGGGAACTTCGGTCCGGTCCCGGACGTGTTCGGACTGATCGTCTCGCCGCTGGGCGTCGCGCCGGAACTGGCCGGCGTGTTCGTGATCGCCGGGATCGTGTTCGCGGCGGCGACGCGGATCCGGTACGAGCCGGAGACGCTGTTCGTCCTCGTGTGGGCGATCTTCATGACGATGGCGGCGTTCACGCAGAACCGATTCAACTACTACCTCGCGGTCGCCGTGGCGGTGTTCACGGCGCCGTTCGTCCGCGACGTGCTCGCGGTGGTCGACATCGACCTCGGGAGCGGACTCGAGGCACCCGACGTCGAGACGTACCAGGTGCTCACGGCGGTCGTCGTGCTCATGCTGGTTCTGGTCCCGGTGTTGGGCGTGTCGATGAACCTCGGTCCCCGGAACGCCCCGACACAGAACGCACTCCAGGCGAGCGAGGACGGGCCCGACGCGTCGACCGTCGTGTGGGGTCAGAGTCTCGAGTACCTCCAGGGGAACACCCCCGAGGAGGGGACCTTCGGCGACGCCGACGAGCCGATGGCGTTCTACGGGCAGTACGACAGGCCAGCCGACAGTGACTTCGACTACTCCGACGGGGCGTACGGCGTCCAGTCGTGGTGGGACTACGGTCACTGGATCACGATGCGTGGCGAGCGGATTCCCAACGCCAACCCGTTCCAGGAGGGGGCACGACAGGCGGCGAACTTCCTGCTGGCCCCCAACGAGTCGGCGGCCCGGGAGGCACTGCTCGAACGCGGCGAGGAGGGTGACCAGACGCGGTACGTGATGGTCGACTACAAGATGACGTCGGTCTTGTCGGGACAGAATCCGAAGTTCTCCGCGCCGGTCCAGTTCTACGACGCCGGGAACGTCTCGGCCGGCGACTTCTTCGCGACGGGTCCCAACGGTGGTGTCAAACAGATCCTCGCTCCGGCCAGCGGCCAACAGCGTGGCTTCCAGCGGATCGCACCGGACAGACGGCAGCGGTACTACGAGAGTACGATGGTCCGGCTGTACGCCTACCACGGGAGTCGTGCGGAGCCGACGATCCGTCGGCCGCTCGTCGGTGACCGGGTCGTCGTGTTCGACTACGACGTGATCCAGAGCCAGACTGGAGTCGAGTTCAAGAGCGTGCCGCGGAACGGCTCGGCGATCCAGACGTTCCGGAACCGGAGTGCGGCCGAGGCGTTCGTCGAGCGCGACGGGTCGGCTCGGATCGGTGGAATCGGACAGATTCCGCGCGAACCGGTGCCGGCACTGGAACACTACCGGCTCGTGAACGCGACGGCGACGACCGCGTTCGCCGACGGGCAGTACCGCGCCGACCAGCTCCGGGCAGCACGTGGACTGGGCGCCCGTCCGGGGACCCTCTTCAAGAACACGCCGTCGTGGGTGAAGACGTTCGAGCGTGTCCCCGGCGCGACCGTCACCGGGAGCGGTGCGGAACCCAACGAGACGGTGACCGCGGCGGTCAGGATGCGAATCCCCGGTGGGCAGGGACAGAACGCGACGACGTTCGTCTACCGGCAGCAGGCGACGGCGGACGCCGACGGTGAGTTCACGATGACGCTGCCGTACGCCACGACCGACTACGACGAGTTCGGTCCCGAGAACGGGTACACGAACGTCTCCGTCCGGGCGGCCGGTCCGTACCGGGTCGCCGGTGACCTGCGGACGAACGAGTCCGCCTACGTGCTCCAGAACGCCGCGATCTTGAACGTCTCCGAGGGCGACGTCAACGGCGCCGACGACGGCGAGGTGAGCGTCGAACTGTCGGAGACGGTCCGTCGCGCCCCCGAGGGTGCGACGACCGGGAGCGGTGACGAGTCCGCCGGCAACGAGACCGGTGGCAACGAGTCCGCCGCGCTGGGCGGTGCCGACGGCGTCTCCGTGCCGATGGACGGCTCCGCGGACGGCTCGGAGCGTTCGGCGGACGGCACAGACACGCGTGGCGACGGTGGCGTGTCCGACGACACGGCGGTACCAGACGCTCGTGTCCGCTCGGCAGACGTACTGTCGCGGGCGGTACGACAGTGAGACGATGACGAGTGACACGTCGCCCGACGGCGGGACTGGAGCGGCGGGAGTCGACGACGCCGAGTCGTCGGCCGTCGACGACACGACGCCGACTCACCCCGGTGGGACCGGATCGGAACCGTCGACAGAGGCGGTCGTCGAGGGCGACGTGTCGACGCCGGGAGCGTACCTCCGTGGGTTCGCGATGGGAACTGCGGACGGCGTTCCCGGCGTCTCCGGTGGGACCGTCGCACTCATCACGGGGATCTACGACCGGCTCGTCGCGGCGGTATCGGCGGTCGACCCGTCACTCGCACGTCGGCTACTCGCCGATCTCGGACGGGGACCGGACGCCCTCGTCGAGACACTCCGCGAGGCGGACGTGCCCTTCCTCCTGACGCTCGGTGCGGGACTCGTGACGGCCGTGTTGATCGTCGTTCCGTCGGTGAACACGGCGTTGACGACGGCGCCGGCGATCACGTTCGGCGCGTTCTTCGGGTTGATCGCCGCCTCCGTGTGGGTGCTCAGAGACGCCGTCGCAGTCGACGAGACGCGCGGTCTCGTCGCCTTCCTCGCCGCCGTCGCGATCGCCGGCGTCGCCTCGGGGAGTGCACGGGCGGCACTGAGCGGGTCGCTGCCCGCGACGTTCCTCGCCGGGGCGCTCGCGGTGAGCGCGATGCTGTTGCCCGGGATCTCCGGGTCGTTGATCCTCGTGATCATCGGGCAGTACGAGCGCATGTCGGGGGCGCTGAAGGAGCTGCTGACGGCGCTGTCGACGGTCGCGACCGGCGGGTCGGCACCCGAGTTGGGTCCGCTCGTCGTCACCGTCGCCGTATTCGTCGCGGGCGGGGTCGTCGGCCTCCTGTCGGTGGCGCGGGTGGTGCGGGCGGCGTTGGCTCGCGACCGGCGGACGACGACGACGTTCCTCGTCGGCCTGGTCGTGGGTGCGTTGCGTGCACCGGTCGCCGGGACGACGACCGCACTCGCGGAGGCCGGGCGGTCGTGGACGCCGACCGTCGTCGGCGCGTTCCTCGTCGCCGCCGCCGCCGGCGCCGTCGTCGTGCTGGCGTTGGACCGGCTCGCGGGTGACGTGGACATCTGACGCGGCGAAGTCCACCTCGTGTGGTGAGGGTCGAGTCCCGAAGTCCCGTGTGGCGAGTGTCGAGTCTCGATCCACGCCAGATCGGAGTACACTTCTCTCCGAGTCCACGAGAGGCGTGTGTGCGAGAAGTCGTGACGGCCACGGGACACGAACACGTCTCGGCGGCCCACGAGAGTACCTTCGAGGTGACGACGGACGACTGGCTCACGCCCGCAGGTGACTGTATCCTCGCGGTCGAGGCCGACCGCGCGCCGGCGTCGTTCGACGACGCGTTCGTCGCGGCGTGTCGCGACGCGTCGGCGACGATCACCGCGACGGTTCGCGTCGACGGCGAGACGTGGACGGCGACCGGTCGTGGCGACCCCGAGTTGACCTTCGAGAGCGAGCGGAGTCTGGTGTGTCGGACGAGCGAGTACGTCGACGACCGGACGGTGGTGGTCGACGCCGACGGTGCCGCGGCCGACCTCGACCGCGACCTCGCGACGGCGCTGGCCGACGGCGCGTCGCTGGAGTTCGTGTTGGCCGTCGAGGAGTGAGTCCGCGGTCTCGTGTCGTGTCCTCCCGTTCCAGGTCGTGTCTCCCGTCTCCGGTCGTGTCGTCCGTCGAGGAGTCAGTCGTCCACCTCGGGTCCCGCCGCCGACCGAGCGTCGCGCCGCTCGCGAGGGTCACAACAGGCCGAGGAACTGTGCAGCCACGAAGAGGCTGGCCGCGAGGAACCCGACCGCGAGGACGAGGAGGATCACGACGAACACCGCCAACACCGGCTTGTCCGCCGCACCGCCGACGAGTCGGTCGCCGATCGACGGCCGACTCGGGACGTCGTACTCTGGGTCGCCACTCGCCGTGTCTCGTCGACCGCCGGCGGCCGTCCCGGAGTCCGTCACCTCGGTCGCACTCCGGGGTCGCCCGTCCGTCGCGCCGCCTCCGTCGTCTCCGTCGGTCCCGTCACTCACCTGCGATCACGCTCGCAACGTCGGCGCGGCGACGACAAAAACTCGTGTGTTCTCCTCCCCCGTCGACGCCCGTCTGCCCGCTCGCGGCGACTCCGCGGTCGGTGCGGCTCGGACGGGCGTCCGGTCGACACGAGGACCGTTTCGGCCCCGAAGTGCCGAAATACTCGGTCTCGTCGGGGTGAGAACCGCGTATCTTCTCCCCCACCCACGCCCGCTCTTCGGAAGGCTTATACGTCCGTCCGGCGTCGGTGGAGTTGCAATGGCGACCGGAAAGGTTGACTTCTTCAACGACACTGGCGGCTACGGATTCATTTCGACTGAGGACTCGGACGAGGACGTGTTCTTCCACATGGAGGACGTCGGCGGTCCGGACCTCGAGGAAGGCCAGGAAGTCGAGTTCGAGATCGAGCAGGCGGAGAAGGGTCCGCGCGCGAAGGACCTCACCCGTCTGTAAGTCTGGAACACGACTCGCGGTATCGGGACACAACGACGTTCTCCGTCTCACGACGGGACCGGCTTCATTTCTGACACCCACGAGCGACGGCTCCGTAGTGGCGACGACACGACCACCGAGAGAGCGGACCGCGACGACTCGACGGTGACCGAGATGGACCGGTCGACAGTCACGACGACGCGGCGGTGACGGCGGGTTTAACTGCACCGCCCCTGGAGTCTCGGTACGGTGGCGATGACGAGCAGTTACCCCCGCCGAGCCCCGTCTGACGAGACGTTCCGACCGAGCCACCGTCTCGACACCACGACACCGCCGACCGACCGCTCTCGCGTACTCGGATGAGAACGGCACCGGGAGTGTAGGACCGACCTCGAACGACGTTATCGTTAGAGATAACTACCCGAAAAGCACAATACACGACCTCGGGTACTCCACCGCGTGTCGACGTTACTCGCGGATCGGACGGCAGTGGTGACGGGGGCGGCGAGTGGAATCGGTCGTGCCGTGGCGCGGCGGTTCGCCGAGGAGGGAGCCGACGTGGTCGTCGCGGACGTGCGGACGGAGCCGCGGCTCGACGGCCGACCCACACACGAACTGATCGCGGCGGAGACGGATCGGCGTGCGACACACGTCGACTGTGACGTGACCGACCTCGACGACGTGCGACGCGCCGTGGAGGCGGCCGACGAGTTCGGCGGCGTCGACACGCTGGTGAACAACGCCGGTGTGGCGGGGCCGATGGGGCCGTTCCACGAGGCGGATCCCGAGGCGTACCGCGCAGTCCGCAGCGTCGTGCTCGACGGGACGTTCTACGCCTCGAAGGTGGCGGCGAGCAAGATGGCGGCCGACGACACTTCGGGTGCGATCGTCAACGTCACCAGTGCGGCCGGGATGGAGGGGTACGGCGGCGTGACCCCCTACTCGGCCGCGAAGGGTGGCGTCAGGCTGCTCACCTACGGGATGGCGGCGGATCTGGGACCGGACGTGCGTGTCAACGCCGTCCACCCGGGGCTGACGGAGACTGCGATGTCCATCGAGGACTCGGGGATGATCGGGTCACCGGTCGAAGAGGAGTTCGTCGCCGACACGCCGCTCGACCGGGTGGGCCGTCCGGAGGACGTGGCCGACGCGGTCGTCTTCCTCGCCAGCGACATGGCCCGGTACGTCACCGGCGCCTCGCTGTTGGTCGACGGCGGGTTCACGAACACCGTCTGACTCGCGGTGGGCGCGGAGTCGGCGGTCCGACCGGGGGTTCCGTAGTCCAGCCACCGCGGTCGGGCGGTCACCCGACTTCGGCCTCACGGGTCGGGCGGCGAGCCGTCGTAGGCGTCGTGGTCGCCGTAGAAGTTCAACATCCCGAACCGCAGTTTCTCCGGGGCCACGTCCACGATCTCGGACGCCTCCTCCGGCGGGAACGTGTCGCGGACGGAGTACTCTCCCATGTCCGCGGTCGTGTACCGCTTGTCGAGCAGCAGTCGTACCCCGTAGTCCTCTGGCGAGCGGATGACGCGCCCCAGCGCCTGCCGCGTCTTGCGGATCGTCGGGATCTCGACGGCGTACTCCCAGCCGGCGTCGCGCGACCGCTCCGCGAACGCCCGGTCGTAGGCGTCTTGGACCGCCTCCATCCGCTCGGAGAGGTGTGGGTACGGCACCCCGACGACCGCGACGGTCCGGGCCGCGTCCCCGTCGAAGCTCACGCCCTCGGCGAGTGTCCCCCACAGCGAGGTGAACAGCGTCGCGTCCTCGTGAGAGACGAACCGACTGCGCAGGTCCTCCGTCCGCGTCCCCGGCTCGTCGAGCATGAGGCGACTCCCGACCGGCCCCCCCGACAGCAGTTCGTGGTACCGCTCGGCCTCCGCGTACGACGGGAAGAACAACAGCGAGTTGCCGGGCGTCATCCGCACGGCGTCGGCCAGCGTCGACGCGACCGTCTCCTGTGTGGCGGGGTCGTCCCGCTCGGAGGCGAACAGTGCCGGCGTCTGGACGGCGTACGTCCGGCGGTGTTCCGGCGGGTACGCGAGTTCGTACGCCAGGGTCGCCGGGGTGTCGAGGCCGAGTACGTCCTCGGTCACGTCGAACGGCCGCAGCGTCGCGGACATCAACACGGAGGCGTACACCTCGGAGAACAGCTCCTCCGTGACCTGTCGCGGGATACAGGTGTACAGCTCCGCGCGACCGTACACGTCGCCGGTGCCGGCGTCGCGCCGCACCGCCACCACCGGGTGTTGGCCGAGTTCGCCGCTGTCGTCCATCCACGAGGCGACGAACCCCGCCGCCTGGAGCAGGTGACACTCGCGCCGCGTCGCCGCCTCCCCGTCGCGGTACGCCTCCTCGTACTGTTCGTCGAGTCGCTTCCCGAGTTGCAGCGCGAGGTCACACTCGGCTCTGATCCCCCGGCCCTCGTAGCGGTCGAGGAACGCCAGCGTGAGATCGTCGCGACGACTCTCGTTGGCGACCGAGAGGTCGTGCCAGTCCTCCTCGACGCGCTCGCGTTCCCCGAACCCCAGGGCGTCGTCGTACGTCTCTCGCAGCGCCTCGGTGAACGCCGCCAACACGTTGCGGGCGGGCTCGGCACGCGAGTCGTCCGTCTCTTCGAGTTCGTCCAGTGCCGACTGGAGAGTGTTCTCCGTCAGCGTCCGCGTCGCGTGGTCGCGGGCGGCGTCCTCGACGTTGTGCGCCTCGTCGAAGACGGTGATCACCTGTTCCGGGTCGCGGTCGAGCCACCGGAAGAACTGCTCGCGGATCGTCGGGTCCAGCAGGTGGTGGTAGTTACACACCACCAGCTCCACGTCCTCCATCCCCTCCTTGAGCAGTTCGTAGCCGCAGAAGCCCCGTTCGCCGGCGTACTGGTAGATCTCGTCGGGGGTGCGCACGTCGTCGAACAGCCACGCGAAGAACTCGTCGGTGTTCGCCGTGAGGTTCTGCCGGTAGTAGTCACAGACGTTCGCCGCCTCCTCGTCGATGGTGTCCTCCAGTTGGTCGAGTTCCTCCGTGATCGCCTCGTACGCCTCCGCGGCCTCGTCGTCCCCCTCGCGCAGGCGGTCTTGGAGCTCCTCGGCGCGGTCCTCGAGCTGTTCGCGTTCCTCGCGGTCCTCGACGAGCGAGCGGGTGGTGTCGCGGAGCGTCTGACACTCCTGGTAGTCCACGTCGATGTGACACATCGAGGACTTCCCGCGGAACACGACGGCGTTGATCGGCTCGACGGCGTTGATCGCGCGGGCGTCCTCCACGAACTGCCGCATCTGCTGGTGGACGTTCGTCGTGATGACGACCGTGCGGTCCTCCTCGCGGGCGTGCTGGAGCGCGGGCACCAGCGCCGAGAGCGTCTTCCCGGTGCCGGGTGCCCCCTCGAACAGCACGTCCTGTCCGCGGGCGAGGGCGTTGCCGACCCGGTCCATCGCCTCCCGCTGGTTCGGGTACGGCTCCTCGTACGGGAAGAACCGCAGGTGGTCGTCTGTCGTCGCCACACCACCCGTTCGGCCCCGACGGTATGAAGGGTTGACGGCGCCCGCGTCCCCGAGACGACAATCGTTAACCGGGGCATCGTTTAGGCAGACCTAAATGTCGGATCACACCGGGCAACTCGTGGGGAACCTGTTCCGGGTGCTCTCCGAGGAGGGGTACACGGAGGCCCAACGCGCGCTGTTGGACGCCTACGACGCGCGGGCGACGGCCGACCGCGAGGCGTTGACCGACGACCTCCTCTCGGAGTTGGTCGCCGTGTTGCGCGAGGAGATCGACACGGCCGGACAGGTGTCGGTGTTGACGGAGGCGGTCGAACGACTGGTCACGCGGTTCGCGACGGTTGTGGAGACGGTCCCGGTCGCCATCGTCGTCGTCGACGGCGACGGTCGGATTCGCGTGTGGAACGACGGCGCACGGCGCCTGTTCGGGTGGTCGGACACGGAGATGCGCGGGGAGCGCTACCCGCAGGCGCTGGCCGTGTCGGACGAGCGGGTCGCGGACGGCGGGTCGGACGGCGACGCGAGCCCCGACGAGTTCCTCTCGCGGCTGGCGGCCGGCGAGCGCCTCCACGGCGTCGAGACCCGACACGTCCACGAGAACGGCGCCGTCCGCGACGTGCGCGTCTGGGGAGCGCCCGTCGAGACGGACGAGGGGTCGCTGGACGGGGCGGTGTTCGCCGTCAGCGACGTGACCGAGCGCCGGCAGCGCGAACAGCGACTCGCCGTGCTCAACCGCGTCCTCCGACACAACATCCGGACGGACGTGAACGTCGCTCGGGGGCGGTTGGCGATGCTGGCGGACGACCCGGCCGTCGACGACGAGCACGTGGCGGTGATCGAAGAACGG
This sequence comes from Halobaculum sp. MBLA0147, assembly GCF_041361345.1. Classification (NCBI taxonomy): domain Archaea; kingdom Methanobacteriati; phylum Methanobacteriota; class Halobacteria; order Halobacteriales; family Haloferacaceae; genus Halonovum; species Halonovum rutilum. The sequence continues at coordinate 2,957,939 of NZ_JBGKAD010000001.1, read as the reverse complement.
CTGTCGAACATCGTCGCCTTGAGCGACACCGCCCGTACCGTCGAACAGTTGGAGGGGGAGCCGGCGGAGTCGACGACGTTCGACCTCGCCGCGGTGGTGCGCGACCGCGTCGGGCGACACCGGGACGGCTGTCCGGCCGCCGAAGTGTCCGTCGACACGCCGGAGACGGTTCCCGTCGAGGCACACGACCTGTTGCCGTACGCGCTGGACAACGTCCTCGACAACGCGCTGGAACACAACGACACCGCGGAACCGCGAGTCGCCGTCGACGTGACGCGGGAGACCGCCGACGGGCGCGAGTGGGTGGTGGTCCACGTCGCCGACGACGGTCCGGGGTTGCCGGCGACGGAACGGCGCGTGCTCACAGCCGACACCGAGACGCCGCTGACACACAGCGACGGCCTCGGGTTGTGGCTCACCCGGTGGATCGTCCGGAGTTCCGACGGCGCGGTCGCCGTCGGCGACAGCGACCTCGGGGGGACACGGGTGTCGATCCGGCTCCCACCGAGCGGGTGAGTCGGCCGAGTCGACCGAGCGACTGTCGGTCACTCTGTCCGTCCGTCGGGGTCCATCGAGCGGACGAGCACCAGTCGTCCGGGCGCGAGACCAGTCGGTATCCAGTCGACTTTTCGCTCTCGCCCGTCTTCACGCGAGTATGAGCGACAGCGACGACGGTGACCGAGCCGACGACAGTGCCGACGACGGCTTCGACCGCGAGGCGGAGCGCCGCAAACTCGAGGAGAAGTACGGCGACGACGCCCAGAAGCGGGAGTCGACACAGCGGATGAGCGAACTCCTGCTGAAGGGCGCGACGATGACGAACAAGCACTGTGACACCTGTGGCGACCCACTGTTCCGCCAGAACGGCCAGGTGTTCTGTCCGAGCTGTTCCGCCGAGGGTGACGGCGCCGCCGCTGCCGCCGAGCAGGCGACGGGTGCCGACGAGACGACCGCGAACGGGGAGCGTGGGCAGACTGCGGACGACGGACGGGTCGCCTCCGGCGACGAGCGGGCGCCGGCGGCCGACGAACGATCCGCGGGGGAGGACCGCCAGACGGCGACCGAGAACCAGACGACACCGAACGACGTGCGTCGAGAGGCGACGCCGTCGAGTCGAGAGACGGGCGCCGCGACCACCGACGCCGAGACTGGCGACGCACAGCCCCCCGCCACACGTCGGGACGACACCCGACGGCCCGCCACGCGGGACGAACGGGCCACCCAGCCCGCGACACGGCGGGAGCGAACCACCGAGCCGACACCGCGGCGCGACCGGACCACGGAACCCGCGACACGGCGCGAGCGAACCACGGAACCCGCGACGCGACGCGAACAGACCACCGACCCTGCGACGCGACGCGAACAGACCACCGACCCTGCGACGCGACGCGACCGGACACGACAGCCGGACACGCGCGACGAACGGCCGGTCGCAGACGACGCGTCGGGCGCGCCGGGCACGGCGGAGCCGACACCGGGTGACCTGGCGGCCGCACGCGAGTCGCTGACCGCGGCGGTCGCGGAACACGCCAGACGCGGGGCCGCCGCGTCGGACCCGCGCGCCGCTCGCGACCACCTCGCGGCGGCACGCGAGGCGGCGGAGGCGCTGTCTGCCCTCCGGCGGTGACGTGTCGACGGCGGTGACGTGTCGGCGACGCCGCTTCGCGGCCGACGGGGGCGTGTCGCCGGGGACGACGCACCGACGGCGGTAGGTTCTTCTCTCCCGCGGCGTCTCTCGGAGGTATGGACCACGTCCTCGCGGCTATCGACGGATCGGACAACAGTATGCGGGCACTGGCGTTCGCCGCCGACCTGGCGGCGCGGTACGACGCCGAACTCCACGCCGTCCACGTCTCCGACGGCGAGACCGCCGCGACCGAGGAGATCTTCGACCGCGCTCGCGAGGTGCTCGCCGACAGCGACGTGACCGCGGAGGTGGAACTGCGCCAGACGACTGAGATGTCCGTCCGCAGCGCCCGCGCGGCCGCCAAGGAGCTGCTCGCCTACGTCGCAGACGAGCAGGTCGACCACGTGGTGATGGGCCACCACGGCGCCGGGCGCGTCGAGCGGGCGATGCTGGGTAGCGCCAGCGAGACCGTCGTCCGTGGCGCCACGGTCCCGGTCACCGTCGTCCCCTGACCCTCAGTTCCGGTCACGGTCGCCCCCTGACCCCCGGCGACGCGCACGGCCTGCGAGTCGCGGACTCGCAGCGAACGCCCTCCGTCCTCACTCCCCGGTACCGCCGTCGGTTGCGGGCGAGGCGTCGGCGGCCCCCTCCACGGGTCGCTCGTCTGCCTCTCGGTGCGCGCGTCGGACACGCAGTCCGTCCGTCTCCTCGCGGCCGAGGATCTCCCGCTGCGGGTAGGGGATCTTCACGCCGGCCTCGTCGAGCGCGGCCTTCACCTCGCGGACGACGGCGGCCTTCGCCATCGTCCGCCGGGCGGCGCTCGGGTGGTCGATCCAGAAGCGACACTCCAGGACGACCGCCGAGTCACCCAGCGACTTCGGGACCACCTGTGGCGTCGGGTTCTGGAGGATCGGCCGCACGTCGCCCAGCGCCTCGCTCACGACCTCCTCGGCGTACGCCACGTCCGCGTCGTAGTCGACACCCACGTCGACGGACAGGCGGAGTTGCCCGAGTCGCGTGCGGTTGGTGATCGTCGCGTTCGCGACCCGCTCGTTCGGGATGACGATCTCCTCGCCGTGTTGGTTGCGGACGCGGGTGTTGACGACGGTGATGTCGGAGACGATCCCCTCGTCCCCGTCGATCTCCACCCAGTCGCCCAACTCGAACGGCCGGGAGAACATCAACACGAAGCCGGCGATCAGCGACCCGAGCGTCGTCCGTGCGGCGGTCCCGACCACGATGCCGAGGAACCCAGCCCCGACGAGCAGCCCGTCGAGGTTCACCTCCCAGATCGTGAGCGCCCCGACGCCGGCCGCCAACAGCACGGACAACTGGAGCACGCGGAAGACGATCCCCTCCTGGTGTTCGTTGAGGGCGTCCGAGTCCGAGGCGTACTCCTCGAGCCACGCCTCCAACAGGTCGATTCCGATCAGTGCCCCGGCGACGACACCGAGCGTCGCGGCGGCGCGTGCCACCTTCGGCAACACGCCCGCGAGGAAGACGACGACCGCCGCCGCGACGCCGCCGAACCCCCAGACGACGAGCACGGCGAGCGTGACCGTCGTCACCAGCGCGAGTTGGACGAGTCTGACGACGAGCCGCGTCGGCACGCGCCAACTGAACTCCGAGACCTCCGCCGGAACGCGGTCGTGTTCGAGCACCCGCTCCGTGAGGAGTCGCCGCGCGAGCCTGACCGTCCGCGGGGCGAGGTACAGCGCCGTCGCACCCGCGGCCGACAACAACAGCACCGTGACGACGAGTCGTCCCTCGACGGAGACGACGGCCTCCAAGAAGGCCTGCGCGTCGTCGACGAGCGCGTAGAGCATACCAGTACACACCGACACTGTCTCAAGTTACTGTCGATGTGTCCGATCCGCCCACGAGCGCGGCGACGGGGAGTCCCTCCGGGACCGGTGTCGACCCCCGCCGCCGGATCGGAGCCCCCACCGTCGGTGCGCCCGACCCGATCAGAGTCCCCCGGTGCCGCTCGGTGCGTCCGGGAGGTCGTTCGGCGTCGCGTCGAGCCCGTGTTCCTCCAGTGCGGCCGCGAGGTGTCGGTCCTCGGCGAAGTCGGAGCCGTCCTCCTCGCGGAGCCGCTGGGCGGTCGCGAGCACCTCGCCCTTCCGGTCGTCCGGGATGTCGTACTTGTCCGTCGTGAGTTCGATCACGAGGCCGTTGTTGTCGCGGGTGTACAACGAGAGGAAGATTCCGCGGTCGAACAGGTTGTATCCGCGACCGTCCTCCTCCAAGGCGTCCATCGTCTCCCGGAAGCTCTCGGGTGCGACGGAGAAACAGAGGTGGTGGACAGCACCCGTCGAGACTCGCTGGCCGTTCGCGGACGGGCGGTCACCGACGAATACCGTGAGGATGCGTCCGTCGCCGGTGTCGAAGAACAGGTGCGTCTGCGAGGGGTCGTCGAGGTTCGGCTGCCGGAGCACGAGCGGCATCCCCAACAGGTCCCGGTAGAAGGCGAGTGTGTCCTCCTCGTTGGAGCCCCAGACCGTGACGTGGTCCGTCCCGGTGGTCTGGATCGGACTGTCCGGTCGCTCCGCCGCCACCGGGGGCGTCTCGGCCGTCGCACCCCCGCCGTCCGTAGCCACACTCGGATCGTCCGCCGTCGTCTCCGTCTCGGCGCCGGTGGTCACCGTCGTCTCGGTCTCCGAGTCAGTCGTCTCCGCGTCGGTACTCTCGGGGTCGTCTGTCGCGTCCGTCGCGTCGGTGTCTGTCACGTCTTCGGGTACGCTCTCCGCCGAGATAAGCCTACTCGGCGGTGACACGAGTGTCACCGCCAGATTCCAGCGTCGTTCGGGCGACGGGCGAGACCCGTGACTACCGGTCGAGACCGCCGTTGGCCTTCACCTGGAGGATGTTGCGGACGTTGAGGTAGATCTCCTCGGGCGAAGTGTCCTCCTCGGGGTCGTACAGGTCCGAGACACGGTAGAGGATCGCACTCACCTGCCGTGACTCGCTGGAGTCGCCGCGCACCTCCTCGGCCACCTGTCGGAGGAGTTGGCGGCGGTGCTCGTCGGCCGGGAACTCGCCGTCTCCGTCCACGTCGGCTTCGTCGGCGTCGACACCCAGTCCCGGTGGGAGGTCGCCGTCGTCGTCGCTCATACTCGTGTCTCGCGTCGCCGCCCACGAATGGGTTTCCAAAGCGGTCGAGCGGGGCGGACCACTCACACCGCGACCCGGAGACGGTGGTGGCGGCCGGAACGCCCCTGCCGCTCGCCGCGCTCGCGGAGACGCGGGAGTTATCCGGCGGTGGCCCGTGTCAGTGTGTACGATGGAGTACGTCCAAGAGCGGATCACGACGCTCCACGACCTCCGGGACGCGACGCGGTCCGTGTCCGTCGACCGCGCCGCGGTCGTGGTGCCGATGACGGAACGCGAGTACGCCGGACTCGCGGCCGAGCGCGTCCTCTCGGAGCTGGCGGCGCTGGACCCCGGACGGGTGATCGTCCCACTGCGTGCGAGTGCGGAGAAGGTCCCGGCGTTCCGCGCGTGGCTCGACGACTTCGACCTGCGGCTGGAGACCGTGTGGTGTGACGGCCCGGAGCTGAACGACCTGTTGGAGCGGGCCGGCGTCGGCGGCCCACGCGGGAAGGGACGCGACGTGTGGCTCGCGCTGGGCGCGGCGCTGGCGACAGACGCCGAACACGTCGTCGTCCACGACGCCGACACGGAGACGTACGACCGCGGGTACGTCCGACGACTGTTGTTCCCGTTGACCGAGGCGGACGGGTTCTCCTTCTCGAAGGGGTACTACGCCCGGGTCGAGAACGACGGGCTGTACGGTCGACTGTTCCGACTGTTCTACACGCCGCTGGTGCGGACGCTGCGGGAGCGTCACGGTGACCCGTTCCTCGCGTACCTCGACGCCTTCCGCTACGCGCTCGCGGGAGAGTTCGCGGCGACGCGAGACGTGATCCGTGGGCTGCGCGTCCAACGCCAGTGGGGCCTGGAGGTCGGAACGCTCGCGGACGCCTACGACGCGGTCGGCGCCGCCGGGACGGCACAGGTCGACCTGGGGAGCTACTCTCACGACCACCGCGCCGTCTCCGGGCCGACGGGGCTCTCGGAGATGAGCCAGTCCGTCGGCGCGACGCTGTTGCGCGCCGTCGAGGAACACGGGATCGACCCGGAGTACGCGACGCTCCCGGAACGGTACCGCGAGACGGCCGAGGCGTTGGTCCGGTCGTACGCGACGGACGCGGCGTTCAACGACCTCCCGTACGACCGTGCCGGCGAACTCGAACAGGTCGGGACGTACGCCGACGCCGTCGCCGAGCCCGGGTCGGACACGCGACTCCCGGCGTGGGCGGACGCCCCCGTCGACCCCGAGGCGGTCGTCGAGGCTGCCACCGAGGACCTGGCGACCGTCGAGTGAGCCGGTCGGTGAGTAATCGGGCCGTCGAGGCGGCCGGCGGTCTCGCTCCGGTACGTTTAATTGTGTCTCGGGCCGACCCGTCTTCATGAGCGGGCGACCACTCGACGTGTTGGAGGAGGCGCTGGACGCGCCGGTGACGGTACGACTGAAGGACGGGAACGCCCACTTCGGGGTGTTGACCGGGTACGATCAACACATGAACGTCGTCCTGGAGCCGACGGAGATCGACGGCGACGCCGACGACGAGGTCGAAGACACAACGATTATCCGTGGCGACAACGTCGTCTCGATCGACCTATGACCGGTGCAGGTACGCCCTCGCAGGGGAAGAAGAACACCACGACGCACGTGAAGTGTCGTCGCTGCGGCGAGAAGTCCTACCACGTGAAGAAGAAGGTGTGTTCCTCGTGTGGGTTCGGCGACTCGGCGAAGCGGCGCGACTACGAGTGGCAGTCGAAGACTGGCGACAACTGAGTTCTCGGCGGTTCTCGTGCGACTCCCGTCGTTCACCCGCGTTCCAGTGGCGACACGATCCGTCACACCGACGCCGAGTCACTCCTCGCGTCGCTTGAGCCACTCGTCCAACAGCTCGCGGATCGCCGCCTCGCGGTTGTCGCGGTGGTCCCGGAAGGCGATCTCGTCGATCTCGGCCAACTCCTCGTCGGTGAGTTCGAGCGTAACTTCGTCCATGTCGAGGAGAGTCTCGTCCATCACACCCGCGTACACCTCGCTCACACTAGTATCTGAGTCAGACGACCGTCGTCCGGCCGTCTGACTCCGACTGTCGCCGCCGCCGAACCACGTTTTGTTCTGGGTTCCGGTAGGATTAAGTCCGACGAGCATCGGTGGCATACGTACGGATGTCGAGTGAACTGGATGCGACCGAACCCGTCGACGTCGTACGGAACGTCCTGGTGGAGGCACCCGCCGACGCGACGTACTACCTGCTGGACCCCCCGTGGGAGTACGTCGCCGCGCTGGCGGAGGTCGGGGCCGAGTTCGACCCGGACGAGCTACCGACGCTGCGACTCCTGTCGGAGCGTGGCACACTCGTGACACTGCGCGAGCGGTTCGTGGCGGCGAGTCAGGCCGCGAACCTCGTGGAGGCGGACACGCTCGCGGTACGTGAACGCGCCGGGAGCGCCGACGGACCGCTGATCGTCGGCGAAGACGAAGTCCACGCACCGCTGTTGGCCGACGGCACCGGCGCGATCCTGTCGGCCGACGAGGGCTCGTTCCTGCCGGCGGCCCGCGAGGCCGCCGAGACCGCGTGGGAGACCGCCGAGGACTTCTCGCTGCGGACCCCCGCGCTCGACCGCCTGCGGTCGACGATGGACGCGGACCTGGGCGACCGGTTCCGCGACGACTTCGAGGCCAGCCTGAGCCACGTCGTGGGACAACGCGACGTGGAGACGGCGGAGTTCGAGGCCGTCACCGCCGCGGTGCTGGTCGCCGCGAAGAACGAGACGCTCCACTACGACCTCAGCCGGTGGGGCGAGGAGGTCGGGTTGGCGTCGAAGGCGACGTTCTCCCGCCGGAAGGGTGAACTCGAGGACCTCGGCGTCGTCACCACGGAGAAGGTGCCCGTCGAGATGGGTCGCCCGCGCCAGCGACTCATGCTCACCGACGAGTACGCCGACGCGCTCGACGACGGCGGTGTCGAGGGACTCGTCGGCCGCGTCGCCGTCTGATCGTCACGCGTACTGTCCCGTCAGGGACCGATTCCGACCATCCCGTTCTCCGCGGCCGCCGCACCCTGTGTCGCCAGCAACGCCACCAGCGCCAGCAGCGCGCCGATCAGACGCGGTCGAGCCGCCAGTCGTGTCACGATTCGCGATCCGAGCGTCGAGTGTGCGGTGTCGGTCGACTGCACGAGCGGGTACACACGCTCTATAGTTTTCACTCCTTCGGTTTGTAACTATCTTACAGTAAGAGTTGCGATACTAGTATGTCTGGAACGTATCGGGAGTCGTCTCTCAGTTCGTCTGCGCGCGCTCGTCCATCCACCGTCGGCGGGTGTGTCGCCCCCGTGCATCCACCGTCGGCGGGTGTGCCGTGGTCGAGAGCGGCCGTCAGGAGTCGTCGACGGCGTCGAAGTTCGGGCCGTCCTCGCCGATCACCGGACACGCTCGGACCCGGAAGTGTTCGGCGTCGGTCACCTCGACGATCTCGGTCCCCTCGTGGGTGCAGCCGAGTTCCGGCGGGTCGGCCAAGTGCGGACACTGCTGGCAGTACTGCCGTTTGTCGACGACGTGCTCCTGCCCCACCTCGTCGACCGCCTCGGCGGCCGGCTCCGCGTCGGGTTGTGAGAACTCCTCGGACTCTCGCTCGAGCCGGTCCCACCCGGAGGGGCCGGCGTCGTCCGTCCCTGCCGGTTCGAACAGGGGGTCGTCGTCGGGGTCGACGGCCTCCGCGTCGCGTCGGACCTCGTCGGCGAGCTCCGACAACGGAACCCGACGGCGGCCGTCCTCCTCGGACCGGTCGCCGAGCGCCCCGTCGGCAGACTGCTCCGCGAACGGGTCGTCGGCCGTCTCGTTCGACGCCGTCGTGTCGTCCGGCGGTCCGTCGTCGAGTGGCTCCGCGTCACCACTCGTACGGTCGCCGCTCGCTCCCTCGTCGCTCGTCGACCGGCGGTCGGCGAAGATGTCGGGTGGGTCGTCCACCTCGTCGTCGGGTACCGTGTCGTACTCCTCGCGCACCTCCGCGGCGAGGTCCTCGACGAACGGGCCACGACTCGGGTCGTCTCGCGGGGTGTCGTCGGGGTCTCCCCCGTCGACGGAGTCCGCGTCGCCGTCTTCGGAGGGCGAGTCGTCACCCTCCCTCACCGTGGTCGAGTCGTCACCCTCCCTCACCGTGGTCGAGTCGTCACCCTCCGTGGCCTGCTCGTTCGGCGCCGGGTCGCCCGAGGCGTCGCCGGAGGACGACTCGTCGGCCTCGACAGACGACGAGGGAACGGGATCGCCGTCGACACCTGTCTCGACGCTCGGTGCACCGTCCGGCCCGAACGACACCTCCACCTCCGGTTCCGCGTCGCGGTCCTCCTCGGAGTCGGGCGTCACGTCGTTGTCCTCGTCGGACGCCTGCTCCGCGTCGCGGTCCTCGTCGGCGTCGGTCACAGGTCTCTCGTCCCGCCGTCGGTCGTCGACTCGGTCGTCCGATCCAGATCGAGCGGCTCCGTGTCGGTTCCCGACTCCGTCTCCGCCCCTCCGATTGGCCGATCGCGCGGCTCGTCGGTCAGCGCCGGGCGGTCGGCGATCGTGAGGCGCGGGGACCGGAACAGCCCGGTATCGGCGTCGACACCGCCGTACGGCGCCTCACAGTGTGGACACCGGGGAGCCGAGAGCAGCCCGACGTGGACGGTCGACTCACAGGAGCCACACACGGCCTCCGTCACCCCCTTCTGGTTTGCCTCGCGCCGCAGCGTCGCCGTCGCCTCGCGGAGTGACCGCGTCGACTCCACGGCCGTGACGCGGTCGCGGAGATCCGCGAGCACGTCCGCCAGGCGGTCCGCGCGCGACCGTACGTCGTCCGTCGCGTCCTTCAGCCCGCGTAACACGTCCTCGTAGTTCTCGAACCCGCCTTCGACGGCGGCGTCGAGGTCCGCGAACTCTTCGCGGAGTGCCTCGATCTCCTCCGTCGCCGTCTCGGCCGTCTCCGCCGCCTCGTCGGCTCGCCGTGCGGCCTCGTCGGCCGTCTCTACCGCCTCGTCGGCTCGCTCGCTCGCCGCCCGCGTGTCCGCACGCAGGTCCGGGTGGCCGTGGTCGACGGCGGCTTTCTGGTCCGTCTCGCGTTTCACCTGGATCACGCGCTCGCGCACGTCGTCCACCTTCTCGTCGAGGTCCGACTCCAACGCGGCGACGCGGTCGCGCAACTCGGTCAGTTCCTCGTCGGTCGCGGCGCCGTCGACACTCGCCGCGTCCAGTGCCGGAGTCTCGCCGTCCGCCGCCGCGAGCGTCTCGGCGTCGACGCTCCCGTCGGTGAGCGGCGGCTCCGGCAACAACTCGTCGTTCTCGTCGAGGAGCCGGTAGGCTGCCGCCGCCCGTAACAACACCTCCGTGGGCTCCCGGCCGGTCTCTGCGGCACGCGACTCCACCCACTCGCGCAGTGGCTCCGGCAGTTCCCCGACCTGCTCCCCGGACATCACTCGTGCAGTGTTCGGCGTCGGGTCTTAAGTAACTGTGCCGTCCGCGACCGCCGTTTCGCTCGGGGGCACGCGGACTCCACCCACGGCGGGGCCGAAACGGGACCGCCGTCGCACGTCCACCGCGACGGGCGGTTCTACAGCGACGGACGGCGCCACCACGCTAGCCTCGTGACCGCGGCGATTCGCGGCCACAGTGTCGCCGATCACCGGATCTTCCGCACGTCGCTGATGTCGAGCCCGCCGTCGTGGATCTCCGTCTCGAACTGGACGATGTTCTCGGCCTCCAACTGCGAGAGCACACCACGGAACTCCTTGACCACCATCGTCCGGGCGCGCTGGGAGCCGCCGGACTCCCACGTGAACTCCAGCGTCCCGCCGGAGGCGTCCATCAACTGCCCGTACTCGATGTCGGTGAGCGTGTCCACGTTGACGATGGCCAACAGGAGACACCCCCACGAGTGGGCGGCCTTGCCGAGCCCGCGGGCGAGCATCGCCACGTCGTCCCAACTGATCTCGCCGCCCGCGGCGTCGACCAACTCCGTCAGCGAGTCGAGGACGACGAGGTTGCCGGCGGCGTTGTCCGAGAGGTACTCCCCGAGAGCGCCCATCACCTCCTCGCGGTTCTCGCCGCCGCTGAGGTCCTTCAGCGAGGAGGCCTCCCCCATGTACCACTCCCGAGGGATACTCGACAGTTGGAAGTACTCCGGCGAGAAGTCGCGGAACTCGATCTCGTCGACGACGCTGTCGACGATCTCGTCGTCCATGACGTACCGGAGTTCGCGCTCGATGTAGTCCGGGCCCGCCGACAGCGAGAGGTAGTGGACACCTTCGGGTGGTTCCGTCTCCTCCTCCAAGTCGCCGTAGTAGAGGTCGAACAGTTCGGGGTCCGACACCGCCAGCGCGTTCATCGCGGCACTCGTGTACGCGAACTCGCGGCCGCCGGCCCCGGACTCACCCGCGATCAAGACGCTGTTGCCGGGCGGTGCGCCGCCACCCAGCACCGAGTCGAGGCGCGCGACACCGAACGGGAGCCGTGCCATACCCCCTCTGAGGCGTGCCGATGGAAAGCAGTTGTGCCGAGGCCAGCGAGACCGTTCGCGATCGGACGAGCCCCCGGCGACGACGGGTCCGCTGTCCGTCGACGCGGACGCGTGGGAGTGGAACTCGGCGACCGACGACGGTTTGAGGCACGCTCGACAACGACTCGGACATGCAGTTTTGCGACGACTGCGGCTCGATGATGGTGAACGAGGACGGCCAGATGGTGTGTACGGACTGTGGGGCGACCGAGGAGCAGGCGGCCGGCCTCTCGGAGACGTACGAGTCGACCACGGAACAGAGCACCGACGACGTGATCGAGACCGAGGAGGGACTCAACTTCGAGGGGAAGCCCACCGACGACCAGGTCCACTGCGACGAGTGCGGCCACGAGGAGGCGTACTACACGTTCAAACAGACCGCCAGCGCCGACGAGCCGCCGACGCGGTTCTTCAAGTGTGTCGACTGTGGCCACCGCTGGCGCGACTACAACTGAACCGCCGGCGTCCGTCACCCGACCCGAGGGGCCGGTCGATCGGGTGGTGGGGCCGGTCGGCGGCGCCGTCCGCAGCGTCGTCGGCCACCTACAGACTGTAGTCGTGTGCGCCGGTCTCCGTGCGGAGGAACGCGGTCAGGAGGTCGATGGTCGCGGCCACGTCCTCGCCGTTCGCGGTCTCGGTGACGGTGTGGAGGTACCGCGTCGGGATCGAGATCGCGCCGACGGGTTTGGCGCCGTTCGTGTTCTGGAATCCCGCCGTGTCCGTCCCGCCTGCGGGCAACACCTCCAGTTGGTGGGGGATCGACTCGTCCTCGGCGACCGCGCGCAGCCGTCGGTGGACCTTCGGCGTCGTGATGACCGAGGAGTCTTTGAGCTTGATCGCGGTCCCCTCGCCGAGTTCCGTCACCTCCTTGTCCGGATCGACACCCGGCACGTCGCTGGCGACCGTCACGTCGAGCGCGACGGCGAGGTCCGGGTCCACGTCGACACCCAAGGCGCGCGCACCGCGGAGGCCGACCTCCTCCTGGACCGTCGCACAGAAGTGGATCGTCACGTCCGGCTCCTCGATCCGGCGGGCCGCCTCCAGCATCGCGAACACACAGATTCGGTCGTCGAGCGCCTTCCCGGTAACCGTCTCGCCCATCCGGACCGTCGACTGCTCCATCGTCACCAGGTCGCCGACGCTCACCAGCTCCGCGACCTCGTCGGCGTCGCGCCCGAGGTCGACGACCACGTCCTCGACGGCCTCCTCCTTCTCGCGCTGCTCCTCGTCGAGCGTGTGGGGCGGGACCGAGCCGATCAGTCCCGTCACGTCGCCGTCGTCGGTGTGGACGGTGACGCGCTGTGCGCGGAGCACCCGCGCGTCCCACCCGCCGAGCGCGTCGAGTTTGAGGAACCCGTCGTCGGTGACGTGTTTCACCATGAAGCCGATCTCGTCCATGTGGGCGGCGACGGCGACCTCGTAGGTGTCGCCCGCACCGGTCGCGTCGTCGCCCGCGTCGCCGTCGGAGCCGTAGATCGTGCCGACGACGTTCCCCATCGCGTCCGTCCGTACCTCGTCCGTCTCCGTCGCGAGTTCCTCGCGGACGAGTTCGCGGACGCGGTCCTCGTACCCCGGGACGCCGCTCGTCTCGGTGAGATCCTTCAGCAGACCGAAGTCGAAGTCGAACGCTGTCTCTGTCACGAGACGGGGTTGTGCGGGACCCGTGTAAAAACCACGCGTCTCCGAGGGTTCCGCCGGTTGGTCCGTCTCACCGTGACCGCCCCGTGGTCGCGGTCCCAAACGCGGTCCGGGTTGTCGGGGGTTCCGGAACGCTTTTGCGACAGTCGGACACTCTGTGTTACCATGTCCGACGACGTGGAGGCCGAACTCCGTGAACAGTTCACCGAGGCGTTCGAGGGTGCCGACTACCCCGTCTCGAACCAGATGGACCTCGTGCCGGCGCTGCCGAACGGACCGGGCACGAAGTTCGAAGCCGGCGACGTGTCGCTGACCGCCATGGAGATGGCGGCCAAGCTCGGCGACGAACAGGAGTTCCCGTACGACGACGTGGAGACCCTCGTCGACGACATTCTCGAGGGCCTCGAGAACCAGGGCGTCTTCTGAGGAGCCAGAGCGTCTTCTCGGTCACGTCGCGGCCGCGTCGCGCCCGACTCACACGGTCCGTCGCGACCGCGCTCGACGGCCCAGACACCGACTCTCCGTAGCGACGGCGCTTCGTCGGCGACGGGTCCGTCACGCCGGTCACGTCTCGCCACGCCGCTCGCGGCCGTGTCTCTCGCACAACACCTCGCCGGTGTCGCCGTCGAGGTAGAACGCGTCGCCAGGTGCGACGTGCTCCCCGCACTCGCCACAGCCGTCTCCGTGTTCGACGGCGTACTTCCCGACCGACGAGTCGACGACGAGTCGGTCGGCGTCGCGGACGAGTCTGGTCAGCCCCTCCCCGACGGCGGTGTGTGTCTCCGTGTCCGCGGTCTCGAACCTGACGATGGGCACGAGTCACCCTCCGTCCGCCACCGACAAAGAGCCACGCACTCCACCCGAGCGGCGTCGGCACGAGCCTTTATCACCGATACCGGGACCAACCCGTCGCGTGAGTGAGACACGACACCTGGGGGGAAGACGACGCCTCGTCGTCGCCGTGGTCGTACTGGCCGCCGTCGGAGCCGTCGGGGGCGGCGCGGCGGCGAGCGGCCAGACCGGACTCGGACACACGCCGTCGGTGCCGGGAGTCGGTGCCGGATCGGGTGGTGCGACTGTGGTGACGGCCACCGAGACCGACCAGCCACCGGTCGCGCGTGCGGGACTCGACCAGACGGTGCCCGAGGGCCGGACCGCGTACCTCGACGCCGGCGGATCGTTCGACCCGGACGGCGAGATCGTCGCCTACCACTGGTCCGTCACCGGCCCCGACGGGCGGGTAGTCGGCCTCGACGGGGGTGAGGACGCACGTGCGACGTTCACCCCGCGGTCGACCGGCACCTACACCGCACGCGTGACCGTCACCGACGACGACGGAGCGACGCGAACCGACACTGCCAGCGTGACCGTCGTTCCACCGCCCGAGACACACAGTCCGACGAGATCGCCGACCGAGACGCCGAACCCCACGGCGTCACCGACGCCGACCCCGACACCACGGCCGGTCGACACCGCCGTTCCGGTTCCCGGGCCGTCGCCCCCCGAGGACCCGATCGGGTGGGGCGCCGCCGTCCGGGACGCAGACACACTCAGGCGTGCCGGCACGGTCTCCGGCGACGACTGCCGGTCGGACGCCGACTGCCGTCGATCGGTGCCGGAGTCCCGTCGTCTCCCGGGGGCGGTCGTGTGACGCCGCACTCGGTCGCCGCGTCCGTCGGTGTCGACTCACCGTCGCCGCGGCCGCGGTCCGTCCCGTCTCGCTCGCCGGGACGCGAGTGTTTAGGGGCGTCCGGGCGCGCGGGTCGGTATGGACGAGCAGACGGTCGCGACGACGACGGCCTTCGAGGCGCTCCGGTGTGTCGACTGCGACGCGAGCCACGACCCGGCCGAGGTCACCCACCGCTGTCCGGCGTGTGGAGGAATTCTCGACCCGGAGTACGACCTCGACGCGGTGACGGTGACGCCGGAGACGCTGACGGCGCGCCCGTTCGAGTCGATGTGGCGCTACGAGGAACTGCTCCCGTTCCCCCGGTCGGCGGCCGTCTCGCTCGCCGAGGGAGCGACACCGCTACTGGAGTGTCCGTCACTCGCCGAGGAGATGGGCGTCGGCGCGGTGTACCTCAAAGACGAGGGCCGGAACCCGACGGGGACGTTCAAGGACCGCGGTCAGAGCGCGGCCGTGACCGCCGCGAGCCAGCACGACGCCGACGAGATCGCACTGAACTCCGCCGGTAACGCGGGACAGTCGGCGGCCGCCTACGCGGCGCGTGCCGATCTCGAGGCACACGTGTTCCTCCCCGACAGAGCGGGCTTCACACAGCAGGCGATGACCGAGGTCCACGGCGGCGATCTCCGGACAGTCGCCGGGGAGATCACCGACGCCGGGAGCGCCTACTGGGACGCCGTCGAGGGACCGAGCGACGAGGACACGGCGGGGACGGAGTCGGGAGGCGACCCGGAGGGTGCGTCGTGGTACTCGACGAAGACGTTCGTGACGCCGTACCGACACGACGGCAAGAAGACGATGGGCCACGAGATCCTCGAACAGCTCGACTTCCGGAGCCCCGACGCGGTGGTGTACCCGACCGGTGGCGGCGTCGGTCTCCTCGGCGTTCACAAGGGCGCCCACGAGTTCCGCGAGTTGGGGTTCGTCGACGACACCCCGGCGCTGTACGCCGCGCAAGCGGAGGGGTGTGCGCCGGTCGTCGACGCCTGGGAGCGCGGCGCGGACGAACACGAGGCCGTCCCCGAGTCGGAGATCACCACGGCGTGTAACGGCATCGCGGTGCCGGATCCCGGCGCCTCCCCGCTGCTGCTCGACGCCATCGAGGAGAGCGGCGGTGGGGCGGTCGCGACGGACGACCACGCCATCCTCGACGCCGCGCTCACGGTCGCGCGGACCGAGGGGATCGAGATCGGCGCGACGTGTGCGGCGGCCGTCTCCGGGGCGTTCGCGCTGGCCGACCGCGGTGCGTTCGGCGCGGACGACACGGTCGTCCTGCTCAACACCGGCGCCGGGAACAAGGACGTCGACACGCTCCGTGCCCACCTCGGAGAACGGGAGACGGCGGGCGCGGACCAGACCGAGACGGGCGCGTAAGGCCGTCGCGATCGGGGTGGGCGTCGGGCGGTCGGGGACCAGCCGGCCTCACCCCAAGACGAGCGCCGCGATCTGCGGGGTGAGGAACGCCTCGACGAAGCTCGCGACGACGAGGAGGACGGCCACACCCGCCAGTCCACTCGCGACGGTCTGGAGTCGTCCGGCGACCGTCGCGGCGTCGACGCGTCCACGGACACCACGCCAGCCGACGGCGCCGAGGTGGAGCCCCATCCCCCACGCGACCACGAGGATCGGGAGTTCGATCACGCCGTGCGGGGCGACCAGTGCCACGAGCGCACGAGGATCGAAGGCGGCGGCCAGTGCGCCGATCACGGCGCCGTTGAACGCCGCGGCGGTCGCGGCCGGCACCGCGAACGCGAGCCCACCGAACGCGCCGGAGACCGCGACCAGCCAGTTGTTCGCGGCGATGTTCGCGAACGTGCTCACCGGGAACGCGCCGAACACCCCCTGCACGTCACCCGGCGGCGGCACTGCGATCCCGGACGGCGCGACGACCGCCCACCCACCCGCACCGCCGGCGACGAACGCGAGTGTCGCGACGACGACCGCGACTGAATGCCGCGGGACGAACCCGAGACACCGTCGGAGTCCGCCGCCGAACAGTCCGCGGAGCGCGACGGCGAGTGAGCGACGCTCGCCGGAGGAGACGGCGAGTGGTGGCGTGTCGGCGCGTCTCGACGGCTCACGTCTCGTTCCGGTTCCCGTGTCGTGGGCGCCGGGGTCGGTCGTGGCGTCGTCTCCCTGCCCGGGTGCGGCCTCGTCTCCACCCTCGGCCGTAGCGTCGGCGCCTCGTTCCGGAACCGCGTCGACCCCCGTCTCGGCGGGTTCGGTCTCCGTCACCCACTCGAACCCGTCGTCGTCCGCGGTGGTGTCGGTCTGCTCCGTCGAACCTGCGGATACAGATTCCAGCCGCTCGTCCGCCGCCGTCCGGTCTGCGGGCGGCGCTCGGTCGGGTGTCGGCTCTCGATCGGTCGCTGCCTCGTGGTCGAGTCGCTCGCTCGGCCGGCGGACGCCGGCGTACAACCCCGTCGCCAACAGGTCGACGAGCGGCGAGACGGCCAGCGGGACGAACAATCCACCGACACGTCCCGCGCCCGCGGCCGACAGCGCGCCGGCGGCGACGCCGGCACCGACGTACAGCCCGGCGGCGACGAGTCCGAACACGACCGTCTCGCCGGGGTGCCGGCGGACGAAGCCGAGACTCCCCCGGATCGCACCGGCGACACTGCGGTCGTCGACGACTGCGGCCGGGTTCGCGAACGACAGCACCAACAGGACGACCAGCGTCACGGCCACTGCCGCGAGGGTCCCCAACACGCCGAGGACGATCGCGGCGGGCGAGAGGGCGGTCAACACGCCGGTCACGAGGAGGGAACCACCGACGAGCACAGCCGCGACGAGCAACCGGACGAGTGCCAACCCGAGGAACGTCTGCCACCGCCCCGCACCGCGGATACCGTCGGTCAACGCGACGTGACTCGCACGCGAGGCGACGCCGGTCGTCCGTCCGGCGTCGTCTGTCGCACGCGCCGAGTCGTCGGTCGGGTGCGAGGTGTCGTCAGTCGCCGGCGCACCCCGTCCGTCCGCGACCGCGAACGTCGCCCAGACCGTCGACTGCGCCACCGCGACGGCGACGGCGCGGACGAGGAGCCCGACGACCAGCGCGAGTGCTCCACCACCGAGGACGAGCAGCACCGTCTCCGGAGTGACGAGATCGGCCAGCGCCGCCTCGAGTTCCGGTGAGAAGCCCGGATCGCTACTGGCGCCGTCGGGTGGTGTGTCGCCGCCGAAGATACCACCGCCGCCGAAGGGTCCGCCACTCGGCTCCCCGGTAGTCGCCTGCGCCTCGCGGAACAGGGGTTCGGCCGCCTGCAACACCGGTTCGATCCGGCCGGTCGTCGCGAGGAGCGCCGTCGCGGCGGCGACACCGAGCAACACCGGGACGCGGGCGACGCTGGCGGTACCCAGCGCCAGCAGGTACGCGGGGAACACCGCGGCGGGGAAGTCGCGGAGGAGTCGCACCGCGGCCGTCAGCGACGCCGAGAGCGACGGGTCGCGGTCGTCGAACGCCGGCAGCGCGGCCGCAGTCGGTCGTGCAGTCGCCGGTGCCGTCGACTCCGTCGTCGTAGTCGACCGTGACTCCCCGCCGTCCGTCCGTGGGCCGTCCGTCGGACCGGCGTCGTCCGGGTGTGGGTCGTGCGAGTGATCGTCGTGCGAGTGATCGTCCGGGGACACGTCCGGTGGCTCGGCTCGGGCGCACCTAACGTTTCCTCCGTGTCTCACACGCGGTGGTTCCGGTCGGTCGTCTGGCGGCGGCCGTCGGCCGTCGCCCGGCCGTCGGCCGTCGAGCAATCGCGGTCGTCGAGCAATCGCGGTCGTCGAGCGATCACGGTCGCTCGACTCGGTGGACGAGCGTCGCCGCCGTCCGTGGATTCAAACGGGCGCCCGCCGAACCAGTGTCCATGGACGCCGAGGAGTTCACCGACACGCTCCGGGACGCACACGAGACGCCGCTGTCGCGGCTCGGCTCGTCGAAGTCGCTGTACGCGCTCACCGGCGGGGAGATGGCCGGCGACGCGGTGCGGGCCGTCGTCGCTCGCGAGGCCGCCCTCGTCGCCGACGCGCTCGCCGGGTGGAGCGACGACGAGACCGGGGAGACCAGCGACGCGAGTCGGGAGCTGTTCGCCGACGTGGCGGCGACGGCGGACGAGCACGCCGGGATCGGCGAGCCGGACGACCGCGCGTTCCCGGACGTGGAAGCGTTGGCGGCCACGGAGGGCGAGGCGGCGCGTCTCGGGGCGCTACTCGCCCGGCAGGTGCTCGCCGACACCCGGATAGGGCAGGCGGTCGGGTTCTTCGTCGGCGACGCCGACCCGTCCGGTGCGAACGAGTTCCGGGACCTCCGCGAGGACGTGACCGCCGACCTCGCGGCCGTCCAGACCCGACTCGGCGATGTCGTCGCCGCGGCCGACGACCCCGAGGCGGCTCGCGAGGCGGCACGGACGGCCGCCGACGAGGTACTGACGGCCGCCTACGACGACTACGTGGAGACGCTGGAGTCGCTGGGCGTCGAACCGAAGAACGTCTGTTGATCTTATATCTTAATTGTACCCGATCGAGCGCTCTAGCCACTGCGGCAGTTTAAATACGAATGGTTGTAACAGGCAACTGATGAGTACACAGACTGGTGTACGATTTGACGTTACTAAGGTTGCACAGGTAGATGTCGGTGGGAGATCTAACCAGAGGATTAAGTCCGAAACGAAAGCCGAATATGGGAACCTGATCCCCGATATTTTCGATGAATATATTAATAGAATTGCAACAATGCGAGACAAGAGCGACGTTTTTGTTGGAGATTTTATTCAGGCCTCAAGTATGCGACAGAGTCTGGCTAAAGTATCAAACCCAAGTCTGGGTATTCAAGACTTTGAAGATGTGGCAGCCAACCTCGCTGTAAGTTTGAACAACAAGATGAGCCAAGGCAATGCCGCAAGTGGCACTCTATTTGTATCTCAAGTAGAGTTTGATGGACAGAATATTCAATCTCCAACTCCGGTCAATGCCTGTGTTCTTCTCAAAATGGGTACAGAGGTGATCGAGAGGCTAGCCCGAGATAACGGGGACTTGGACGATATAACTCAAGACGAAGTATATCCCGATGCGTCCAACATACAGAAGGCGGCCATCTCTCCGCTATTCAAGACACAGACGTTTAGAAGGTCTGGTGAAATTAAAATCTATGATAAAACGGACTCGGACTACTTCAAGGACTTTCTGCAGTGTAATCGGTCAGAGTCCTCGCTAAGCCAGTTCAACAAACTTTCCGAGATAGTGTCCGATTTGCGGACACAGTCTGGAAACGGACTAGTAAGAGAGAGCGATATTGATGCCTTTGAGAATAAAGCAGCAAATAATTCTGACATTCTAAATAGACCGGATATGGTAGATGTCATACGGTCAGCTACTGGAAACGGTATATCTAGATCAGATATCGAGTCTGAATTAGAGAGCAAAGGAGTCAGAGAAATCGATGTGGCGAATAGCACTTCTCCGAGTAAGTTCAAATATGAGATAGATGTCGGTGGAGAATCCATTAGCGTTTATTCACCGGTGAGCTTAGACTCAAATATAACGGTACAATCCATACAGGGAGGAGGTATTAAACTAGAGATAGACGGAGATAGTGTGAGTAAGGAAACAAAAGGCAGGTAAATTAACTACTCACACCCCGTCGACACCCTCGCGGTACGCGCTCACCAGCTCGCGAGCGGCGGCGACGTGGTCGCCGGCCGTCTCGTCGACCGCGTCCTCGATCTCGCGGAGTGCGTGAGTGTGCCGCGCCAGTTTCCCGTGGTCCGGCCCCTCGTCGGCCGCGGCGGCGTCCGCGAGCGCGTCCGCCTGCCGGTAGATCCGCTCGCGCTCGTCGCCGGTCGCCGCCTCCGCTGCCAGTCGCAGTTCCTCGCTCGCGTCGGCGAGTCGCTCGCGTGGCATACGCCCCGATTGAACGGCCGCCGACGTGTCGGTTACGGTGGTCGCGAGCCGACGAGAACGAGCGGTACTGCACGCCGCACACAGTACCGTTCACCGAACCGTTCACCGAGTGGTACGTTCGAGTGGTACCGCGTCGCGGGACGGCGGGCTGCGAGGCCCGTCCGTGGCCGACGCTCCGTGGCGGCTCTCGCCAACGCCGAGTTTCATCTTGTGTCGGAGACACACGATATATAGCAGTCGTGACCGGTGTCAACCGTACGTTCGACTCATATCAACCTTCTTTCTTCCCTCCTCCGAGGCGGCGCACATGGCGCACTCCAGACGGGGAGCACTCTCCCTGACGGGCGCGGCGGTGGCGGCCGGCCTCGCCGGCTGCGTGACCAGTAGCGACTCGAGTACGGACGCGGGCGGCTCCGGGGGTTCGGGTGCCGGCGACTCGGGGTCCGGTGACTCCGGCTCCGGCGACTCGTCCGGGTCCGACTCCGACGCCGAGACGTACGAGGTCGGGTACGGGGACTTCCAGACGAGCGTCTCGGCGAGCGAGTTCCCGGAGAAGCTGTTCGTCTACGCGGTCCAGACCGGCTGGTCGAACTGGGGCGCACAGATGGAGACGTTCGAGGAACAGTACGGCGTCCCGCTGAACGACGACCAGCGTTCCTCGGGCGAGGCACTGTCGGACCTGCGCTCGCACGCACAGGACCCCACCCACTCGGCGTACAACGGCGGCTACACCTTCGGCATCCTGGCGATGCAGGACGGACTCACGCAGGCGTACAAGCCGGCCAACTGGGACAAGGTGCCGGAGAAGCTGAAGACGGACGACGGCCACATGACCGCCACGCGGCGGATGACGACGACCGTCACCTACCGGAAGGACATCTACGAGGAGCAGGGGATCGAGCCGCCGGAGACGTGGGAGGACCTCAAACGCGAGGAGATCGCGTCGAAGACACAGTACCAGCCGCCGAACGCGGCCGTCGGGCTCGCGGGTGCGCTGTCGATCAACAACGCCTACGGCGGGAGTCTCGACGACGTGCAGCCGGTGATCGACTACTACAACGAGGTGAAAGAGAAGGGTGCCGTCTTCGCGGGCAACGTCGAACAGAAGTTCACGAAGGGCGAGGTCCACACGTTCGTCGAGTACGACTACACCGGGCTGGACCTGAAGTACAACGCCGACTCCATCGGGGAGGACCAGGTGGCGACGACGCTGCTCACCGGCCCGAACGGCGAGAAGGGTGCGTTCAACCAGCCGTACGGCTACGGGATGCTGAAAGGCGCCCCGAACCCGGAGGCGTGTAAGCTGTTCATGGACTACGTGCTCTCCCTGGAGGGGCAACGGAAGTTCCTCGACGCGTTCGTCCGGCCGATCCGGGCGCCGGAGTTGGAGATGCCCGAGGAGTTCCCGCCACAGTCTCGCTACGAGGAGACGGAGTTCCAGGTCGACTACACGAAGCTGGTCGACAACCAGGAGTCGATCATCGAGGAGATCGGGAAGGGTGTCGGACTGACGGGGTACTGAGGCCGATGGCCGCACTCGACTCCGAGGAGACCGGCCTCCGAGAGCGCGCCGCGACGACCGCACTCCCGGAGACCGAACGCGACCGCGAGCGACGACGGATCGCGGTGTTGTCGCTGCCGTTCCTCGCGCTGGCGACGTTCGGGGCCTTCGTCCCGCTCGTCGAGATGGTGCGGGTGAGCACCTCGACCTCCAGTTTCGCCGTCGAGGGGTTCACCCTGTCCGCCTACCGGGAGCTGTTCGCCTCGATCCTCGCGTACCTCCCCGTCGTCGGTGACGCCGTCGTCCCGGGGACGGACCCGGTGTACGGCGCGGTGATCTGGAACTCGCTGTGGTTCGGGGCCGCGACGACCGTCGTCAGCGTCGCCGTCGGCGTCGGGATCGCCCACGCGTTGGAGAAGTACGACCTCCCGTTCGAAGGGGCGGTCGTCACGCTGGTCTCGTTCCCGATCAGTCTCCCCGGCATCGTCGCGGCGTTCATGATGATCGTGTTGTTCGGCACGACGGGCGTGCTCTCGAACGCCGTCGCCGTCCTCGCGGGGACGAGTCCCGACGCGGTCGCGTTGACCGGGCAACCGTCAGGCTCGACGAAGGCGATCCTCGGGCTGTTCTTCGGCTACCTGTACTCGATGATCCCGCGGGCGACGTTCCTGTTGCGCGGGACGTACGCCGAGGTGAACGAGGACGCCGAGGCCGCCGCTCGCTCGTTGGGTGCGAGTCCGTGGGAGACGTTCCGGTACGTCACCCTCCCACAGATCCGGCCCGGTGTCGTCGGCGCGGTGATCCTCACGTTCCGCACCGCGCTCGCCATCTTCGGCACCGTACTCGTGTTGAAGGCGCTGTCGGTGATCACCTTCCGGTTCGACCAGGAGATCCAGGTCGGGTTCGACCTCCCGATGGCGTCGGCGTTGGCGACGGTGTTCTTCGCGTTCACCCTGCTGTTCACCTTCGCCGGACTGCGCTTCACGGACGCGGAGGTGGCCGAGGCGTGACCGACGACGACGTCGCGGCCGACGGCGGACTCGCTGTCCGGGGCGTGCCCGACACCTCGATCGGCGTGCTGGACCGGCTGTCGGCCGCCGTCGGGCGCCGGGCGCTCGTCGGGCTGGTCGTCGGCTGCGTGGTGTTCCTGATCGGGCCCGTGGTGCTCACGTTCGTCGCGTCGTTCTTCGAGAGCTGGGCCGGTGTCGGCCCGAGCGGCCCGCTGACGCTGACCCACTGGGCACAGGCGCTGGGTCTCGCGGAGACGGTCGGCGCCTCTCGTGGCCTCGGGACCTGGGTCGTCGACGTACCGGCGACGGGACTCGCCGTCCGGATCCCCGCGAGTCTCGCCTTCAGCGTCCTGCTCGCGCTGGGTGGTGTCGGGGTGAACCTCGTCGTCGGGATCCCCATCGCGTACGCGGTGACGCGGTACGAGTTCGCCGGACGCGACTGGCTGAACACCGTCGCGGTGTTGCCGGTCGTGCCGGGGATCGTCCTCGGGATCGCGTTCCTGCGGACGTACCCGAACCTGCCGAGTGCGGTCGCGCTGGTGATCGGCTACTCGCTTCTGAAGGCGCCGTACATGGTGTTGGCCGTCCAGTCGTCGTTCGAGTCGATGGACCTCAGACGGCTGGAGGAGACCGCGCGCTCGCTGGGGGCGTCGTGGCCACGGACGGTCGCGACGGTGATCCTCCCGAACGCGAAACGCGGCATCCTCTCGGGGTCGATCGTCTGTTGGACGCTGGCGGCGGCGGAGTTCAACTTCTCGTACGTCGTCTACTCGCGGGGCCCGAAGCCGTTCTCGCTGTTCCTCTTCGAGAACATCTCGAACAACCCGTTCCAGCGGGCGGCCGCGGCGGTGTCGATCTACTTCCTGATCGTCGCCGGCGTCACCGCCCTGCTGCGTGCGACCGGCGAACGCGGGTTCTCGACGGGAGGTGTCCAGTGACACCCGGTGTCGACGGGGGCTCGCTCCGTCCCCGGGGCAGCCGAGCGGAGGCCCGGCACCGAGTACGGTACGGCACAGCCACACGACCACGAGCGGCGACGAGACCACACCATGAGTGAACGAGTGGAACTACGCGACGTGACGAAACGCTTCGACGAGACGGTCGCGGTCGACGGGGTCTCGCTCACCGTCGAACCGGGCGAGACGCTCGGCCTCGTCGGCCCGTCCGGCTGCGGGAA
The DNA here is from genome assembly GCF_041361345.1 of Halobaculum sp. MBLA0147. NCBI lineage: Archaea > Methanobacteriati > Methanobacteriota > Halobacteria > Halobacteriales > Haloferacaceae > Halonovum > Halonovum rutilum. The sequence goes on along the minus strand of NZ_JBGKAD010000001.1, from coordinate 2,933,800 downwards.
GACGACCACACTCCGGACGGTCGCCGGGTTCGAGACGCCGACGGAGGGCCGGGTCGCCTTCGACGGCGAGCCGGTGACGGACGTGCCTCCGGAGCGACGCGACGTGGGACTGGTGTTCCAGTCGTACGCGCTGTTCGACAACATGAGCGTCCGCGAGAACGTCGCCTTCGGGCTCAAGATGCGGGACGTCCCCCGCGCCGAGCGTCACGAGCGGGCGGCCGAGTTGCTCGAACTGCTCGGGATCGGCGGGCTGGGTGACCGCGACCCGACGACGCTGTCGGGTGGCCAACAACAGCGCGTCGGCCTCGCCCGCGCGCTGGCGATCGAGCCACGGGTCCTCCTGTTGGACGAGCCGATGACCGGGCTCGACGCGAAGCTGAAGACGCGCCTCCAGGAGGAGATCGGCGGGCTGCTGGCCGATCTCGACGTGACGAGTCTCTACGTCACCCACGACCAGGCGGAGGCGATGGTGATGTGTGACCGGATCGCGGTGTTGAACGACGGTCGAGTGGAGCAGGTCGGGACCCCCGAGGAAGTGTACGAGCGCCCGGCGACCCCGTTCGTCGCGGACTTCGTCGGCACCTCGAACAGGTTGTCGGCGACCGTCGACGACGGGGTGTTAGATCTGGGGTACGCCGCGGTCCCGGCACCGGAGACTGCGACGGACGGCGAGGTGACGGTCGTCGCTCGGCCGCAGGCGTTCGACGTTGGCGGCGGTCCGGTGGAGGCGACACTGGAGGATCGCTTCTACCTCGGGGACCACGTCCGAGCGAGTGCTCGCCTCCCGGACGGGGACGAACTGACGCTGACGTTCGACCCCACCGACGCGCCCGACGGGGACACCGTCTCGCTGTCCGTAGAGCCCGAACGGCTCCACCTGCTCGCGCGGTGAGCCGCGCCACTCGGCGTCCGGAGCACTCGTTCGGCGTCTACGGCACTCACCCGCCGTCTGCAGCACTCACTCGGCGACCGGGGTCACTCGGCGTCCGCGGCGAGCGACACCGGCTCGCCCCCCGAGTCGAACACGGCGTCGACGGCGCGTTGCACCCGTGTCGCCTCCTCGAAGGACACTAGATCGCCACCTTCGCCGTCGAGTTCCGCGACGAAGGCGTCAACGAGAGCCAGCGTTGAGGACGCTCGACTGTCGACCAACACCTGCTCGTCGTCCTCGCCGCGGTCTGCGATCAGTTTGTACCACTCCATCAGCGACAGCGACCCGTCGGTCCCCAACACGGTGATGGAGTTCTCCTCGCTCGCGGCCACGTCCGTCGCCAGGTCCAGCGTCCCGTGGACCTCCCCGTCGCCGTCGAGATCGTCGACGGCGAACGAGCCGACGACGGACTGCTCGTAGCGGTCCGGGCCGGCGTACTGGGCCTCGGCGGTGAGGCGGCGGATCGACCCGAAGATCTCCTCGACGCCGAACAGGAAGTGTGTCCCCACTTCGCGGATCGGGCCACCCTGTTCGCGTCCCTCCAGCCACGACACGTCCTGCCACTCGCGGGGCCACCGCGGGAACCGGAAGTGCAAGTCGACGCGGCACACGTCGCCGACGGCGCCCTCGCGGACCCGCTCGCGGAGCTCGCGGAACCCCGGCGTGTACCGGAACGGGAGGTTCACGCCCGTCACCGGCCGCCGGTCGGCGCCCGTCGCGGCCGCCGCTCCGTCACCGCCCGACGCGGGACCCACCTCGTCGGCCTCGGCGGCGCCGTCCGTCCGCCCGTCCGCGACGCCGTCGGCGACCGTCGCGGACGCGGCCGCCGCGACGAGTTCCTCGCCGCCGTCGGCGGTCGGCGCGATCGGTTTCTCACAGAGCACGTGCCGTCCGGCCGCCAGCGCGTCCGTCGCCACCGCGACGTGGTGTGCGGGCGGGACGCCGACGTACACCACGTCGACGGCCTCGTGTGTCACCAGCGTCTGGTGGTCCGTCACGGCCTCGCAGTCGTGGTCGGCCGCGAACTCGGAGACGCGCGTCTCGTCGCGGTCGCAGGCGACCGTCACCGTCGTCGCCTCGTGCTCCGCGAACGTCGACGCCAGTCGCTCCCCGATCACGCCACAGCCGACGATCCCCACCTGGTACATACCCGCCTCCTCGGGTCGTGGGGAACTTGTGGGTTGGTTTCCCGGCGGGTCGTGTTCGGCGCGTTCGACACCCGCCGGTCCACGTCCGGTGGGCTCGACACCCGCCGGTCCACGTCCGCCCCGTCCGACACCCGCCGGTCCACGTCCGGCGGGTTCAACACGCTGGCGCCCCCGAGATCGGTCGTGCACGACGAGACGACGAGTCCCTCTACCGAGACGGCACTCGTCACCGGTGCGGCGGGTGGTGTCGGCCGCGCCGTCGTCGAGCGGTTCCGCGCGGACGGGTGGCGCGTGTACGCGACGGACGTGGCGGCGGCACTCGACGAGACCGACCCGTGGGTGGACGACGACGACGTGGTCACCGCGGAACTCGACGTGACCGACGCGGCGGACCGCGAGCGGGTCCGCGACCGGATCGCCGCGGAGACGGGACGCCTCGACTGTCTGGCGAACGTGGCGGGGTACGCACTCCCCGGCGCGGTGCTCGACACCGACGAGACGGCCGTCCGGGAGTTGTACGACGTGCTGGTCCACGGGCCGACGGCGCTCGCGCGGACGGCGTTCGACCTCCTGCGCGCCGCCGACGGCAACGTGGTGACGGTGACGAGTTCACTCGCGCGGACGGTGTTCCCGGGCACGGGCCACTACGCGGCCGCGAAGGCCGCCGCGGCGACGACGACGGACGCGCTCCGCGCGGAGTGTCGCGGCACCGGCGTCGCGGCGACGACCGTCGAACCCGCCTGGGTCGACACCCCGTTCGACGAGCGGGGGCTGGAGCGACTCCCACCGTCCGCGGACCGCCACGCTGCGTTCGCGGAGACGTACCGACGACTGGAGCGTGGGCGACTGTTGGACGGCGGACTCGCCGCCGTCTCCCCCGAACGCGTTGCGCGGGTCGTCGTCCACGCCGCGACAGTCGCGCGACCGCGGGCGAGCTACCCCGTCGGCTGGCCCGCGTGGGGGCTGCGACTCGTCGGTCACCTCCCGACGCCGCTGGTGGACGCCGTCCGCGACACCGTCGCCGACGCGGTGACGCGAGTCCGCGAGTGGCGGGCGTGAGAGAGCCGGCCGTACGGGAACGCCACGAGAGGACGAGGGGCGACACCGCGGTCACGAGCGGCCGGGTCCTCGTAAGAGACGAGCAGCGCACCCGACCCCGTGCGACATCGTCACGAGGCGGCCGAACGTACTTGCCTCGCGTTCTCGTGCCTGCTCACGTGCCCTACGAGTACCCCGCCTTCGACGGCAAGCACGAGGCACCGGCGCTGATCTCCGCCGACCACGAGGTGGAGGCGGCGGCCGTGACGCCCGCCGAGACGCCCGACGCCGTCGTCCTCTGCTACCAGCCGACCCTGTTCGAGCACGCCGTCGAGACACACGAGACACGCGAACTGTTCGCCGACCACTACCTGTTCGACTGTCACGTCCTCGCGGACGTGTCGGTGGACGGTGCGGCCGCTCCCGACGGCGACGCGGACACGGACGCCGCTCCCGAGCACGACGCGGACGCGGGCGACACTCCCGATGACGACGCGACCGGGTCCGTCGGCGTCGTCGGGAACTTCGGCATCGGCGCGCCGGTGACGGCGATGATCGTCGAGACGCTGGGCGCCGCGGGTGTCGAGGCGTTCCTCTCGGTGGGGTACGCCGGCTGTCTCCAGACGGACGTGTCGATGGCGGACGTGATCATCCCCGACCGCGCGATCCGCGACGAGGGGACCTCACACCACTACCTCGCGCCAGGGGAACTCGTCAAGCCGACGCCGTCGCTGGCGGCGGACGCACGGGCGACCACCGCGGACTCGACCCGGACGGTCCACGAGGGGACGACGTGGACGGTCGACGCCGCGTACCGCGAGACGGTGCCGGAGGTGGACCACTACGCGGAGCGTGGGGTGCTCACCGTCGAGATGGAGGCCGCGGCGGTGTTCGCGGTCGCGCGCCACCACCGCTACGAGGCGGCCGCACTGCTCGTCGTCAGCGACTACCTCGGCACCGAAGAGTGGGAGCCGCGGTTCGACCAGACGGCCGACCACCTCCGGGAACTGTTCGAGATCGCCCGCGAGACGCTGGTGACGTACCTCGAAACTCCGTAGCAGTCGCCGGCGGGTCCCTCTTCTCCACCGGCCACCGGCCTCGGCGTTCGACTCAGTCGTCACCGGGTTCGTACGCACCGGAGCGGTGTTCGATCTCGTACACGATCAACACGGAGCGGTCTCGATCGGCGAGCGCGCCGAGTCTGTAGTCTCCCACTCGGATCTTGCCGTGCGGAACGCCGCTGAGTGGCTCGACGTACGCGGGCGGGTCGCGCCACCGGTCGGTGACGATCTCGTCGAGTTTCTCGACGATCCGTCGCTGTGTCGCGTCCTCGAGAGCGTCCAACTACTCCTTCGCCGAGGGTCGGAACTCCCACGTCCACTCGTCGGTGTCGCCCACGACGGATCACTCCTCGTCGAGTGACTCCAGCACGGCCGCTCGCGGGATCGCGTCCCCCTCGTCGTGCCGCATCGCGTACTCCTCGGCCGCAATCGTGCTCAACGCGTCACGCGACAACCCCGGGTGTTCGACGGCGTCGCGGATCGCGTGCCGGAGGAACTCGCTACGCGACGTGTACCCCTCTTCCTTCCACGCGACGTCGATGTCGGCGAGGAGTTGTTCGGTCACACGGAGGTTCAGCGTCGTCGTCTCTGGATCGGCGGGTTCCTCGTCGTCTGCACGTGCCATACCCGTGTAGTACGGAGACGGTACACTTGTGTCTAGTGTCGTACCGCGTGTACCACCGTCCCAATCCCACAGTCGCGTCGGCCGAGAGGTCCACCACTCCACACACACAACTTGAACGTTGCCCCTCGCTCCGTCGCGGACGCACGGCCCCCAGAGAGCCTTGTCCCGAGTGTGCCTCGGACCGGACACGATGTCGACAGTGACAGACACGGCGAACGGTAGTACGGAACGCGGTAACTGGCGAGCGGGCGTCCTCGGCGGGATCGCCGGGGCGCTCGTGATGGGTGTCCTCGTCGTGGCGATGAACACCCCGACGATCGCGGTGGCGATCCCGTCGCTGTACACGTTGGCGCCGCCACAGAACCCGCTTGCTGGGTTCGTCGTCCACGTCTCGCACGGGGCGGTACTGGGTGTGATCTTCGCGGGGCTCGTCGGTGCGGCGGATCTCGACGCTCCCGGCCGACTCGTCGGCGCCGGGGTCGCGTGGGGTGTCGCGACGTGGGTCGTGTTCGCGGCGCTGGTGATGCCGGTGTGGCTCGGAGCGGTCGGGTCGCCCGCCTCGCCGCCGTTCCCGAACTTCGCGCCGCCGTCGCTGCTGTGGCACGCCGTCTACGGGCTCGTCCTGGGCGGCGTCTACACGGCGACGAGCGACGCGATCTGAGTGTGTCGGCGGCGGTGGCTCGGTCCCGACGCGACGGTCGATTGCTCGGGTGGCCCGTACCGCGGCGACGGGAGGGGAAACCCACAAGCCGGCCGCCCACCTCCGGTCGAGTATGAGCGACTGGACGGACGCCATCGTGGGCGACCGGATGCAGGTGGACCAACAGTTCAACAGCCGCGTCCGGCAGTCGACGTTCACGAACCAGGAGTGGGGGTTGATCATGACCGCCACGGAGTTCGAGATCGAGGACGCCGACGACCCCGAGACGGCCCGGATCGTCGCCGACACCGAGAAGCTCCCGCAGATCATGCCCGAACTGGAGAACATGTCCGACGGGATGGGCGGGATGGCCGGCGGTCCCGGCGGCGGACCCGGCGGTGGGTCCGGCGGCGGCGGCCTCTCGGACGCCATCTCCGGGATCAAGGACGCAGTGCTGGGCGGCGGTGGCGACTCCGGCCCCGACGAGGAGAAACTCGCCGCGGCGGAGGACCTCACCCAGGAGTACGCCGAAGCGCTCCAGGACCACCTCGAACAGCGCGGGAAGTGGGAGCAGGTGCGACTCGCCTACCAAGAGTAGGCTCGCAGGCGCGCGACGCCCGAGGGTCGGTCGGACGACGGGCGAGACTCGAGCGAGGGTGACGGGAGCGGTGGGCGGTGTCCGCTCCGGTGACGGGTCTCGACGGACACCGACCGCAGCTCCAGCGGAACGTTCACTTCGGTGGTGATCGAACGGCGACTCGTGACTGGAGAGTCCGCGGCCGACGACGAGACGACGGCGAGCGACGGCACCGGAGAGACGGCGGCGGACGACGCCGGTGGGGGGACGGCGACGGAAGACGAGGACGCGGGACGGGGCGGCGACTCGTCGGACGACGACACCGGGGGCGACCGTCACCTCGACCGCGAGGGGGGTACCGCGGACGAGATGCGCGAGCGCGGCGAGGCCGGGGGATTCGCCTTCCGGGTGTTCGTGAGCGCCCCGCGGTCGACGGTGATCGCCGGCTCCGTCGTCGGGCTGTGGCTCCTCCTCGTCGCCGTCGGGACACTGGTCCCGGAGGCGGCGACGGCATTACGGACTGGCGACCCCGTGGAGACGGTGTTCCAGGCGTTCGTGGGCGCGACGATCACCGGCGTCACGCTCGTCGTCACGCTCGATCAGCTCGTCCTCTCACAGGAGTTGGGCGCCGTCGGCGACCAACGCGAGCGGATGACCGGGGCTCTGGAGTTCCGGGAGGAGGTGGCCGAGGCGACCGGGGAGCCCGCGCCGGCGGAGCCGTCGGCGTTCCTCCGCGTGCTCGTCACCGCTGCGCGCGACCGGGCGCGCGAACTCGGCGACACACTCCCGGCGTCGGTCGAGGACGGCGAGCGATCCGAGGAGGCGCCACCACCCGAACGCCTCGCGGCGCTCGCGGCCGACGTGGAACGAGACGCCGAGCGCGTCCGCGAGGGACTGGCCGGAGCGGAGTTCGGAACCTTCGGCCTGTTGGCCCCGGCGTTGAACTTCGACTACTCGCTGTTGCTCCACCGCGCGCGGCGGCTCCAACACGTCGAGGCCGACGCCGTGACCGACACCCAGCGGGAGCGACTGGACGAGGTGGCGACGACGCTGGAGCTGTTCGGCCCGGCGCGTGAGCACCTGAAGACGCTGTACTTCCAGTGGGAGCTGATCGACCTCTCGCGGGTGATCCTCGGTGCGGCCGTGCCGGCGCTGGTGACGGCCGTCTCGGCGGTGTTGTTCCACGAGGTGTTGCTCGTCGACGGCGGCGTCGCGGGTGTCTCGTTCGCGGTCGTCGCGGTCGCCGCCGCCGTCGCCGTCGCGTCGCTCCCGTTCCTCGTGTTGACCGCCTACGTGTTGCGTATCGCGACCGTCACCAAACGGACGCTCTCCATCGGGCCGTTCACGCTCCGCGGGCGCGACGACGACGCACCGGAGTGACTCGCCTCCCTCCCCCGACGACGACGCACCGGAGTGACTCACCCACTGACGCCGTCGACGCCGTTCCACCGCACCGCCGGGCGTCCCGTGCGAGCGACACTCACGGACACACAAGAGGTATACTGCGGTCGCCGAACCGGAGTGTATGCCAGGAGCACGCGTCACGCGAGACGGGGAGACGGGCGTGACTCTGCGGACGACAGAGCCGGACGACGCCGACTTCGTCCAGCGAGGACTCACCAACCCCGAGATCAGGTACCCGCTGGGGAGTTCGATCAGGAGCCGCGCGGAGACGGAGTCGTGGCTGACCGAGACCGACGGCGACGGCGGCTTCCTCGTCTGTCTCGATGACCCCTCCTCGGGGTCGGCGAGCGAGTCCGGTCGGCGGATCGGCGCGGTCTCGATCGACGACGCCGACTGGCGACGACCGGAGTTGGCATACTGGCTCGTCCCGGAGGTCCACGGCGAGGGGTACGGCACCGCGGCCGTCTCGCTGCTAATCGACTACGTGTTCCGGACGTACGACCACCCGGCGGTCGGTGCCAGTGCGTACGCGTTCAACGACGCCTCGCGCGGCCTGTTGGAGTCGCTGGGCTTCGAGCAGGAGGGCGTGATCCGTCGGGACCGCTTCGTCGACGGCGCGTACGTCGACACGGTGCAGTACGGGCTCCTCCGCGAGGACTGGTGGGCGGACCGCGAGGACGAGCGGCGTCGGATGGCGGAGTGAGAGCGCGACTCTTCTCAGAGGTCCGTCGAGGTGATCTCGACGACCCGCTCGTGGGGGACGGTGACGGTCGTGTCGTCGCGTTCGACGACGCGAATCACGGACTCGCCGGTGCCGAGACTCGTCGCACGCCCCACGCCCCGGACCGTTCGTGTCCCCTTCGGCGTCGTGTACCGGAGTTCGATCTCGCTGTACGCGTCGTCGCGTCGCACCTTCGAGAAGTCCAGTTGCACGCCGGTCCGCTCGTCACCCGCAGACAAAAGCGTACCTGCGGAGCGTGTGTCGACCGACGACCGTCCTGCCGGCGACGGAGCGACAGCGGACTTGCTGCCGGCGACGGGTGGCGTCACCGCTGCAGCTCCGCGACCGGGCGGCTCTCGGAGGCGCGCGTCGTCACGCGCGGACTGTAGTAACAGACCGGCTCCGTCTCCGGCTCGGCGAACCCGTTGGCGGCGAACAGGTCGTTGCGGTACAGGTCGACCGTCGCCTCGTACAGCGGCCAGCGTTCGTGCGACACCGTCGCGTAGCGCAGGTCTCCGTCCGGCGTCTCGGTGAAGTACCGCGCGCGGTCCGTGAGGAACGACGCCAGCGAGCCGCGTTCGGCGGTGAACGCCTCGCCGGTCGGGCCGTACCGCCCCGCGAACGACGCCGCCCGTGCGCCGGGGTGGCGGCGACGACTCTCGAACCGGACACCGTCGTCCGTCTCTCGGAGGTCGATCTCGGCGCGGTAGTACGGCAGGTGGTGGAGCAGGCGGGCGCCCGCGACGCCGGCTGCCCCTTCCGCGTCGAGACTGTAGAAGTAGACGCCAGCCTCGGGTGCCATCGGGTCGGCGGCGGCGTCTCCCGCCGCGGGCTCGTCCGCGTTGGCACGCCCGTCCGTGTCGTCTCCGTCACCCGCCTCACCCACGCCGTCCGCTTCGCTCTCCCCGCCCGCTCCGTCCGTCTCGCCTGTCCCGTCTCCCTCGTCCGCGAGACGGACGTAGGTCCGGAGGTTCAACTCCGGGAGTGGGACCCCGAGTCCGTCGGGGAGCCACTGGGGTCGCACGTCGACGTTCGTGAACGGCACGACCGAGAGGTACGCGTCTCCGTCGTAGGTGTCGACGACGAGGCCGTCCGGCAGCGTCGGGGCGACGACCGCCGGATCGACGGGCCAGTTGAGGAACCCGACGTGTTCCCAGCCCATGTGGAGGTCACCGAGCATCCGTGATCACTCGACCGTCGTACGTGACGCAGACGGAAGGGTACCGCGGTGTTCTCGGCGGGTGGTGTGCCCCGATCCCGAGTGGTGTAGCCCTGTCTAGGCGGCGTAACCGTACGACGGGTCTGTCGACCGGCTCAGGCCATACTCCGCACCGGGTCACCGTCGCGGTAGAACTGGCCGTGGAAGCCGTACGGGAGCCGGTGGACACCCTCGGCGCGGGCGACCCGTTCCATCGTCCGGGCGTCCAACACGACGAGGTCCGTCCGCTCGGCGTCGGCGTCCAACACGGTGGTGACGATCACGCCCGCGTCCTCGGCGTCCGCGCCCGGGGCACTCTCGAACAGCGGTTCGCCGGGGAACGCCGCCCCCGTGCGGTCCGGCGTCCACGTCGTCGTCTCCTCCGTCCGGTGGTCGTACTTCACGAGTCGCGTCGGCAGACTGGAGCCGTCGGCGTTCGCCGCGAGGTAACAGTAGCGGTACGGCTCCCCGAGTCGGTCCGGGTACGCCAGCGTCGGGAACTCCACCTGGCCCTCGTACAGCGTCTCGCGGGCCGCCCGCCCGTCGTCCAACGGGAGCCGGTAGCGCACGAAGTCGCCGGTCGGCACGTCCGGGTCCGAACCGGCGAGGTTCTCGAGAGTCAACCCCGTCATCGCCCGCTCGTCCTCGTAGGCGATCAGGTCGACGACGATCGTGTCGTCCTCGCGGAAGGCGTTGGCGTGGTGGTAGACGAAGAACGGGTCCGCCGCCACCCGGTGGGCCACCTCCCCCGTCTCGCGGTCGAACAGGAGGAACGCGGCGTCCCGCGTCGGCGCCGACCCGCGACCGGGACCACTCCCCTCGAAGGCGGTGATCGCGTCCAGGAACGTCCCGTCGCCGAACGCGCCCGTGAGCAGCTTCGTCGTGTCGAGCCCGTACGGGATCGACGCGAGGATCGCGAACTCGTCGGTCAACGCGAACGAGTGGGCGTACGGCGCGTCGTCGAACGACACCTCGCCGACGATCTCCGGGCTCGCCGTCCGGCGGTCGCGCTCGAACAGGGTGTACGTCGCGCCGCTCCCGTAGGAGACGGCGAAGTTGACGAACACGTCCCGCTCGGGGTCGTAGTGTGGGTGCCCGAGCGTGAAGTCCGCGTCCAGCCCGGTCGTGAGGTCGCGCCGGCCGGTCGTCGCCAGCGTCTCGTCGTCGACCGCGACGCCGACCGGCGACTCCGTGATCGCCGTCACCGTCCCGCCGAGGTGTTGGACGCCGATGGAGGGGTTGTCCTGGAACGCCCCCGTGAGCGTGTGGCGGAGTCGCGTGAACAGCGATCGATCCGGCGGCGTGCCGGGGAGCATCCGGCGGACGTCCCCGTGTTCGCGGGCGTACTCGTAGTCCTCGCTGCGGACGAACCGGTTCGTGTACGTCACCGTGTCCGTCCGCCCGTCGATCCGGAAGCCGCGCAACAGTGCGTACGGGTCGAACCAGTGGCGCAACGGGGTGTCGCCCGCCTCGAACTGCCCGGGGCCGTTGCGGATCAGTCGCCCGACGAGCCAGTCCGGGAGCGACCCCTCGACCGACAGCGACGCGTCGGCCACCTCCTCTCGTTGCGTCTCGAACCCGAGTGCGTGCGCCGGTGACACGGTCGCCACGTACGTGGGCGGTCGGTAGGAACTTGTCGCTCGCGCGCAGGCTGGCGGTGGTTCGTGTCACGCTCCGTCCAGCCCGGCTCCGTGCCGCTCCGTGCCGATCCGGTTCCGCCGCGACGGGACGCGAGCGGCCGCGTGCCGCCGGAGTCGACGCGCTCGGATCGGGGAGACCGAAGAGGTGTTACGGCTCGGCCACCACTACACGAGTGATGGGAACACAGGAGCAGTACGCGGTCGACGTGGAGTCGATCCGTGCGGACTTCCCGGTGCTCGACCGGCAGGTCGGCGGCGACCCGACCACGCCGGGGCCGGACGAGGACGACGACACGCCGCTGGTGTACCTCGACAACGCCGCGACGAGTCACACTCCGGAGCCGGTCGTGGAGGCCATCGCGGACTTCTACCGGACGTACAACGCCAACGTCCACCGCGGGATCCACCACCTGAGTCAGGAGGCGTCGGTCGCCTACGAGGAGGCACACGACCGCGTCGCCGAGTTCGTCGGCGCGGACGGCCGCGAGGAGATCGTGTTCACCAAGAACACGACGGAGTCGGAGAACCTCGTCGCGTACGCGTGGGGGCTGGCGGAACTTGGCCCCGGCGACAACGTCGTGATGACTCAGATGGAACACCACGCCTCGCTGGTCACCTGGCAGCAGATCTGCGAGAAGACCGGCGCGGAGGCGCGGTACGTCCGCGTGACGGACGGGGGGTACCTCGACACGGACCACGCCGCCGAGTTGATCGACGACGACACCCAGATGGTGAGTGCGCTCCACGTCTCGAACACGTTGGGGACGGTCAACCCCGTCGAGGAACTCACGGCGTTGGCCCACGAGCACGACGCCTACGCCTTCGTCGACGGTGCGCAGGCGGTCCCACACATGCCGGTCGACGTGGCGGAGATCGGCTGTGACTTCTACGCCTTCTCCGGGCACAAGATGTGTGGGCCGACCGGGATCGGCGTGTTGTACGGGAAGGAGGCCGTGTTGGAGGAGATGGAGCCGTACCTCTACGGTGGGGAGATGATCCGGTCGGTCACCTTCGAGGACTCCGAGTGGGAGGAGTTGCCCTGGAAGTTCGAGGCCGGCACCCCGGTGATCGCACAGGGGATCGGACTCCACGCCGCGATCGACTACCTCGAGGAGATCGGGATGGACCGCGTCCACGACCACGAGTCGGCCCTGGCCTCCTACGCCTACGACCGGCTGACGGAACACGACGACGTGACCGTCTACGGGCCACCAGGCGACGACCGTGCGGGGTTGGTCGCGTTCAACCTCGACGGCGTCCACGCCCACGACCTCTCGAGTATCGTCAACGACCACGGCGTCGCGATCCGGGCGGGCGACCACTGTACCCAGCCGCTCCACGACGAACTCGGCGCGGCGGCGTCCGCGCGAGCCTCGTTCTACGTCTACAACACCCGCGAGGAGGTCGACGCACTCGTCGAGGCGGTCGACGAGGCACGGCAACTGTTCGCCTGACTGCGAAGTGGATCACGCTGCGGCTCGTTGTCTACCTCTCGGGCGTTCGACGACACCGTCCCGAGGGTTCAAGTCGGATACCACGACCAGACGGCACGTGCCACCGACACCGCCCACCCCGGCCGACACCCGAGACGGCCGTACAGTGACAGACTCGTCGACTCCCGACGGCGACACGGAGAGCGCCGCCGCCGAACCACCCGACGGCGAGGACACCACCACAGAGTCCCGCGACACCGACGACCTCACCGCCTTCTCGGACCTCGCACGCGCCGCCTACTGTCCACGGCAGCTCTACTACGCCCGTCGCGACGAGCGCACGGTGCCCGAGACGGTGACACGCGTCACCGCTCTCGCGGACCGCTACCGGGAACTCAGGGACGCGGACGACGCGACACTCGCGACCACTCCCGTCGCCGTCGAGCCGGCGACCTACCGCGAGCGACTCCGAACACTCGCCGAGCGGCCGGTCTGGGACGCGCTCGTCGCTCCCGCGGCCCGGGAGACGTACCTCGTCGGGAAGGACTGTCACGGTGTCGCGTCGAAGGTGCTCGCGGGCGCGACGCTCGCGGCTGCGGGCGACGACGGAGCGACGCCGGACGACGACCAGACTCCCGTCGACGACGAGCCCACGACGGACGGCACCCCACCGCCGGCACCGGTGTTCGTCTCGCCGGGAGAGCCACACGAGACGGGGGTGTGGGAACCACACGCCGTCAGAGCCGTCGCGGCGGCGAAGGCGCTCGCGTGGGAGCGCGAGCGCGAGATCCCGCGTGCCTTCGTCGAGTACCCGGCGTACGCGGTCGTCCGCGAAGTCCGACTCGGCGTCAGGCGGACCGCGGCCTACCGGCGCGCACTCCGGACGGCGCGCGGGATCGACGGCCCGCCGCCGCGGCTCGGCGGCTCGCCGAAGTGCGACCCCTGTCCGTACCGCGAGGAGTGTGGCGTCGCGACGAACAGTCTCCGGAGTCTCCTCGGGCTGTGAGAGCGGCCACCGGCGGGCGACCCGCGGCGCCGACGGGCGACCACCGCCTCACCGACCGCAACCGACACGACTCACCGCCCGAAGGCGAGCAGTTCCCCGACGGTGAGGTGCCTGTCGAACGGGAGCACGTCCGGGTCCGCGGGCGTCCAGTTCGGCTGGAGTCGCCGGTAGGACTTGGGGTTCTCGTCGACGAGGCCGACGAGCGTCTCCGCGACGAGCCGACTCCCGACCGGACCGAGGCGCGCGCCGTCGTGTTCCTCCGCCGCCTCGCCGAGGACGTAGAACCACAGCGGCGTCTCCCGGTCGCCGGGCGCGACCGGGACCGCCTCGGCGGCCTCGGTGAAGCCGACCGCCTCGCTGGAGAGCGGGTCGACACCCATCGCGCGCGCCACCGCCTGGCCGGACGGGAGCCCGAGCCGTCGCCCGCGGACGAGGTTGCGAGCCGCCAGCGACGACGGCCCCTCGCCGACGAACGGGAGGTCCATCAGACTGTTCGGGAGGACGGTGTCGATGGGGGCGACACGCTGGACGGAGCCGCCGTCCAGGTCGAAGAACCGCGCCCAGTCGACGGTGCGGTCCGACGGCACCACGCGGAAGCCGCGCAGCGTCGGCCCCCCTTCGGCGGTGAACAGGTCCGCCTCGAACTCGTCGTTGACCGTGTACCGCTCCTCGATCCGACTGTGGCCGTACCGGTACGCGGCCCCCGCGAACTCCAGGGGCACGAACGGCCGGTCGTCGTCGGGCACCTGGTAGAACTCGCGGCCCTCCTCGCGGACCGACTCGACGATCTCGGGGTCACACACCCGCGGGAGGAAGTCGTTCAACAGTAGCCACTGGTACGTCCACCGGAGCAGCTGTTGGGCCTCCTCGAAGCGCCCCTCCTCGATCCCCTCGGCTTCGAGTCTGTCGACGATCTCGTTGTGTGCCGACAGCATCGAACACTGGACCTGCGAGACGATCAGGTTCTCGTCGTTGCGTGGGTCGCCGATCAGTGCCGTCTCCTGGCTGTTTCGCGGCACGTCGGCCAACTCCCCGGCGTCGTTGCGCCGGAGGAGGAACTTCGCCGGGTCGGCCTGTTCGGTCGCCTCGCCGCGGGGCGCACCACGCTGGTAGAGGTGGCGACTCACCTCGGGGCCGGCGCCGTACACGTTGTCCAGGTCCGTCCCCGGCGTCCGGAAGTTCCGCAAGGCGTCCGGGTCGTTCTGTCTGTCGAGACTCGACGTGGGGTCCAAGGTCACGTCGTGGTCGACGAACTGCCCGAAGAACACGTACCCCGCCGGCGGGAAGTCGCTGTCCTCCGGCCGCTCGCGCTCGCCGCCGTCCATCGGGCCACCCTCGCGCCCGAGCAGTTCGAGGAACTCCGGGTCGTGGGTGGCCGGGGGCAGCGCGTCGAACAGCCGCCGGAACCGCCCGAACCCACGTGTGCCGGGGCGACGCGGCGTCTCCGTCATCCCGCGCTGTTCGACGGTGCCGTGGTGGGGCATCTGCGAGTCGCCCGCGTAGCCGCCGACGAGCATCGTCGCGACCGACGAGGAGACCTGGCCGCCGTCGGCCGTCGCGTCGGCGGCGTCGCCGTCGAGGTCTGCACTCGCCGGGAGCACGACGGTGTCGAGTTCGCCGCCACCGTCGGCGACCAGTTCGGTCACGGACTCGCGTGCCAGCGGCTCCGACCCGGGTCCGACGACTTCGAGCGTCGGCTCCGAGTCGGCGACTGCCGCGGGCGACTCGTCGACGACGAGGTCGAACGTCCCCGACGCGTCCGTCTCCGCCTCCGCGAGTGGCTCCCCGTCCGTCCGTGTGTCGTCGGCCGCCTCGCTCCCCGCGACGAGTCTGACCGGCACGTCCGCCGCCGGCCCCGCCGGCGGCTGGACGACACGCCCCGAGACTACGGTGTCACTAGACATGACGACCGAGTCTGAGGACTACCGACCCTTGAAATTACGCTACGGTTACACCTGTTCTTCCTTACTGAATCTAGAGAAGTGGCGATAAAACGGACGAGAGGCGGCTCCGTTCTGTCGTCGACACGTCTCGAGTCCCGGCCGACGAGTCCGGGTGGTGCCGCAGCCGACCGATCACGGCGGCGGCCTCACTCGTCGAGCCAGTCGCGGATCGCGTCGGCTCGTGGGCCGGCGCGGTGGATCACGCCCCGTTCGGGGTCGACGACGGTGCTCTCGCCGCCGGGCGTCTCGCCGGTGTCGACGACTGCGTCGACCCGGTCGCGGATCGACGCCGAGAGGGTCGCGACGCGGCGGACACTCCCGGTCCCCGAGCGGTTCGCGCTCGTCGCCGTCACCGGGCACTCGGCACGGGCGGCCAACTCGCGGGCGGTCTCGTCGGCCGGCACTCTGATGCCGACGCGGTCGCTGCCGGCGGTCAACACGTCCGGGAACTGCGGGCCGCGGGTGACGACGACGGTCACCGGTCCGGGGAGGAACTCGCGAGCGAAGGCGGTCGCTCGGTCGCTCGGTGCCGTCGCGTCGAGTGCGGTCTCGACGTCGGGGAACCCCGCCGAGAGCGGCTTCTCGCGGTCGCGCCCCTTCGCGTCGAACACCCGCTCGACCGCCGTCGCGTCGGTCGCGTCGGCACCGAGCCCGTACACCGTCTCCGTGGGGTAGACGACGAGACCACCCTCTCGGAGGACGCCCGCGGCGTGGTCGAGTGTGTCTGTCACGAGTCGCCGTCGGTCGTACACGGAGAAGTGTGTAGCGGCTCGGACCGATCCGCACGGTGGGCCAGGAGGCAGCGTGGAGGCGCGGATCGAAGAGAGGCGACACACGTACCGGAGAGTCGCCCGTCCGGGGACGTCGTCCCCCTTCGCGTCCGAGGGAGTCGCCCGTCCGAGGGCGTCGTCCCCCTTCGCGTCCGCGACAGCCGGCGGGGCCGTCTGGAGGCTGCTCCAGAGAGCAGGGTCAGGATTAATACCGAGTACCACGAGCGTGTACTCGACGTGAGGAACTCGACCGTTCCCGTCACCGTGTTGTACGTCGACGACGACGAGACGGCGGTGACCCGTGTCCGCGAGCGCCTCTCCGACGAGACGACGACGGTCCGGACCGCCGACGGCGTGGCGAGTGCGCTGACAGTCGTCCGGGGCGACGGCGTCGAGGGTGACACGACGGGGACCCGAGAGGGTGACACGACGAGGACCCGAGAGGGTGACTCCGAGGGAGTCACTACGGGCCACGAGGAGTGTGACGGCACGCGCCGCGACGGCGGACAACGTGTCCGACCACCGGACGGACCGGGCGAGCCGGACGGTAGAGCCAGCCACGTGGCCGCAGGGCAGATCGACTGCGTAGTGACGGCACAGACACTCGCCGACGACAGTGGGGTCACGCTGGTGGAGCGACTGACGACCGAGGCACCGTCGGTGCCGACGGTGTTGGTCGCCGACGACCCGAGCCCGGCCGTCGAGCGCGCCGCGACGGAGGCGGGGGCGTCGGCGTTCGTCCCGATCCGCGACCCGGACGCGTCGCTGGACCGCTTGGCCCGGCGTGTTCGGTCGGTGGCCGCGACCGCTCGCGAGCGTGCACGTGCCGAACGCACCGTAGAGCGGTTCCGCCAGACGCTGGACCGGACGACGGACGGCGTGTACTCCGTCGACGACGACTGGCGGATCGTGTACGTCAACGAGCGGATGGCAGAGCGGATCGGTGTCGACCCGGACGAGTCGATCGGGGTAGTGCTCTGGGAGGCGTTCCCGGAGCTCGTCGGGACCGAACTGGAGCGTCGCTACCGCGAGGCGATGGCGACCGGCGAGCCGGTCGCGTTCCAGACCCGGCTCCAGGCGCCGGTCGAGTACGAGGCGGAGATCCGCGCGTTCCCGGACGAGGACGGTCTGACCGTGTTCTCGCGGGACGTGACCGATCGAGAGACGCGACGACGAGAGTTGGAGCGCGACGAGGCGATCCTGCGGACCGTCGACGACGCCGTGTTCGTGTTGGACGACGCCTTCCGGGTCCAGTACGCGAACCCCGCGGCCGCGTCGTTGGTCGGCGCCGACGAGCCCGAGGCGGTCGTCGGAGACCCCGTCGCAGACGTGGTCGAGGGCCGACTCGACCCGGCGGCCGCGGCGGCGTTCGGGGACGCGGTCGCCGGCGTGTTCGACGACGGGGGGACGGATCCCGGTCGTGGCACGGGCGACGAGATGCGACTCTCCTTCGAGACGCCCGACGGCACACGCGACTTCGACGTGCGGCTCACGCCGTTCTCGCCCGACGAGGGGGAACAGCTCGTCGTGGTCGCGCGCGACGTGACGGAGGCGGCCGAGACGGAGCGTCGTCTCGAACGCACCAACGAGCGACTAGCCTCGACCGTCGCGGCCGCGCCCTCGCCCATCGTCGAGGTCGCCCCGGACGGCACCGTCCGCTCGTGGAACCGCGCCGCCGAGTCGGTGTTCGGGTGGGAGCGCGACGCCGTCGTCGGCGGCCCGAACCCGCTGACGGAGGCTGCGGGCGGTGACACCGTGGCGACGTACTTCGAACGAGCGTTCGAGGGCGAGCGCGTCCGTGCCGTCGAGACGCGCGCGACACGCCGCGACGGCGGTCGAGTGGACGTGTTGCTGTCGGCGGCACCGATCACGACCGACGACGGCACCGTCGAGAGTGTCATCGCCGTCGTGACCGACATCACCGAGCGCAAGGAGTTCGAGGCGCGCCTCCGAGACCTCCAGTTCGTCGGTCGGGAACTCAACGACTCCGAGTCCGTGGCTGCCGTCGGCGAGGCCGCCGTCGCGGCCGCCGAGGAAGTGCTCGACCTCGAGTTGACCGTCCTGCGACGGTACGACGAGCGAACCGACCGCCTCCTCCCGGTGGCGGCGACCGACCGGACGCGGGAACTGTTCGGCGAGTTGCCGGCGTTCGAACCCGGCGAGAGTCTGGCCCACGAGGCGTTCGAGTCGGGCGAGGTCCGCGTGTGGACCGAACTCGACGAGACCTCTGGGACGTACGCCGAGGACACGGCACTGCGCAGCGAGGTGCAGGTACCACTCGGCGAGTACGGGCTGTTGTCGACCGGGACCGTCGACCGCCGGGAGTTCTCGCAGACGGAGGTCGACCTGTTCCGCCTGCTCGGGGCGAGCGTGGAGGCGGCGCTGCGGCGCGTCGAGCGGGAGGCGGAGCTCCGGCGTCAGAACGAACGCCTCGACGAGTTCGCCAGTGTCGTCGCACACGACCTCCGGAACCCCCTGTCGGTCGCCGACGGCTACCTCGAGGTGGCTCGCGACACCGGGGAGACGGAGCACCTCGAGCCCGTCGCGGACGCTCACGACCGGATCGGGCGACTGATCGACGACTTACTCGCACTCGCACGCGGTGGTGCGGCGGTCGAGGATCCGGAACCGGTGTCCGTGGCGGCGCTGGCCCGCGAGGCGTGGGGGTACGTCGACACGACCGACGCCACGCTCGTCGTCGACGACGGCCTCGGTGAGGTGACCGGCGACCGGAGTCGGCTCGCACGCGTCTTCGAGAACCTGTTCCGCAACGCCGTGGACCACTCGCCGGGCGCGGTGACGGTGACGGTCGCGCCGCTGTCGGACGGCCGGTCGGGGTTCGCGGTCGCAGACGACGGCCCCGGGATCGACCCAGCGGACCGCGATCGAGTGCTCGAACACGGGTTCTCGACGAGCGAGGCGGGGACCGGGTTCGGGCTCTCGATCGTCGCCGACACCGTCGAGGCACACGGCTGGACGGTGTCGGTCGGAGAGTCCGCGGACGGCGGCGCGCGGTTCGAGATCGAGACGGAGTCGTCGTGATCACCCCCTCGGCGGGAGGGTCGACCGGTCGTCGACGGGCCCGAGCCGAGACGGAGTGGACGTGTCGGTGACTCGGCGGCGCCGGACGGAACGGGCGGGCCGTCGGCTCAGTAGTGTCCCAGGACGCCACGTCGGCGCGCGACACGGAGGCAGTACCCGAACACGACACCTCCGACGACGAGGAACCCGACCGCCTTCCCGACGAGCAGTCCCAGTTCGGCGACCGGCATCGCCGACAGTGGCTCCCCGTCCGCCATCGTTCGCGTGAGGAGGGCCGTTCCGAGGTTCAGCGGGAGCAGTCGAACGAGCCCGCGGCCACGGATCGCGACTGCGACGAGGAAGCAGAACTGGACGAGCAGGAACAACTGGCTGATCCGCTTGTACAGCAGTGCGAGGCCGCCGGCGGCGAGACCCAATCCGACGACGGGCACGACCGTCGCGACGGTCAGTGGGACGACCGTGAGGAGGTCCAGCGTCAGATACCGTCCGGTCGTCACCATCATCGCGAGCAACAGGAGTCCGCTCGTGATCGTGTTCACCAGGAGGCCGGCGAACACCTCGGCCGACAACACCGTCCGGAACGGGAGTGGACTCGCGTACAACTGCTCTAGCGTCCCCCAACTCGCCTCTCTCGTGATCGTCTGTGCCGGCCCCTGGAAGGCACTCCACGAGAGCGACCAGACGAAGAAGCCGACGATGACGCCTGCGAGGCTGTCGTCGAGGGTCGCGGGTGCCACGGACTGTCCGCCGAGGAACAACAACAGGAACATCACGTACGTCGTCGCCACGTTCGACAGCGTGTTCAACCAGTACCGTCGCAAGAGTGCCACCTCCTTCTCGAAGACGACGTGCACCATCGCGTACGTCTCCGCGAGACTCATCGGGACCTCCCACTCGCGACGGGCACGGTCGTCTCGTCGTCGGTCGCCCGAGTCGTCGACGCGGCGTCTCCGCCTCCCGTGCCGTCCCCCGCCGTCAGTTCGAGGAAGACCGTCTCGAGGTCCGGTTCGATCGACTCCATCGACTCGATCGTCGCACCGGCACGCTCCAGCGCTGCGACGAGGTCGTACACCGCGTCCGGTTCCTCGACCGTCACCTCGACCGTGTCCGCCGACCACTCGGTCTCGAACGCCGAGAGCGCCGACTCGGCGGTGCCAGCCGACGCGAGTCGGATGCGGTACGCCTGTCGACGGAACAGTCGCAACAGCGAGTCGACCGGTCGGTCGACGACGACACGTCCACCGTCGAAGACGACCACGCGATCACACAGTCGCCGGACGACGTCCATGTCGTGGCTGGAGACGACCACGGCACGGTCCTCCTCGGCGGCGAGTCTGGACAACTCCGCACAGAGATCACGCGCCGCCGACACGTCGAGTCCGAGCGTCGGTTCGTCCAGGAACACGAGCGGTGTGTCGCGGGCGAGTGTGCAGGCGATGCTCAGCTTCTGTTGCATCCCCCTCGACAGCGTGTTCGCGACGGTGTCCGCCTTCGTCGACAGGCCGAGCGTCTCCAACAGGCCTTCGTGACGCTCCCGTCTGTCGTCCGGGTGGAGTCCCTGGAGTCCCGTGAAGAACCGGAGGTTCTCGCGGACGGTGAGCCGCCAGTAGACGTTCCGTGCCCCCTCCAAGACGGCGCCGGCGTGCCGGTACGTCGCTCGCGACGCTCGGGTCGGGTCCACGCCACCGATTCGAATCCGCCCGGCCGTCGGCTCCACCAACCCGAGACAACACTTGATCGTCGTCGTCTTCCCGGCACCGTTCGGCCCGAGCAGGCCGACGACCGACCCCGACTCGACGGCGAACGAGACGTCGTCGACCGCGGTGACGCTGCCGTCGTCGGTCTCGTACCGCTTCGTCAGGCCGTCGACAGAGAGGAGCGGTTCACTGTCTCTTCCGGTCGTTCGTCGACACCTGTCGTCGTCGGTCACGAGTGTCGGAGAGGGCAGGAACCGGATTAAGCGTTTCTTGGAGACGTATCCAGTAACTCGCCCGACAGGTTCGCGCCCGATCGTCGTCGCACCCGTGTCCGGTCTTCAGTGATCGTGGGTCCCGTGTACACCGTTTATGTGGACGGGCGACCGTCGAGTCCCTGTGACTGGTTCCGACCGGACCGACGGGGCGTCGTCGGGAGACGACACCGGCAGGGGAGCCCCCGACCACTTCGCGCTACTGGCCGACGAGACGCGACTGGAGACGCTCAGAGTCCTCGCAGACGAGCGGCGCGAGAACTGGCGGCCGTCCGGGTTGCGGTTCGCAGAACTCCGACGAGCAGTCGGTGTCGACGACGCCGGCACGTTCAACTACCACCTCGAGAAGCTCGTCGGCACGTACGTCTACGAGGACGACGGAACGTACGTTCTCACCAACAGTGGGCTGGAGATCGTCGACGCCGTGCTCGCCGGGCGGTACGGCGGGGACGACCGACGACTGACTGGGGAGATCGACGACGTGTGCCCGACGTGTGGCGGGAGTCTCACTGCGATTCACGAACGCGGGTGGATTCGAGTCGTGTGCGACGAGCACGGGATCGTCTTGGGGACGACACTACCGTCGGGTGCCGCGGTCGGTCGAGAGATCGACGCAGTCGTCGACATCGCCGTTCGCGACCTGCTCAACGACACGGAGTGGGGGATGAGGGGCGTCTGCTTCCGTTGCTGGGGGGCGATGGATCGCGAAGTGCAGTTCGGGACCCCAGATCGCCACCCAGCCACCGGGGAGTCACTCGACGCCGCGCAGCGAGTCGCCGACCCCGACGAACCGGTCGCCGTGTTCGGGTGCTCTCGCTGTGAGACGGTGTTCTGGGGGAGCGTGACCGCCGCACTACTCCGGGCGGAGCCGGTCGTCGCGTTCGCCACCGACCACGGAGTCGAGCGTGAGTCCGTCCGAGCCCTCTTCGAGACCGGGACGGTCACCGTAGAGCGACGCGACCCGCCTCGACTCGCCGTGTCGTTCGACGCACCGGAAGGAGACGCGACGCTGCGAGTGACCGTCGATCGAGGGTTGTCGACGACGGCAGTCGAACGGACGGACGAGTGACTGACGGCGAGGTGATCGTGGGTCGGGTGGGTGACGACCGGCGAGGTGATCGTGGGTCGGGTGGGTGACGACCACCAGTCACTGCGTCCGGAAGGCGCGGTCACCGGCGTCGCCCAGTCCGGGGACGATGAACCCGTCCTCGTCGAGTTCGTCGTCGATGGCGACGGTCAGCAGGTCCGCCTCGGGGTACGCCTCGCTCACGCGGAGCAGGCCGTCGGGCGCCGACACCGCCGAGAGCACGAACAGGTCCTCCGGTTCCTCGCCGACCTCGGTCACGTGATCGAGGACGGTACACATCGTCGAGCCGGTCGCGAGCATCGGGTCTGCGACGATCACGGTGTCCTCGCTCGTGATCTCCGGGAGTTTCGTGTAGTCGATGGTGATCGGGAATGTGCCGTCGTCTGCCATCCCGGCAGACTCGTCGCGACCGGCGGAGATGACGCCCTGTTTGGCCCGCGGGAACGCCTTCAGGAGCCCCTCCACGAACGGCGTCGCCGCCCGCAAGACGTTGACGATCACCACGTCGTCGAGCCCGCGGACGCGCTCGCCGGTGGTCTCGGCCAGCGGCGTCTCGATGGAGACGTACTCCGTCTCCATCGCCCCGTCGATGATCTCGTACCCACAGATGCGGCCGAGCTTCACGAGTCCCTTCCGGAAGGCGACCTGTTCGGTCTCGACGTCTCTGAGTCGGGACAGCGTGTGCTTGGCGAGCGCGTGAGTGATGAGGTGCGCGTCGCCTCGTTCCTCGATTGGCATCGTCGGAGTGAGTGACCGGCGACCGCTAAACTCCACCGGTTCGGTGCCCGCACCGGCCGTCGCTCCCCGGCCGTGCTGCCGGCCGGACGCGCCGCCCTCGTACCGACGGGACGGCGGACGACGGTGATCCGGCCGACCCCCACGGACAGTCGTCGCTGGAGAAAAGCATAAATTTGTGACTCCCCTCACGCATCGCGTGTCGACTAGTGACGAGGACGGGGAGAGGAGAGTGGAATCGGGCGCGCCAGAGCGCACGGACGGAGGAGCGGCGCAGTGGACCGGCCTCCTGGCGGGGAAGACGGCAGTCGTCACCGGTGGTGCCAGTGGCATCGGTCGCGAGATCGCGATCCAGTTCGCCCGCCACGGCGCAGACACGGTGCTGGCGGACGTGCGTCGGACGCCACGTGGCGGCGGGACGCCCACCGACGAGGTGATCGAGCGCGAGACGGACGCCGAGGCGACCTACGTCGAGTGTGACGTGGCAGCGCCGGACGAGGTCGCCGCGGTGATCGAGACCGCAGCCGCCGACGGGTTGGACGTGCTCGTCAACAACGCCGCCGTCGCTCGACTGGACGACTACGACGCGGACCGCGAGATCGTCGACCGGTTCTTCGACGTGAACGTGAAGGGGTGTCTCTACGCGGCGCGGACGGCCGCCGCGGAGATGGACACCGGGTGTATCCTCAACGTCTCCAGCGTCGAGGCTCTGGCCGGGACCGGACCGCGACCCGTCTACGGGGCGACCCGCGGCGCGTTGCGACAGCTCACGTTCGCGCTCGCGGATCGACTCGGGCCGGAGATCCGCGTCAACTCGATCCTCCCGGGGCTGATCGACACGGAGCTCGTCCGCGAGGACGTGCCGATCCTCGGCGACGACGAGGCACTGGCGGCCCTGGAGGCGGCGACGCCGCTGTCGCGGTACGGCGACCCCCGCGAGATCGCCGATCCCGCGGTGTTCCTCGCCAGCGACCTCGCCTCGTTCGTGACGGGGGCAGAACTGGTCGCCGACGGCGGACTGACCTACACCCAGTGAGGCGGTCGGCCGGCGACGCGGTGCGGTCGACGTTCCCGGGGAGACCGCGACGCGGTGCGGTCGACGTTCCCAGGGGGAGACCGCGACACGGTGCGTGTGACACTCCGAACGACCCGGACGCCCGCGTGCCGGGTCAGAAGCAGCAGCGACTCGTCAACTGCCACTCGCCACAGATGTCGCCGCCGCCACACTGGCAACACTCGCGCTCGTACAGCGACTGGTCGTAGTCCGCACAGGCCGGCGAGTCGCACTTGTACTCCGTCGTACAGTCCGAACAGCTCTGGGCGACCGCCGAGAGGTCGGCGACCACGCGGTCGGGCTCGGTCGACTCCCGCTCGGCGACGACCTCGCCGTCCACCGCCGGACCTTCGACCGCGTCGGGGGAGACCGCGCTCGCGGCGCTCGCGAGCCCCGCGCCGCTGGCCGCCCCGACGCCGACTGCCTTCAGCACGTTCCGTCTGTTCGTGTGATCGTCTCCGTCGGACATCAGGCGGCAGAACGCCGAGTGTCGACTTAGTTTTACTCCAAATTTGCCACTTGCAGTTCTGTCGGGAGGAAGACAGGAGCGGGAGAATTCGACGGACGACGAACACCGCATCCGACGTTCAGGGCCCACAGCCGCCGACTCCGAAACGCTTACCGGGATTTCGGCGTCAGTTTCGCACGCATGACGAAAGTGAGCATCGTCGGCGCGGCGGGCACCGTGGGCGCCGCGGCCGGCTACAACCTGGCGCTGCGCGACGTAGTGGACGAACTGGTCTTCGTGGACATTCCCGACAAGGAAGACGAGACGGTCGGGCAGGCGGCCGACACCAACCACGGCGTCGCGTACGACTCGAACACGACGGTCCGGCAGGGGACGTACGCCGACACCGCCGGCTCGGACGTGGTCGTGATCACGGCGGGGATCCCGCGCCAGCCCGGCCAGACGCGGATCGATCTGGCGGGCGACAACGCGCCGATCATGGAGGACATCGGCGCGTCGCTGCGCGAGCACAACGACGACTTCGTGTCGATCACCACCTCGAACCCGGTGGACCTGCTCAACCGCCACCTCTACGAGACGGGTGAGCGAGCCCGCGAGAAGGTGATCGGCTTCGGCGGGCGACTCGACTCCGCCCGCTTCCGGTACGTACTGTCCGAGCGGTTCGACGTGCCCGTCCAGAACGTCGAGGCGACGATCCTCGGCGAGCACGGCGACGCGCAGGCGCCCGTCTTCTCGAAGGTGCGCGTCGACGGGGCGGACCCGACGTTCGACGCCGACGAGCGCGAGGAGATCCTGAGCGACCTCCAGCAGTCCGCGATGGACGTGATCGAGCGGAAGGGCGCCACGCAGTGGGGCCCGGCGACGGGTGTCGCCCACATGGTCGAGGCCGTCCTGCGGGACACGGGCGAGGTGTTGCCTGGCTCGATCCCGCTCGACGGGGAGTACGGCTACGAGGACACCGCCGTCGGCGTCCCGCTGAAGCTGGGTAGCGACGGCGTCGAGGAGGTCGTCGAGTGGGACCTCGCCGACTACGAGACGGAGCTGTTGGACGACGCCGCCGAGAAGCTCGCCGACCAGTACGACCAGATGACCGACGCCGCGGAGTAGCGCCACGCGCCGGCTAGAGCTCTTTGTGCGGTGACGCGGACAGACCCCCACGTGACCGACGGTGGAGACGGGACCGAGGTGGTGGCGGATCTGTTCGGGTCGGGGAGTTCGCGACTACTCAGGTGTTCACCTGTTCGATCCGGTTGCCGGCGACGACCTTCCCCTTCATCGTCAGGGTGGTCTCCTCTTTGGTGTCGGCGATCAGGCCCTTCTCGCGGAGCCCGCGCAACACCATCGTGAGCCGCTGTGGGTTGAAGTCGACGACGTTCGACAGCGAGACACCCGGCGCGGTGTACAGGGCGACGAGAATCTCCTCTTCCTCGTCGGTGATCGTCGTGTCGGCCAACTCCTCCTCGATGTCGGAGTAGCGCATCCGGACGTACCGCCCCAGCAGGTTCGTCTTCCGCGGGGACTTGATGCCGGCCTCCGTGGTGATCGCCTCCCCGTCGGTGAGGTGGCGGAAGTCGACGACCGGGTGGGAACCGGCGCCGATGTCGCGTTTCGAGCGGTCGACGCCGATCACGTCGTCGAGGTCGATCTCGACGCGTGCGCCACCGCTCGACTCGAAGCCGATCACCTCCCACTGGAGATCCAGCGTCGCCGTCACCGGGTCCTCGTCCGTCACGCGACCACCGCGGCGCGCCGGGTGCCGGACCAGTGTCGGTGTCCCGTTCAACAGCACCTTGAACAACACCGTCGAGAACCGCTCGATGTGCTTGTCGTCGCCCTCGATGGCGACGAACCGGCGGGTGTCGTCGGCCTCGTAGGCGACGGTGACGGTGTCGTTGAAGTACATCCGGAGTTCGTCCGGCACCTCGCCGACCTGCACGTCGAAGATGTTCGAGACGGGGATGTTCTCCTTGAAGTCGTCCGCGACGAGGACGAGCTGCGTCTTGTTCAACAAGATCCGCCCGTTCGGCGGCTCGCCACCGACCTGGTGGCTGTAGAACCGGCCGGGAAAATCGGCGACGACCGACTCGCTCATAGAACCGTCTTCCACGCCGGCCGACTTACCCGTTTCGGGTGGTGCACGGCGAGACGAGTGCCGGGTCGACCGTGACGACCACGCGAGGTCCACTCGCACGGCGTGGTCGACGGGCCCCGACGGCTCACCGGACTCCGGTCACACGAGTTGGCCGACGAGCCACATCGCGGTCGCGGCGGCGGGTGGGATCGAGAAGTTGTCGTCGATCACGTAGCCGGCGACCACCGGCGTGGTGCCGTCCGCGAGCGTGGCCGCCAGCGCACCCGCCGCCGCCACCGCCACCGCTGGGAGCGTCGCGAACGTCGCCGTCGCGAACGGCAGCGCCAGCGCGAGACAGACGCCGAACATCACCGCCAACACGCCCGCCTCCTTGGCCGTCCCGGCCTCCGCCGAGCCGAGGACGCCCGAGATGGGGTCGCCGACGGACAGCATCAACACCGCCGGCACCGCGACCGACGGGCGGAAGACGACCGCCGCCAGCGTCGCCCCGACGAAGAACAGCGCGTACCCGGCGACGTTGTCGGCCTCGTACTCGCGGGTGAGTTCGTCGTACACCCAGTGCTGGTAGCCGACGACCAGCCGGACGAACTCGGCCACCGCCACCGCGACGAGGAACCCACCCAACAGGAGCTGGAGCCCCCGGTAGTCGACCACGTCGAGCAGGTACGCCGCCGGGAACGCCGTCCCCGACAGGTGGATCGCCCGTCGGCCGAGTTCGCTCACGACTCCGCGTCGGCCGCCGCCTCCGACAGTCTCCCCGCCGCGACGACCGTGTACCGGTCCGTGAGGTCCGCGAACGTCGTCTCCGTCTCGGCGTCGACCAGCGCCGCGACCTCGGCGGCCACGTCGTCGACCGGGAGCCGGACCTGTGCCGCGGTGTCACGCTCCCGCAGCGTCACCGTGTCCGGACCGTCGCTCTCGACCCCGTCGCGGTCCACCGTCACGCAGAACGGCGTCCCGACCTCGTCCTGTCGGCGGTAGCGGCGCCCGATGGAGCCGGAGTCGTCCTCGGCCACCGCCAGACCGCGCTCGCGCAGCGCGTCGGCCACGTCGTCGGCCAGCGCGACCAGTCGGTCGTCGTTCGAGACCAGCGGGAAGACGGCCGCCGTCGTCGGGGCGACCTCGGGGTCCAAGGCGAGGTACGTCCGCTCCTCGCCGTCGACCTCGTCGTCGCGCACGGCGTGGTCGACGAGGGTCAACACCGTCCGGTCGACACCGAACGACGGCTCCATCACGTGCGGGGTGACGTGTTCGCCCGCCTCCGTCACCGTCTCGACGCCGAAGTTCGCCACCTCCGTGTCGACGGTGACGGACTCGCCGTCCACCTCCACGGTCACCTCGTCGCCGTCGAAGGCGTCCGGGTCCCGGTCCGCGAGCGTCTCCAGCGCCGCCGCGACGGCGCCGGCGTCGCCGCCGAACTCCGGCCCGAGGACGGACATGTCGGGGTCGACGGTCGTCCGTTCGACCGTCTTCGGTTCGTCGTACTCGCGGAACACGGTGTACCGCTCGTCGGACGACTCGGCGTGTTTCGAGAGGTCGTAGTCGCCGCGGTCCGCGAAGCCGGCGATCTCCACCCAGTCGCCACCCTGCGGATCACCGCGCGAGGCGTCTGCGGGCGCACCCAACAGCGCCTCGGCGTCCCAGCAGTCGGAGGCGTAGTGGGCGAGTTCGCCGGGGTTGTGCTGGCGGAAGCGGAACCGGTCGAGATCCACGCCGACCCGGTCGTACCACCGCAGCGCCACGCCGAGGTAGTAGGCGATCCACTCGGAGGCGACGACACCCTCGTCGACCGCCTCCCGGACCGTCAGTTCGCGAACGCCGCCGTCGTCGTCCGCCTGATCGGGCGCGGCGTACAGTGGGAGCGTCACGTCCGCGACCGGCTCCAGCGACGGCCCGTCGTCCTCGGGGTGGACGAACTGTTCCAACTCCGCCATCGTGAACTCGCGGAGCCGTTCGAGCCCGCCACGTGGGCTGATCTCGTTGCGGTAGCCCGGCCCGATCTGCGTGACGCCGAACGGGAGGCTGTTGCGGGCGTACTCCTTCAGCCGCGGGAACTCCACGAAGATCCCCTGTGCCGTCTCCGGCCGGAGGTAGCCGGACTGGCCGGTCCCCGGCCCGATCTCCGTGTCGAACATGAGGTTGAACTCCTCGACCGGCTGGCCCGCCAGCGGCGTGCCACACTCCGGGCAGGCGATCTCGTGGTCCGCGATCAGGGTCTCCGCCTCGTCGGTGGGCATCGACTCGGCCTCCTCGATCTCGGTGGCGTCCTCGATCAGGTGGTCCGCGCGGTGGGCGGTGGCACACTCACTACAGCGGACCAGCATGTCGTCGAACCCGTCGAGGTGGCCCGACGCCTGGAAGACGGCCTCCGGCATCACCGTCGGAGCCTCGATCTCGTGGTTCCCCTCCTTGACGGTGAACCGGTCGCGCCACGCCGTCTCGACGTTGTCCTTCAGGCTCGCACCCTGCGGACCGTACGTCTGGAAGCCGGCGACGCCGCCGTAGGCGCCGACGGAGCCGAAGAAGAACCCGCGTCGCTTCGCGAGTTCCGCGAGGCGTTCGCGGTCGGCCATCTCACACCGCCTCCAGCAGGTGCACGTCGCGGACGACGCCACCGAGGTCGCCGCCGTCCATCAGCGGGAACTGCTCGACGTCGTTGCGGACCATCTCCTGGGCGGCCTCGCGGACGGTCTGGGCGCCGTAGACGCTGAGCACGTCCGCCGTCATGAACCGCGACACCGGCTCCGAGGGGATCTCGACGTTGCGGGTCGGCAGGTAGCGGCTGCCGATCGCCTTCACGCTCTCCCACTTCCAGTCGTCGTCCTGATCGGCGATGGAGTCGCCGGTCGCCTCCTCCCCCTCGACGATCCGGGCCACGTCCAACACGTCGACTTCGGTCAACATCCCGGCGACCTCGCAGTCGTCGTCGAGACAGACGGCGTACGGCACCTCCGCGAAGGCGAGTTGCCGTTCCGCGACCGTCAGCGGCGCCCCCGCGTAGACGGTCGTGACCGCGCTGGCCGCCACCTCGCCACAGGTCGCGTCCGTCTCCACCTCGCCGTGGGCGATGGCGGAGATCACGTCGGTGACGGTGACGATCCCGACCAACTCCGTCTCGTCGTCGCCGTCGACGACCGGGAGTCTGCGGGCACCCGTCTCGCGGACGACCCGTGCGACCTCGCGGACGTCGTCGTCCGGGTGAACCGTCGGCACCTCGCGCATCAGTAAGGCGAGTTGGTCCTCGGTGGGGTTCGCGATCAGGTCCTCGCGCGAGACGAGTCCACGGTACTGCTCGCCGTCGTCGGTCTGCTTGACGACGGGAACGGAGGAGAATCGGTCCTCTTGGAGGTACTCCAGCGCGTCTTTGCGGCCGCCCGGCAACGAGACCGTCACCAGATCGGCCCCCGGGGTCATCGCGTCGGCTACGATCATACCCCCGGATACCCACCCGTACCTCTTGTATACTGCGAAGGGGCGACAGTCTCTCGCGTGGTGACTCGTCGCGGTCCTCCCACAGGGGCTCCACTCGCGGGCATCTCCTCACCACCCGTCGACCCGCTCACTCGGCGAGCCGTCGACCCGCTCACTCGACCAGCGCGTAGAAGACGGCCAGCAGGCCGATCACGTCGACGGTCTGCGTCAGGGCGATGAACACGAGTTCCAGTGGGAGGGTGAGCCCGATCCCCCCGAGGAGGAACGAGAGCAACTCGAACAGCGTCTCGGCGGTGATCGCGGCGACGAACAGCGAGGCACGGACCGTCGTCAACACGAAGATCCCGGCCCCGAACACCAACACCGAGCGGTCGCCGTTGCGGTTGTACCCGCGCAGCGCGTGGTAGCCGACCGCCACCCCGACGACGGTCAACAGGCCGTTGACCGACAGCTGGAGCGCCGCCATCTCCGGGGTGCCGTCGGTGGTGATCTGCGCCGGGGCGAGTCCGGGGATCACTGTCTCTCACCTCCTCGGTAGATGGCGTACAACACGCAGGCACCGCCGACCACCCGCCAGCCGGCGGCGACACTGTCCGCGAACCGGAAACTGGGGACGGCGACGTTCAACGAGAGTGTACTCACCTTCGAGACGAACACGATACACAACACGCCGACGCCGAACAGGAGGAGGCGACGTTCTCCGTTGGCGCGGTAGCCACGGAGCACGCGCCAGGCGACGAACAACGCGAGGAACAACGACCCGAGGAAGATCAACCCGACGGCGACCGCGAAGACCATATCCGCCGTCGTGTCTACCTGCTGGAGTGGCACCGGGTCGACGGTGTCGAGGATCGGGTCGGGGGGTGTCACCCCGCCGTCCTCGAGTGTCGTCGCTGTCGTCTGCGGCCGTGTCGGCGAGCGTGTGTGTCCCATCGTGGTGGTGTCGGCGTGTGTCGTGGGAGGGTGATCGTGGTGTAGTCGCGGTGTGGCCGTGGTGTGGTCGTGGACACGGTGTCCTCGTGTGGTCGCGGTGTCGTCGTGTCCTCGTGTGGTCGCGTGGTCGTGGTGTCGTCGTGTGGTCGGTGTGGGGAGCCCTCGGTCGTCGGCTCACCTGAGTTGGCCGAGCAGGTCGGTGAGCTGGTCCGCCGGGTCGGTGCTGCGTTCGACGGCCACGTGGAACTCGCCGTCCTCGAGCGAGACGGTCAACTCCTCGAAGGAGGCGACGAACGTCTCGTAGTGGTGGCCGTCCGGGTCGAGTTCCTGGTAGGCCTCCACGAGGTCGTGCTCCTTGAGGCGGTCGATCCGGCGGTAGGCGGTCGCTTTGGAGGTGTCACACCGATCCGCCAGCGCCGACGCCGAGAGGCGCTCGACGCTCGTGTGACGCAGGATCGCCCGGGCGTACTCGTCTTCGAGCAGCCCGGCGATCGTCTCCAGGTCCGCCTCTTCGTCCGCCATCGAACGGTAGGTGGCGACAAGGGGTAATAAAACGGGGGAGATTCACGCGAGGTGAAACTGTGGGTGGTAGCTCGACTCCCGGGCCGATGGCTGTGTTTAGATTCGAATGTATTAACTTTCTTCGAGAAGAATCAAGTGTCGAGACAGATCGTGGCTGGAATCGATCCGGGATCGCTGACGACGAGCGTGTCGGTGTTGCTCCTCGCGGTCCTCGAACTGTCGTCGTTCGCACGTCGTCGCGACCCCGGAACGACACCGATCTTCGGGCTGCGAATCTGGGGCCTTTGGCCGCAGGTGGGGCGGTTGGTAGCGGTTCACGCCGCAAACCTGTTCCTGTTCACTGCGGGATACGTGCTCGTGTTACAGTCACGCCCTGGAGTCACGGCCTTGACCGTCGGGGCCGTGATGGTTCTCCTCTCGGCGTCGCTACCGGTCTACGAACTCGGTGCGTACGAACGAGTCGCGAACGAGGGCGTGACACGCCTGTCGTTGTGGTGGCACTTCTGTTTGACGCTGCTCGTGGTCGTCGGTCTAGTCGTCTCGCCGTACGAGCCCGGAGTGGTGTTCGCGTTGCTCGCCGACGGTAGTTCCTCTGGGGTGGAAGAGGGAGTCCGGTTCGTCGACGTGGTCACACCGCACTGGATCCCGGACACCGGAACCGACTCGATCACGTGGACCGTGCTGTTGGCGATCGCTCAGGCAGGCTGTGGTCTCGTCTTCCTGAAACTCGTCGAGTTCGAGCTCGACGCGGTCGCACTCCTCGAGAACCCACGGACCAGAGCCTACAACCCAGACGCCGTGGTCGACGCGGAGTGGGGCAGAGCGCGACGCCTCTGGTGGCGGCTGTTCGGCCCGAACACCGACGAGTCGTGACGCGGGTCGCCGGGAGCGCAGACGGCGGACGACCGGTGGAAACCCGATGCATCCCGCTCGCTCGTGCTCAGTCGAGCAGTTCCCGTGCGAGGATCTTCTTCTGAATCTCCGTGGTGCCCTCGTAGATCGTCGTGATCTTCGCGTCACGGTAGAACCGTTCCACGTCGAAGTCCGTCGTGTAGCCGTAGCCGCCGTGGATCTGGACGGCCTCGTTGGTCACGTCCATCGCCGCCTCGCTGGCGAAGTACTTCGCCATCGACGCCGTCGCCCGGTTGTCCTGCCCGGCGTCCCCCTGGCGGGCCGCCTCCCGGACGAGCAGGCGAGCCGCCTGGATCTGCGTCGCCATCTCCGAGAACTTGTGCCGGACGCTCTGGATCTGGTCGATGGACCGGTCGAACTGCTCGCGATCGCTCGCGTACGCCTTCGCCTCGTCGAAGGCCGCCTGCGCCAGCCCGACCGCCTGGGCCGCGATCCCGACCCGGCCGCCGGTGAGCGCGCGGAACGCCGCCGAGAGCCCCTCACCCTCCGGCGTGAGCCGGTACGCCTCCGGGAGTCGCACGTCGTGGAAGTGCATCTGCGTCGTGTCCGAGGCACGCAGCCCCAGTTTCTCCTCTTTGCGTCCCACCTCGACGCCGTCGAAGTCCGCGGGGACGAGGAACTGCGTGATCGAGCCGGGGTCGCCGGCGTCCGTCTTCGCGAACACGACGTACACGCCCGCTCGCTCCCCGTTGGTGATCCACTGCTTCTCTCCGGACAGCACGTACTCGTCGCCGTCCCGCTCGGCGACCGTCGACATCTCCGCGGGGTTCGAGCCAGCGTCCGGCTCCGAGAGACAGAACGCGCCGACCGGTCGCCCCTCTGCCATCGAGGGGAGCCACTCCTCGCGTTGCGTCTCCGTGCCGAACTCCGCGATACACTCCGTCGCGAGACAGTGGACCGACAGCGCCGTCGCGACCGCCAACTGGCCGTACGCGATCTCCTCGTTGACGACGGCGTACGTCTCGCGGTCCGCGCCGTACCCGCCGTACTCCGTCGGCACCGTGAGTCCGGTGAGGTCGATCTCCGCGAGCCCGTCCCACACGTCCTCCGGGAACTCCTCCCGCTCGTCGGCCTCCTGGGCGCCGGGACGGACCTCCTCCACCGCGAACTCGCGGACCACGTCGCGGATCGCCCGCGTCTCCTCGGAGAGTGCCGAGTCCAGACTCGAGAACACGTCGCTCATACCACACGGTTCGCAGCCGCGGAGTTAACTCCTGCGAGCCACCCGCACCGCCGCTCACGCGACGGAACTCGTACTTCGGACGCGAGTGAACGTCTTCGGATCGTCGCGTGGTCGCGCAGCCGACAGTACTCCGGCGGTCGTCACCCCTCCCGCAGCCACGCCGCGACGGTCTCGCCGTCGGCACCGAGTCCACCGCCCTGTGCGAACGTCGGGCCACCGCCGCCACCGCCGCCGAACTCGTCGGTGGCGTCGGCGACCACCGCACCGGCGTCGACGCTGCCGTCGGAGGCGACGACGAGGAACGGGGCCGCGCCGCTCTCGACCGCGGCGATCACGGCCGCCTCGTCGCCGACGCGCTCTTGTGCACACTCGCCGACGACGTTCGGATCGTCGGCCGTCACCGTCCCGACGCGCCACGTCGTGCCGTCGCGGTCCACCGTCGGGAGGTCCGCCACCGCCGCGTCGACGGCCGCCGTCCGCAGCGACTCGACCTCGGCGGCCAACTCGTCGGCGCGCTCGCGCAGTGCCGTCGCCTCCTCTGGCAGCGTCTCCAGGTTCGCGTCGAGTGTCGTCGCGGCGCGGCGGGCGTTCTCGTGGACCGTCGCGCGCCGGTCGATTCCCGTCGGCCCGACGGCGAACTCCACACGAGTCATCCCCTCGCCGGGGTTCGAGCGGTCCGTCACCGTCACCGGACCGATCTCGCTCGTGTTCCGGACGTGTGTGCCGCCACAGGCCGCCCAGTCCCACCCGTCGACGGTGACGACCCGCACGGTGTCGGCGTCGGCCATGACTCCCTCCTCCGTCTTCGTGTTGAACGACACCTCCTCGCGGGATCGAGCCTCGGCGACCGGGACGGTCTCCCACGAGACCGGGCGAGCCTCCCACACCGCGCGGTTCGCGAGTCGCTCCAACTCCACAAGCGTCTCGTCGTCGATCTCCGTCGGCGTGGTGAAGTCGACCCGGACCGTCTCCGTCCCGATGTCGAACCCGCCGTACCCCAACTCGTCGAGGAGGTGTCGGCCCGCGCCGTACAGGACGTGGCTCGCGGTGTGAGCACGGGTACAGTACGTCCGGAAGTCGTCGTCGATCGTGCCGACCACCGTGTCGCCAGCCTCGAACCTCGGCGGCTCCGCGAGTTCGTGGACGACACCCTCGCTCTCGTCGTTCCCCTCTCCTCCCTCGGCGACGTGGTGCACCGCCGTCTCGCCCAGTGTGCCGCGGTCGGCGGGTTGTCCGCCCGACGCCGGGTAGAAGTACGTCTCCGAGAGTCGCACGCTGGTGCCGTCGACCGCCTCGACCGTCGCCTCGAACTCGCGCACCGTCGGCTCCGCCGGTGCGAGTGAACTCGTCATACCCGGTCGGGAGGTGCGCGGCCTACAAGAAGCCACCCGTCGCGGTCCGCCACTCGTCACAGTCGCCGCGACTGGTCGCGGTCGCCGCTACTCGTCGATCAGTTCCGTGTCGAGGAACTCCTCCAGTCGTTCGACGACGGAGCCGCCGACGTTCGCGCGGGCCGCGCGACCCTGTTCGACGGCGAGCACGTCGTCCTCGTCGAGGCCGAGTTCCGCCGCCAGCTCCTCGACGGTGAGCCCGGCGTCCTGGCGGGCACGTTCGGCCGCCTCCCCGTAGTCGGAGACGAGGTACGGGAGCCGGTCGTCCTCGTAGTCGGTCCCCTCCTCGACCCAGTCGGGGTTCGCCTGCGAGGCGTCGTACACGCCCGCGGCGTTCTGTGCGGCCCGCTTGCGAGCGGACGGCTCCGGCTCGTCGCCACCGGTGCCGGAGGCGTCGCCGCTCGACCCACCGCGGTCGTCGCCGCCGTCGCCGTGTGGCGCGCAGTCGCC
The DNA here is from genome assembly GCF_041361345.1 of Halobaculum sp. MBLA0147. Taxonomy (NCBI): domain Archaea; kingdom Methanobacteriati; phylum Methanobacteriota; class Halobacteria; order Halobacteriales; family Haloferacaceae; genus Halonovum; species Halonovum rutilum. Next base: position 2,898,394 of record NZ_JBGKAD010000001.1, on the reverse strand, counting down.
ACAGACGAGCAGGTTCGCACCGGCGACGTTCTCCCGCGAGAGGTTCGCGTCTTCGCGTCCGCAGAGTTCGCAGGCGTCGCCGGACCCGGCGGAGCCCGAGCCGCCCGTCGAGTACTTGGCCATACGAACTGTTCCGGGTCTGCCGATTTAAGCGCTACGAGGCGTCTCCCCGTCGGTCCCGTCTCGTCCGCGGCGAGTCACGGCCGATCCACCGGCACGGGGTCGGGCCGACCCCACGAGTCCGATCCATCGCCATGAGTCCGCTCTCGACAGGCACGAGTCTGGCCCGCCACGAGTCCGCCTCCGACGGGCACGAGTCCGTTCCCGACAGACACAACACCCGACCGCGCGAACGACGAGCATGGACGAGTCACCCGACGAGCGGAGCGACGAGACCCCCGAGTTCCACATCGAGACGGACGCGATCCACGCCGGACAGGAGCCGGACGCCGACAACGGCGCGTTGATGACGCCAATCTACGCCAACTCCACCTACGAGCAGGACGGTCCCGGCGACCACCGCGGCTACGAGTACTCTCGGACGGGGAACCCGACCCGGACCGACTTGGAGGAGAACCTCGCCGCGCTGGAGGGTGGCGAGTACGGCCGCGCGTTCTCCTCGGGGATGGGTGCGATCAACACCATCCTGAACCTGCTGGAGGCGGGCGACCACGTCGTCGCGGGCGACGACGTGTACGGCGGCACACACCGGATCTTCACACAGGTGTACGAGGACTACGACCTCGAGTTCGACTTCGTCGACACGACGGACCACGACGCCGTCGGCGACGCGATGCGGGAGTCGACCGAGTTGGTGTGGGTGGAGACGCCGACGAACCCGCTGATGCAGGTCAACGACGTGGGTGCGCTCGCAGACCTCGCCCACGCCCACGACGCGTTGTGTGTCGTCGACAACACGTTCGCGACGCCGTACCTCCAGCGGCCGCTGGAACTCGGCGCGGACGTGGTGTCACACTCGCTGACGAAGTACCTCGGCGGCCACTCTGACGTGGTCGGCGGCGCCCTGATCACGGACGACGAGGAGCTGGACGAGCAGATCGGCTTCTACCAGAACTCCGTGGGGGCGACGCCGTCCCCGTTCGACTGTTTCCTCGTGCTCCGCGGGACGAAGACACTCCCGGTGCGGATGGACCGCCACTGCGAGAACGCCCGGACGCTCGCAGAGTGGCTCGCAGACCACGACGCCGTCGACGAGGTGTACTACCCCGGCCTGGAGAGTCACCCGCAACACGAGCTCGCGGCCGCCCAGATGGACGACTTCGGCGGGATGCTCTCCTTCGAGTTCGACGGGACGCTGGAGCAGGCGTCCACGGTCGTCGAGGAGACGGAGGTGTTCACCCTCGCGGAGTCGCTCGGTGGCGTCGAGAGTCTGATCGAACAGCCGGCGGCGATGACCCACGCCGCGATCCCGCGCGAGGAGCGGCTCGCGGCGGGGTTGACGGACGGGCTGATCCGCGTGAGCGTCGGTGTCGAACACGTCGCGGACATGAAGCGTGACCTGCAGTCGGCCTTCGACGCGGCGCTGGCGGAGTGAGTCGTCGTCGGGTCCCATCCCGAGCGGAGTGACTATCGGGAGGGAGTCGAGGAGCGGGAGTGAGCGGAGTGGTCGCCGTCAGTCGGCGCCGTAGCCGTGACCGAGGACCAGTGTCACGACGTTGGCGGCGACGAGGGCGGCGACCAGCGGTGCGTTCTCGACCGAGAGCCCGGTCGCGATCAGCGGCAAGTAGACGAACGGGAGCGCGATGGCCGTGTAGAAGCTCGCTGCTCTGAGCGGTGCCAGCGCGCTCCCGGTCGGGAGTCGCGTCCCGGCGCGCGTGATCGAGCGGACGATGCGTTCGAACTCGGTGGTGGTGGAGGGCGGCATCGGTTGTCCGGGCGGGTGTGCCCACTACCACGTACCACCCCCGTGTACATATAGCCGCCAGAGGGTTCCGGTAGATTCGCCCCGATTCACGCCCACTAGTCGGAGCCACGCATCGTTTTACGACGGCTTTAGAACCGCCGAGACCGTTCAAGAGCAGCAGAGACTCTTTCTGACACCGATCACTGATCGTGGACCGAATTCGGGGTGAGCCGCCCGTGTCAGTCGCCGGGTCCGACGCCACGTCCGCGGAGTCGCTTCACCTCCGCCCGCAACACCCGCCGTTTCAGCAGTCCGAACCCGACGACGACGAGGCCGAACCCGGCCCAGGTCGCGACGGTGGGCGTCTCGCCGAGCAGTAGCCAGCCGGTCACCGCCGCGAACGGCGGAACGACGTACGAGACGAGGTTGATCTCCACGGAGCCGAGGCGATCGAGCAGCGTGAAGTAGATCAGGAACCCACCGGCGGAGGCGACGACCGCGAGGAAGCCGAGCGCACCGAGCGCCGTCGCGGTCCAGCGCACGTCGCCGGGGCTCTCCCCGAGTCCCACGGCCGCGAGGTGGAGCAACGCGGCACCGAGCACCATCGACCACGCCTCGACGGTCTCGATCTCGACACCCGCGTCGAGTCGCTCCGTGACGACCGAGCCGAGCGCGAACGCCGTGACGGCAGCGAACACCAGCCCCTTCGCGACGGCACCACCGGAGAGCAGCGCCGACGGGTCCGGGTTCGCCAACACGACGGCGCCGAGCAACCCGACGAGGAGCCCGCCCGCGCCGACGAGTCCGAGCGACTCCTCGGGGAGCAACAGTCGGGAGAAGCCGGTCGTCAACACCGGGTTGAGACTCACGATCACCGCTGCGGCGGCGCTGGTCACCGCCGGGTCCGTCTCGCCGACGAACAACAGCGCGTGGTAGCCAGCGATGATGAGGACCGCACCGACGCCGACGGCTGCCCACGCGCGCCGGCCACGTGGGATCGGGTCCGACGCCACCACGGCGGCGTACCCGAGCATCAACAGCCCGGCGAGGTCGAACCGGAGCGCGGCGAACAACACCGGCGTCTCGAAGAAGCCCGCCGGTGCCGTCGGCGTCCCGAGCCCGGCCTTGATCGCGACGAACGCCGTCCCCCACGCCGCCGCGAGCGCGAGGAACAGCCCGGCGTCTCTGTACCTGCTCACGACCGCGGTTCGCCACCACTCTCCGAAGGCGTTGCGGTTCGAGACGGGAGCCGGCAGACCCGCCCGCAGGCGCCGTGGAGCGGTGACGGCGTTCCGGTACCCACTTCGGCGAGTGTCACGCCCCGTCCACGGGGTCGTCGTCGCCGCCGGCCGCAGTCGACTCCGTCGCGGCGGCCCCGGACGGCACCCCGCCGAACGCGGACTCGATGTCCGGTTCGGTCGGCGGCTCGTCGTCGGTGTCGTCGTGCTCGTCGTCGCGGTACAGGTGACACGCCGCCACCTGTCCGTCGCCGTGGTCGTGTTCGGCCGGCGCCTCGCGCTCGCAGACGGACTCGAAACGGTCCGTCAGCCGCTCGGCGGCCTCCGCCTCGCGGCCGTTCGCGAGGATCTCGAGGGCGTCCTCGACGGTGTCCTCGTCGGCACCCGTCAACCCGTCCAGGCCGAACTCCGCGCGGACCGCCCGCTTGAACGCCTCGTCGTCGGCAGCCGTGCCGTCCACCTCGGCGGCACTGCCACCACCGGAGGCGCCTCCGCTCGCCTCGCCGTCGGCGTACTCGCCGCCGCTGCGGAACCGCTCGGCGCCGAACTCGCCGCGTTCGAGGCGGTCGCGGAACGTCAACACGGATCGGTACGCGGACTGTTCGGTGGCGACGCCCGCGGGCGGGATCACCTCCGGACACCGCGTCCGGAAGCGACACCCAGAGGGCGGGTTCCGCGGGGACGGCACGTCGCCCGGCAGCGGCTCGACCCGCCGGCCCTGTTCGCTCGTGTCGGCTCGCGGCACCGACTCCAACAGCGCCTCCGTGTACGGGTGCCGCGGACTGTCGAAGATGTCGTCGGTCTCGCCCCGCTCGACGACCTCGCCGAGGTACATCACCGCCACACGGTCGCAGATGTGCCGGACGACGCTGAGGTCGTGGGCGATGAACAGGTACGTCAGCCCGTACTCCTCTTGGAGGTCGTCCAACAGGTTGAGAATCTGCGCCTGCACCGACACGTCCAGTGCCGACACCGGCTCGTCCAGCACGACGAACTCCGGATCGAGGGCGAGCGCCCGGGCGATGCCGACGCGCTGGCGCTGACCCCCGGAGAACTCGTGGGGGTAGCGGTCCACCTGGTCGGCGGAGAGCCCGACCCGCTCCAGCAGTTCGCGGGCTCGCTCGCGGCGTGCCTCGCGTTTCGTCGTGCCGTCGGGCGTCTCCTCGGGGAGTCCGTGGATCTTCAGCCCCTCCGTGACCACGTCGCCGACGGTCATCCGTGGGTCGAGACTGGAGAAGGGGTCCTGGAAGACGATCTGTGCGCGCTTCCGGAACGCCGTCAACTCGTCGCTGGACAGCTCCGTCAGGTCCTGGCCGTCGAACTCCACGGTGCCGCCCGTCGGCTCTCGGAGGTTGAGCACCGTCTCGCCGGTCGTCGACTTCCCACAGCCCGACTCGCCGACGAGGCCGAGCGTCTCGCCGCGGCGCACCTCCAGGTTCACGCCGTCGACGGCCTTCACGCTCTGGCGGTCCCGCCCCAACAGCGTGTCGACGATCGTGTCGTTCTCGTAGTAGTACTTCTCCAGGTTCCGGGCGACCAACAGCGGCTCGCCCGCCGCCGCGGCCGTGTCGCTGGCGGTGCGGTCCCCCAACGAGGCGGTCTGCGTCTCGCCGTCGGACGCCGCGGTGTCGGCGGCCGTTCCCCCGTCGGGCGCCACGCGGTCGTCGACGGCCGTCCTCCCGTCGGGCGCCACGCGGTCGTCGACGGCCGTCCTCCCGTCGAACGCCGTCTCGTCGTCCGCCCCACCGCCGTCTGCCGTCGGCGTCGGGTCCTCAGTCATCCGACGCCACCTCCTCGGTGCCGGCGAACCCCGGCCCGGCGGCGTCGACTGCGTCCGCCGGATCGTAGTCGCGTTCCGCCAACACACACCGGACGGCGTGGTCGTCGCTCCCACTCGCCGCGTCGTACTCGGGCACGTCCGAGAGACAGTCTGTCATGGCTTTGGGACAGCGATCCGCGAAGTAACAGCCGTCGCCCATCTCCGCGTCCAACAGCGACGGGACGTTCCCCTCGATCGGCTGGAGGCGCGGCGCCGGGTCCTCCAGGTCGGGGATCGACCCGAGCAGCCCCTCCGTGTACGGGTGGACGGGGTCGTCGAACACGTCCGAGAGCGTCCCACGCTCGACCACCTCGCCGGCGTACATCACACCGACACGGTTGCACATCCGCGCGATCACGCCCAGGTCGTGGGTGATCATCACCACGCTGGTGTCCTCCTCCTCCTGGAGGTCGCGCAACAGGTCGAGGATCTGCGCCTGGATCGTCACGTCCAGCGCGGTCGTCGGCTCGTCGGCGATCAACACGTCCGGCTCGCCGGCCAACGCCTGCGCGATCATCGCCCGCTGGAGCATCCCACCGGAGAACTGGTGGGGGTACTGCTCGGCCCGCTCCGCGGGGTCTGGAATCCCGACCTGCTCGAGCAGCTCGATCGCTCGCGCGTGGCTCGCCTCGCCGGCGTACTCCCGCGAGGGAACCAAGGCGTCGACGAGCATCCGACCGAGTCCGTACCCCTGACTCCGCTGGCGCGTGCTCCGCGGGTTCGCGCTGGCGCGCCGTTGGACCTCGACGGCCTCGGCGATCTGCTCGCCGACCGTCAACGACGGGTTGAGGCTGCTCATCGGGTCCTGGAAGATCGTGCTGAACGAGGAGCCGCGCAGCGACCGCCGGACACGTTCCGGCACCGTGCGCAGGTCGACGTGGTCGCCGCTGACGCTCGCGTCGCGGTCGCGGAACTCCGCGGCCAACTCGGCGTCGCGGTACCACACCTCGCCGCCGACGATCCGGCCGGGGCGCTCCACGAGGTCGATCAGCGACAGCGCCGTCACCGACTTCCCCGACCCGGACTCGCCGACGATCCCGAGGATCTCGTTGTCGCGTACGTCGAAGGAGACGGACTCCACCGCGTTCACCTGTCCCTCGTCGGTGAAGAACCGCGTCGAGAGGTCGCGGACGGCGACGACCACGTCGTCGTCCAGCCGTGGGTCCGTCACGCGCCACCCTCCCCCTCGATCCCCGGATCGAGGGCGTCACGTAGCCAGTCGCCGATCAGGTTGATGCCGATCACCGACAGCATGATCGCCAGCCCGGGCATCCCGGCGATCCACCACTGGCCCGAGGAGACGTAGTCGCGGCCCTGTGAGATGTCGAAGCCCCACGACAGCGTCGTCCCGGAGAACCCGAGGAACGACAGCGACGACTCCAACAGGATGATCGCCGCCACCTGCACCGTCGCGAGCACGATGATCGGCGTGATCGCGTTCGGGAGGACGTGTCTGGCGAGGATGCGCACGTCCGAGGCACCCAACGCACGGGCCGCCTTCACGTACTCCTGGTCGCGCAACGACAGCGCCTCGCCGCGTGCGATCCGGGCGAACCACACCCAGTTGACCAACCCGACGACGACCACGACCGTCCCCGGTAACACGAACGTCTCCGGCATCCCGCTCACGAACCCGGCTTCGACGAACGGGTCCGGTATCCGCACGCTCGCACGCCCCCACAATCCGATCAGGGCGATGGCCAACACGAGCGACGGGAACGCCAGACTCACGTCAGCGAACCGCATCAGCCCGTCGTCGATCCGCCCGCGGTAGTACCCCGCGACCAGTCCGACCGGGACGCCGACCAACGCTGCGAACACCGTCCCGAGTGCCCCGACGATCAACGACGTGCGTGCGCCGTAGATCACCCGCGAGAGCATGTCTCTCCCGAGTCCGTCCGTACCGAGCGGGTGTGCCGCGTCGGGCTCGATCGTCACCCGCTCGGTCACCGTCTTCAGTTCCCCGTCGACCATCTCGGAGGTGGTCTGGTTCTCCGTCTGCGTGAACCCGAGTGGCGGCAGTTGGGCCTTGTCGAGGTCCTGTGCCGTCGGGTTGTGCGGGGCGACGAACGGCGCGAACACCGCCACCAGCACCACCGCGAACACCAAGACGACACCGAGTTTCGCGAGGACGCTCCCCCGGAACTCGCTCGCGAGGTTCTTCTTCACCCGGTCGGAGACGCTCAGTGCGCTCAGTCCCCGCCGGTAGAGCCCCGCGAGCACCGCGAGGAGCGTGTCGAGGAGGGTCACTCGTTGACCACCCGCGGGTCGAGCCGCGCGTACACCACGTCGACCAGGAGGTTGACCAGGACGAAACTCGTCCCGATCACGATCAGACTCCCCTGTAACACCGGCCAGTCGCGGAGGTTGATACTCCGGATCACGAGTGTCCCCAGCCCCGGCCACGAGAAGACGGCCTCAGTGATGACCGCCCCACCGATCAGCGTCCCGAGTTGGAGCCCGAGGACGGTGATCACCGGGATCAGTGTGTTCCGCAGGGCGTGTTTGTACCGGACGAGCGTCTCCGGGAGTCCCTTCGCGCGAGCGGCTCGCACGTACGGCTTCCCGAGTTCGTCGAGCATCCCGGAGCGCGTCAGCCGCGTGATCAGCGCCGTGAAGTACGTTCCCAGCGCGATCGCCGGCAGCGTGATGTGCGCCAGCCACAGCCGCAGCGTCTCGATGAACGACGCCGGGCCGACGATCGCCGCCAGCACCTCGACGCCGGCCACCGCTCGGCCGCTGGTCTGGAAGATCCCCAACTGCACCGCCAACACGAGGATCATCATGATCCCGAGCCAGAAGTTCGGCGTCGAGATCCCCGCCAGCGAGAACAGCGTCGCCAGCCAGTCGACCGGCTGGTTCCGCCGCGTGGCGGAGACGACACCCAGCGGGATCGACAGCGCGATGGCGACGACCGTCGCCGCGACGGCCAACTCCACCGTCGCGGGCACCTTCGAGGCGACCAGCGACGTGACCTCCTGGCCGCGGATGTACGAAAATCCCATGTCGCCACGCACCAGGTCGAAGAGGTACTCCCCGTACTGGACGTACAGCGGCTCGTCCAGGCCCAGCTCGCGAGCGATGGCGCGTCGGGTCTCCTGACTCGCGTCGAGCGGTGCGACGGCGTTGATGGCACTCCCCGGCGTGACGAACCGCAACGCGAACACGACGGTGACCACACCCCAGACGACGCCGATCCCTTGCAGGGTCCGCTTCGCGACGAACCGTCCCTGTGACATCAGTGACTCGCCTCCGGGCGGGTCACATTCGGGAGACCGTGTCCACGTCGATGAACTCGTCCGAACGAGGCTGCCACTCCACGTCGCTGGCGACGCCGTAGACGCTGAACTGCTGGTGCATGAACACCCACGGCGCCAGATCGTGGAGGCGCGCGTTCGCCTCCTGGAGGATCTCCTCGCGAGCCTGGGGGTCGGCCTCGTTCTGTGCCTCCTGCATCAGCGAGTCGATCTCGTCGTTCTTCAGGATCGTCAGGGCACCGTCCGTCGTCAGGAGTGGGATGATCGTCTGACTCGCGTCGAACTCACCGTTGCCCCACCCGAGGAGGTTGAAGTTCGGCTTGTCCTCGATGTTCCCGGTGGTGATGTCCTGCACGAGCGAGGAGAACTCCCGCTGGCGCACCTCACAGGAGACGTTCGACAGCGAGTCGATGTCGCTGGCGGCCGCCTGTGCGACCTCCACGTCCTTGAGGTACCGGCCGATCGGCGTCTCCAGCGTGATCTCCGCGCCCGCGAAGCCGGACTCCTCGACGAGTTGTTCGGCCTGCTCGGGGTCGTACGGGTACGGGTCCACGTCTGGGTTGTAGCCCGTGAACTGTTCGAGCGTCGGCTGCCCGGTGATCGAGCCGAACCCGTTGAGCACGTTCTCGACGATGCTCTCGACGTCGACGGCGTAGTTGAGTGCCTGCCGGAACTGCTTGTTCGAGAACGGCTCCACGTCGTACCGCATCTGGAGGAAGATGATCCGTGTCGACGGGACGGGGTTGACCCCGGCCACGTCGGAGCTCTCGACGCGAGACACCTCCTGTGGCGGCACGTTGGTGACGATCTCAGACTCCTCGGCGAGTAGCCGGTTCACGCGGGTACTCGACTCGCTGGAGGCGTTGAGCGTCGTCGTCGCCACCTCGGGGACCTCACCCCAGTACTCCTCGTTGCGCTCGAAGGAGACCTCGTTGCCGGAGTCGTAGTTCGTCAACTGGAACGGCCCGGTGCCGTTCGCGTTGCGGTTGATGAAGTCGGAGCCGTTGGACTCGATCCACGACTGCTGGACGACCGGGCCGTTCGTCGCGAACAGCTGGAACACGATGGGGTTCAGCCCGTCGAACCGGACCGTCACCTCGCCGTCGCCCGCCTCGACCTCGCTGACTGCGCCGAGGTCGTTCTTCTGCGGGCTGGCGATCCCGGTGTCGTCGAAGACGATCCGCCGGATCGAGAACGCCACGTCCTCGGCGGTGAGGTCGTCGCCGTTGTGGAAGGTGACGCCGTCGCGCAGTGTGAACCGGGCGACGCCGGGCTCGACGCGTTCCCAGTTCGTGGCCAGCGCCTCGACGATCCCGCCGGTCTTGTTCCGGTCCATCAGCCCCTCGTAGGCCTGCCCGACGATGATCTCCGTGTTCGTCTCGGCGTGGTCCTGTGGGTCTAGCCCGGAGTCCATCTGGCCCATCGTGACGGTCACGTCCAGGCCGCTGGCCGTCTCTGTCGACTCCGCCTCCGTCTCGGTGTCCTCGCCGCCGCCACCGCCGCCGGAGGTTTCAGTGTCAGTCGCGGTCGGATCTGCTTCCCCGGTGTCGCCGGCACAGCCGGCTACCGCCGTCGCGGTCGCCGTCCCGGCGGCCGCCAGGAACGTCCGTCTCCCGACTCGCTTCTCGGTATTGTCATCCATACCCACACGCACGACGCCCGGGGTACTTATATTCTGCGTCCGCCGCAGCCGAGCGTCGGGCGGGCGTCTGGGAGTTCTCTCGGTCGTAGGTTGAAATTAGACCCGACTAGGTTGCTGGGCGCGTTCGGCGTTCGAAGTGGATCCAGCCCCCGTCGCGACCGCCCCTCTCGGGTGTCGCGACGCTCGTGTGCGGCTCGGCTCGCGCACCGTGGACCGGGCGACGGGCGCCGACAGACCGTTCTGCCCGCACGTGCCGGCCTCGGGGGCCGAGGAGAGCGGTTCCCGACGAGGCGAGAAGCGAAGCCCCTACAAACGAGGCCTCGTACTCCCAGAGTATGGGTTGGAAAGAGACGGCGGAACCAGTACTCACGCGGATGCCCACGGTGGCGCGTCCGGAGGGGCACGTCCCCTTCAAGCGGAAGCTGGCGTGGACCGCCGGGGTCCTCGTGATGTACTTCTTCCTGACGAACGTCACCCTGTGGGGACTCGGTACCGGCGGGGGCGACTTCTACGGACAGTTCAGATCGATCCTGGCCGGCAACTCCCGGTCGGTGCTCCAGTTGGGGATCGGGCCGATCGTCACGGCGTCCATCGTCCTCCAGTTGCTCGGCGGTGCGAACCTCCTCGGACTCGACACGGACAACGACCCCCGCGACCAGATCCTCTACCAGGGCCTCCAGAAGCTGCTCGTCGTGGTGATGATCTTCCTCACCGGGCTGCCGATGGTGTTCGCCGGGAACTTCCTCCCGGCCAGTCAGCAGCTCGCGCAGGTCGTCCCGGGCGGTACCACCGGCGTGAACGCCCTGATATTCGCCCAGATCGCGGTCGGGGGCGTCCTCATCCTCTTGATGGACGAGGTCATCTCGAAGTGGGGCGTCGGCTCCGGGATCGGGCTGTTCATCATCGCCAACATCAGCCAGCGGATCCTCGGTGGGCTGTTCGGCACGGAGGCGCTGGGCTACTCGAACGGGTTCTTCCCCAACTGGTTCGGCATCGCCACGGGATCGGTCGCCGTCGAGGGGCTCGGCGGCATCCTGCTGGCACCGGGGCAGTTGGTCGCGGTGTTCACGACGCTGTTGATCTTCGTCACCGTCGTGTACGCGGAGTCGGTCCGCGTCGAGATCCCGCTGAGTCACGCTCGCGTGAAGGGTGCCCGGGGGCGGTTCCCGGTGAAGCTCATCTACGCCAGCGTCCTGCCGATCATCCTCGTCCGGGCGCTGACGGCGAACATCCAGTTCCTCGGCCAGATCCTCAACTCGCAGTTGGGGTCGCTGCCGAGTTGGTTCGCGGTGTACTCCAACGGCGTCGCCGTCGAGGGGTTGATGTACTACCTCCGGCCGGTGCGTGGCCCACAGCAGTGGATGTGGTTCGTGTACGCGCCCGCGGGTGACCCCATCGACATCATGATCCGGATCGCGATCGACCTGACGATCACCATCGGTGGGTCGGCGATCTTCGCGATCTTCTGGGTTGAGACGACGGACATGGGGCCGGAGTCGACCGCCAGACAGATTCAGAACTCCGGGATGCAGATCCCCGGGTTCCGACAGAACCCGCAGGTGATCGAGAAGGTGATGGAGCGGTACATCCCGCAGGTCACCGTCATCGGCGGCGCGCTCGTCGGCCTGCTCGCCGTGTTGGCGAACATGCTCCCGACGCTCGGGAACGTCTCCGGGACCGGGCTGCTGCTGACGGTGTCGATCACCTACAAGCTGTACGAGGAGATCGCCGAGGAACAGCTGATGGAGATGCACCCGATGATGCGGCAGATGTTCGGCTCGGAGTAGACGGCTCGGATCGCTCCGGCACGGCTCTCCGGAACGTGCTCTTCTCGCGTCGCGGTCGGTTCGCCCACCGGTCGACACGCTCGATTCGATAGCCGGATCACGCGCACCGCACCGACGAGCCGACGCTCCGAGCGGACCGGTCACCGCACGTCGCCACGATCCACGACGGCCACGTCCGCCTCCACGTCTTCGACGCGGTGGAACGTCGGCGGAGAGAGCAGCCGCGAGGCGGCCGAGCGGTCCCGCGAGGCGCCCAGCAGCACCAGATCGTAGCCCGCGGCGTTGCGCTCGACGAACGACAGCACGTCGGCCCGCGCGACCCGCGTCTCGACGGAGGCGTCGACGGTCTCGACCACCTTCGCGAGTTTGTCCTCGGCGCGCCGTCGTTCGGCCTCGCGGTCGATACAGCTACAGACGGCGACCGTCCCGGAGCCGCCGGCGAGTCGCGCCGCGAAGTCCACCATCGCGTGGGCGGTGTCGCCGGGACGGGCGACCAACACGAGCACGCGCCGCCACTCCTCGCGGGGTTCACGCGCCCGGAGCGTCACGGCGTCCGTGTCCGTCCGGAACACCGCCCGGACGAACGAGGCGGTGCCGCCGAAGGCCGTCTCGTAGGGCGTGACGATCAGGTCGCAGTTGGTCGCGTGGGCCACCTCGCCGACGACGCGCTCCGGGTCGCCGGTGGCGACGGCCACCTCGACGGGGACGCCCGCCTCCGTCCGGAGTCGCGTCGCGGTGGTCTCGACACGTTCGACCGCCTCGTCGGCACGCCGTCGCACCGCCGGGTCCACGTCGGCGAGGCGATCGACGCGGTCACCGGTGCCGCGGGCGTGGTCGAGCAGCGTCCGTTCCGTCGCCGCCACGCGCTCGTCGTCGACCACGTCGAGCAACACCACCTTCCCCGCCTCGTGGGCCTCGGCGAGACGCGCGCCGAACAGCGCCGGTGTGGTCGGGTCTGGCCCACGCAACGGGACGAGGACGTGGTCGTCGGCGGTGACGGTGCCGTAGAGGAACCCCGCTCGCTCCTCGTAGACGCTCTCGCGCCACACCGCGAACACGGCGGCGATCAGCGTACTCGCGAGCAGCGTGAATCCGACGTAGCGCCACGGGGTCGGCGCCGCCAACACCAACAGTGCGGCGGAGAACGCCGACGGCACCTCCACGTCCAGCGCCCACGTCACCACTCCGGCCAGCAGGATCGAGACGGCGGCACTCCCCGGCGAGACGGTCCGGGCCGCGCTCGCGCCGAAGAGGAGGGTCTCGACCTCGATGGCCGCCCACCCGCACGCGGCACCGCCGGTGACGCCGACGACGAACCGCACGGGGTCGGCGTAGCGGCCCTCCGGGTCCGCGAACAGGCCGTAGGCACCCGACGCGAGCGGCGGGAACAGCAGGAACGAGAACTGCGGGAGCGCGTTCGACAACGCCGTGACCAGTGCCAAGAGTCCCGGGACGAACAGCAGCGCCGAGAGCCGGACGAGGTTGTCCGTGTGTTCGAGCCACCGCCGGAACTCCGCGATCTCGCGGCGCTCGATCCGCCGGAGGCGGCGCCGCCACACCGCCACGCCGGACCGGAGCCGCCCCCAGAGACCGCGCACCGGCGCTGTGAGCGCGGCGACGACGGCGGCGAGACGCGAGCGGCGGTCCGGCACGGGTCGACTGGGCGGTGTGTGATCGTGAGTAGTGTGCGGTGCGGGTGGTGTGTACTCCGTCCGTTCAGACCAGTCGCGTCACGGCGTCCAGCGAGATGTCGATGGCGCGGGCGACGTTGTCCTTCGCCTTCTCGGGGAGTTCCTCGTCGGAGTCGGCCCCCTTCTGGGAGCCGGCGACGAGGTTGCCGTCGACGGTACAGATCGCGCCGGCGGCCATCCCGCGGCGGCGCGCCAGCGAGAAGACGGCCGCCGCCTCCATCTCGATGGCCAGCAAGTTCGCGGCCTCCCAGTCGGCGACGTACTCGTCCGTCTCGTTGTAGAAGGCGTCGTCGGAGACGATGGGGCCGACGTGAACGTCCTCGTCGTTGGCCGCGGCGGCGGCCTCCAGCTCGCCGAGGGTCTCGTAGTCCGGCACCGCGGGGTACTCGACGGCCTCGTAGCGGCGACTGGTTCCCTCTTCTTTGGCCGCGCCGGTCGCGATCACCATGTCCCCGACTTCCATCTCCGCCTGGAGCGCGCCGCAGGTCCCGACGCGGATCACCGTCTCGACGCCGACCTCGTGGAGTTCTTCGATCGCGATGGCGGCGGAGGGACAGCCGATGCCCGTCGAGGTGATCGTCAATGGGGTGCCGTCGTAGACCGCGTTGACCGTGCGGTACTCGCGGTTCTCGGCGACCAGTTCCGACTCGTCGCAGTGGTCGGCGATGCGGTCGACGCGGTCCGGGTTCCCCGGGATCAAGGCTACGTCGTGTACGTCACCCTCTTCGAGCAACAGGTGCGGCTGTTTGGACATACCCGTCCGTGCGCCCGTGCTGGGCATAAGTGTACGGAAGCGGGCCCCGCCCCGACCACGTCACTCCGGGAGTGGACACCACCCCGACCACGTCACTCCGGGAGTGGACACCACCCCGACCACGTCACTCCGGAAGTGGACACCACCCCGACCACGTCACTCACCCGCGGAGGGGGAGATACAAACCGGCGTAGCCCGAACCCATCGGTATGGTGACGTTCCTCGCCGGGGGCACCGGGACCCCCAAGCTGCTCGACGGACTCGCGGCCCACTACGAGCCGGCCGCGACGACGGTCGTCGGCAACGTCGGCGACGACGTGGAGATCGGTGGGCTGCTCGTCTGTCCGGACGTGGACACGGTGTTGTTCGCTCGCGGCGGCGAACTCGACCGCGAGACGTGGTGGGGGATCGACGGCGACACGACGACGACGACCGAGGAGATCCAGTCGTTGACGGCCGCGGCGGGACTCGACGACGGCCCGCGGTTCCTCCCGGACGACAGACAGACCGCCGGCCGCGAGATCGCACGGTGGCGACGCTTCTCCGGCGTCGGCGAGTTCATGACGATCGGCGACCGGGACCGCGCGGTCCACGTGCTCCGCACCTCGTTGCTCGACGAGGGCCACACGCTCACCGAGGTCACGCGGACGCTCGCGGACGCCTTCGGCCTCGACGTGGACCTGCTCCCCGTCACGGACGACCCGGTCGCGAGTCTGATCCACACCGACGAGGGCCGGATGCACTTCCAGGAGTACTGGGTCCACCGACGGGCCGAGCCGACGGTCGCGGACGTCGAGTTCCGCGGCGCCGAGGCGGCGACGCCGACGGACGCGGTGCTGACGGCACTCGAGGACGACGTGATCGTCGGACCGTCGAACCCGGTGACGAGTCTCGGCCCGATGCTGGCGGTGCCCGGTGTCGAGGCGGCGCTCCGGGAGACACCCGTCGTCGCCGTGTCGCCGTTCGTCGGCGACGAGGTGTTCTCCGGGCCGGCGGCCGCGCTGATGCGGGGTGTGGGGTACGAGCCGTCGACCGCGGGCGTCGCGGAGGCGTACCCGTTCGCCGACGCGTTCGTCCTCGACGACGCCGACGAGACCACCCTCGACCGCCCGGTCGTCCGGACGGACACGACACTCGACGGCCCGGCCGACGCCGAGCGGGTGTTGGACGCCTGTCGGGAGGCGCTGGAGGTGGTCGAGGAGTGACCTCTGGGGAGGCCGATACAGGGCCGGCTGCCGACGCGACGACGCCGTTCGACCCGCCGGTCGCGCTCGCGTCGCTGTCCGGGGCCGCGGACGCGGCGTGGGCGCGAGCCGGCGCGGGCGAGGCCGCCGTCGCGTTCCTCGGCGGCGTCGCACTGGACGACCCGAGCCGCGAGGCGGCCCGCGAGTTGGTCGCCCGCGAGCGGTCGGAGTTCCTCCCGCCGGACCCCGTCGCGTGGATCGACGAGCAGTTGCGACGACTGGCTGACGTACGAGTTCGCCCCGGCGTGAACGTCCGTGCGACCGGTGTCGCGCCGGTCCGCGCGGCGGCCGAGACGTGCGCCCGGCACGACGCCGTCGTCGAGGTGAACGCCCACTGTCGCCAGCCGGAGCTGTGTGCGGTCGGCTGCGGCGAGGCACTGGCACGCGACACGGAGCGGCTCGCGCGGTACGTCGCCGCGGCGAGCGACACGGGAGCGACGACGAGCGTGAAACTCCGGGCGGAGGTCGACGGCGTGGACCTGCCGGCGACGGCGCGGCGACTCGTCGACGCGGGGGCCGACTGGCTCCACGTCGACGCGATGGACACGGAGGGGATCGTCGCGCTCGTCGCCGACGCCGCTCCCGAGGCGGTCGTGATCGCCAACAACGGCGTCCGCGACCGCCGGACGGTCCGCGAGTACCTCGCGTACGGCGCGGACGCGGTGAGTCTCGGGCGGCCGAGCGACGACCCCGTCGTCCGGCGGCGTGTCAATCGCG
The DNA here is from genome assembly GCF_041361345.1 of Halobaculum sp. MBLA0147. Taxonomy (NCBI): domain Archaea; kingdom Methanobacteriati; phylum Methanobacteriota; class Halobacteria; order Halobacteriales; family Haloferacaceae; genus Halonovum; species Halonovum rutilum. The sequence goes on along the minus strand of NZ_JBGKAD010000001.1, from coordinate 2,882,381 downwards.
CCGCAGTCGAGTGGTTCGAGGGGGCCGACGGGACCAGTGCGGCCGGCGACTCGGGGGGCGACCGCCGACGGTCGGCGGCGACACCGGAGGGAGGCCAGTCGTGAGTCGCGACGACGCGATCCGACGAGAGCCGCTGGACGCAGATCGGGTCCGGCGTGACCCGGCGGCGACGGCGGAGTTGGCGCTGCTGTTGGAGGTCGCCGGGACGCCGAAGCCGGGCAACGTCGACCGCCACCGCGACGCCGCCGACCTCCACTTGGAACAGTTCCTCGCCGGTGCCGTCGGCGCACGGGAGGGGTTGCGGATGGCGGCCGCGGGCGAGCCGGTCGGCGAGGCGTTCGAGACCGCCGTCGCCGGGATGAGCCACCAACGCGGCGGCAACACGCAGTTCGGCTGTCTGCTGTTGCTCGTCCCGCTCGTCGCCGCGACGACGGCCGACCGGCGCGTCACCCGCGAGCGAGTCCGCGAGGTCTGTCGAGCGACGACGGTCGCGGACGCGGCGGGGTTCTACCGCGCGTTCGAGCACGTCGACGTGGCCGTCGCCGACCCGCCCGACGGGATGGAGCCGCTGGACGTACGCCGCGGTGCGGACGCGGTCGCGACGCTCGTCGAGCGCGACCTGACGCTGTGGGAGTTGCTGTGTGACTCCGCGGAGCACGACGACAACGCCCGCGAGTGGGCAGAGGGGTTCCCGCGGACGTTCCGCGCCGCCGAGCGGATCGTCGACGACGACGGCCCCGTCACCGACCGCGCCGCACGGGCGTTCCTCGACCTGTTGGCCGAGTCGCCGGACACGCTCGTCGCGACGCAACACGGCGCCGACGTGGCCGACGAGGTGTCCGACCGCGCCGGCGAGGTGGCAGAGCAGGTCGCCGAGACAGAGTCGTTGGAGCCAGCCGAGGCGTGGGCCGACGAGTTGGTCGAGCAGGGGATCAATCCGGGGACGACCGCCGACATCACCGCCGCCGCGCTGTACGTCGCACTGTGTCGCGGGGTGTCGCCGTGAGCGACGACGCCCCGCCGACCACCGAGTCGGCGACGGGAGCGTTGGACGGGGACGACGACGGCGACGTGGGCGGCAACGGCGATGTGGACGGCGACGGCGACGCGGGCGGCAACGGCGACGCGGGCGGCAACGGCGATGTGGACGGCGACGGCGACACCGCCGACGCAGACGCAGAGTGGCCCGTCGCGCTGACCGGGGTGACGGAGACGGTCGTGACCACGCTCGGCCCGAACGACCTGTGGAACGTCGCCGCGTTGGGTGTCCACGCACCCGCGGGTGGCGGTGACGACCACGTCGGCGCGGGCGAGGGAGACGACCCAGACGGTGTGGACGACTCCGACAGTGTGGACGACGCAGACGGTGTGGACGACCCGGACGACGGCTACGACACGGCGTGGGCGCGGACGTGGGGACGGACGCGGACGTGGCGCAACTTCCGCGAGCGGGGCGAGGGCGTGGTCCAGTTCACCGTCGACCCGCTGACGTTCGCGGAGGCGGCGTTGACGATCCGCGAGGAGTCGGACCCGGTCGTCGAGTCTGCCGACGCGTGGGTCCGCGTCGCCGTCGAGCGCGTCGCTGCGGGCGAACGCGGTGGCACGCAGTGGGTCGACTGGCGGCTCCACCCGGTGGAGACGGAGATCCGCCGCGAACGGGTCGGCTCGTTCGACCGCGCGGCGCTCGCGGTGGTGGAGGCGACCGTCGCGGCGTCGCGACTCGACGTGCCGACGTACGACACGGACGCGTTGCTGGATCGACTGGCGTTCTACGACGAGGTGGTCGAGACGGCCGGCGGCGACCGCGCCCGACGGGCCTTCGACGTGGTCGACGATGCGACGGGGTGGCGGTCGTCACGGTAGTCGACAGCGTCGTCGGCTGAGGCACACCGGTCAACGGTACTCGTCTACGTCGACGACTCGACGGACAGCGTCGTGCGTGAGATCTGTGTCGACGGAGACGACGGTCCCACCGCGGTCGCGAGCGACGGCAGCAACCACCGCGTCGACGGCAGTCAGCTGCGGTCCCTGAGGGCCGACCTCGTCGGCGACGACGGCTGCACTCCGCGCAGTCCCTCGGTCGAGTCCGACGACATCCGCCCAGGAGAGTTCCGACTCGAACTTGGCGAGATCGGTCGCTCCTCGACCGTGTACGGCCCCGAGAAGGAACTCGGTGAGTACCGGTGCTGGGACGACGAACCGTTCGTCGGGGTACTCACGTAGGTACTCGGCGGTCGCATCGACGCCTCGACCGTAGTCGATCAAGAACGTCGCGTCGAAGACTCTCATTCGTCGTCGCGTTGCTCCGCGATCCGTTCGATCCGTCGGCCAGACTTCTCGGCCGTCCGCTCGTGGACCTCACGAGTGGCCGTCCCACGGTCGGTCCCTTCGAAGGCGCCGAACCCAGCGAGGACATCACGATCCTCGTCGAGGACCCGTTCGAGTACGTCGTTGTACGACTCCCCGTCCTTCCGGCGACGGTCGAGTGCCTCCTTGACCCGACGGCTGACTCGAATGTGTTCGTCTGCAGCGGACACGTGTACGTGATCGTTAACACGCGTTCCACTTCACCGTTTGGGCGTCGTGAGAGATGCTACTGGTACGTGTCGAAGTCGCACTCGTCGGCTACCACGGGTCGAGTACCGACGTCCTCACCGACCACTACGCCCCTCCGTCCCGCCGCCGGTACATCACCAGGCCGACCATCGAGAACACGCGCCGGCCGTCCTGGTCGAACGTCTCCGTCTTCGCGTGGACGAGTCCGCGCTCGGGGTGTTCGGGTTCCTTCGCGACGATCTCGTTCTCGCAGGTCAACACGTCGCCGGGGCGCACCGGAGCGGGCCACCGGAGTTCGTCGACACCCTTCGCGCCGACGCTGGCGGCGTCGGACAACACCGCGTCGACGAGCATGCGCATCGTCACCGCGGCCGTGTGCCACCCGGAGGCGATGACGCCGCCGTACGGGGACTCTTCGGCCGCTCGCTCCGGCTCCGTGTGGAACCACTGCGGGTCGTACTGCTCCGCGAACGAGAGGATCTCCTCGCGCGTCACCTCGTAGTGCCCGAACGACTGCGTGTCACTCACCGAGAGGTCCTCGTAGTACACTGACACACCCCGGAGTCGACCGGCGACCGCAATCAACGTTGTCGTGGTCGCCGTCCGTCCGCGCTTGGTGCCACACCCCTCGACGCACTCGCTGGACCGCCTCGGTCGCCCGCGCTCGGGGCGGTAGTCGCCTCCTACCGACCGCTCGGCCGGTCTCACGGGGTCGTGAACTGGCGCGAAACGTCGTCACGCTCATACCTGTGGCAGACGTTCACACGGATGCCCCTACCCGGGTGTGCCTTCCGGTGCCCGCGCGGACCGGACGACACCAGTTTTTCCACCGCACCCGGAGCGGCGTGTCGGCATCCGGAGAGCGGCGTGTCGGCGTGTGGAGCGCGACGCGCCGGCGAATCCACGTCATTCATGCCGCCGGCGCGAGTAGCCGCCGTCGATGGACGAGGAGACACGCGAGCGGGTCCGCGAGGAGGCGGAACTGCACGCACTCGTGAACGCGGTGAAACACGACTCGGACCCCGACGTGGGGGCGATCATGGGACCACTGATGGGCGAGAACCCCGAGTTCCGCGAGCACGGCGACGAGATCGCCGGCGTCGCGGCCCCGGTCGTCTCCGAGATCGCGGGGCTGGACGCCGACGAGCGACGCGAGCGCCTCTCGGAGGCGGCACCCGACCGACTGGCGGCGTTGGAGGCCGACGACGAGGAGGACGACCACGAACTGCCGGAGTTGCCGAACGTCGACGACTACGACACGATCCGGATGCGGGCGGCGCCGAACCCGAACGGGCCGTGGCACCTCGGTCACGTTCGGATGCCCTCCGTCATCGGCACGTACAAGGAGCGTTACGACGGGGAGTTCGTCGTCCGTTTCGACGACACGGACCCAGAGACGAAGCGGCCGGATCTCGACGCCTACGACGCGATCCTCGAAGATCTCGAGTACCTCGGCTTCGAACCGGACGCGGTGCTCCGGGCATCCGACCGGCTGGAGACGTACTACGACCACGCCCGGCGACTGATCGACGCGGGCGGCGCGTACACCTGCTCGTGTCCGGCCGAACACTTCCGCGGGCTGAAGGCCGACGGCGAGCCGTGTGACCACCGCGACAAGCACACCGAGACGATCCACGAGGAGTTCGACGCGATGGTCGCCGGGGAGTACGACGCCGGGGAGATGGTGTTGCGGGTCAAGACGGACATCGAGCACAAGAACCCCGCTCTTCGCGACTTCGTCGCCTTCCGGATGATCGACACCCCGCACCCACGGCCGGAGGCGGCGGAGTACCGCTGTTGGCCGATGCTCGACTTCCAGTCGGGGATCGACGACCACCTCACCGGGGTCACACACATCATCCGCGGGATCGACCTCCAGGACTCCGCGAAGCGCCAGCAGTTCGTCTACGACTACTTCGACTGGGAGTACCCCGAGGTGCTCCACTGGGGCCACGTCCAGATCGACGCCTACGACGTGTCGATGTCCACCTCGACGATCAAGGAGAAGGTCGACGCCGGCGAGTTGACCGGCTGGGACGACCCCCGAGCGCCGACGATCCGGTCGCTGCGACGCCGCGGCATCCGCGGCGAGGCCATCGTCGCGGCGATGGTGGAGTTGGGGATGTCGACCTCGGACGTGGACCTCGCGATGTCGGCCATCTACGCTCACAACCGCGAGTTGGTCGACGACGAGACGGACCGTGCGTTCCTCGTCCGCGACGGCGAGCGGTTCGCGCTGTCGGGTGCCTACCCCGAGGCGGGTCACCCGCCGGTCCACCCGGACCACGAGGACCGCGGCGAGCGCGAACTCGTCGCCGGCGACGCCGTCCTCTTGGAACCGGACGACGTGCCCGCAGTCGGCGACCGCGTGTGGCTGAAGGGGTTCGGCTGCTTCCGCCGCACGGACGACGGCCTCGCGTGGGACGGTCAGGAGATCGCGGTCGTCCGCGAGGAGGGTGTCTCGGTGGTCCACTGGGTGCCCGCCGAGGACAACGAGCCCGTGCGGATGCGGACGCCAGACGGTGACGTGTCCGGCCACGCCGAGGCCGGCCTCCGGGCGTACGAGACGGACGATCTCCTCCAGTTCGAGCGGATCGGCTTCGTCCGCGTCGACGAACCCGCCGCGGCCGGCGACGGCGCGGAGACGGTCGTCTACTACGCACACCCCTGAGTCACGAACGGACGGAGAGCGTGGTGGCGGAGTCGTCACACCGCCGACCTGTCGACCGTGGACTGGTTTCGGTTCGATCTTTTCTCTTGTATTCCGAAATCTATAATACAAGTACCCCCGCAACGGGATGCGTGAGCGGAGAAAGCGGTAATTCGAACGTCGAACTGCTCGCGTCGAGAGTCGAGCGTCCGATACCGACACTCCTGCGAGAGTACTGTCGACGGTACCTCCCGTACCTGTTCGTGAGTCTGTTCACACTGTTGGTCGGCCGTGCCCTGTACCAACTGCCACCGGTGATCGTCGGTGTGTTGTTCGACAGCGTGTTGACGGGCGGCGAGAACTACACGCTCCCGCTCGTCCCGGCAGCGTGGATCCCGACGACCCGCCTCGACCAGTTCCTGTTGTCCGTAGGAGTGATCCTCGGGGCGTACACGGTTGGGACGACCGTACAAGTGGTCGGTGGCTGGGCGAAGTCGTGGGTCGCCTACGAGGTTCAACACGACCTCCGGACGGACGCGTACGCCGAGGCACAACGGTTGTCGTTCGACTTCCACGACACGGAGGGAACGGGACGCGTCCTGAGTGTCCTCAACAACGACGTCAACGCGGTAGAACAGTTCTTCAGCGGGACGCTCCAACGAGTGGCGAACACGGTGTTCCTGCTCGCGGTGATCGCCGGGTACATGCTCCTGCTCAGTTGGCAGTTGACGGTACTCGTCCTCGTCGTGCCGGTGTTGGTGTTCGCGACCAACCACGCGTACTCGCGGTTCGTCGAGCCACGACACCGAGAGATACGGGGCAGGGTCGCCGACATCACCGCCGAGATCGAGGACAACGTCAACGGGATCGACGTACTGAAGACCTACACCCGCGAGCAAGAGGAACGAGAACGGATCACCGAGGTCTCGGACGAGTACCGCGACGCGAACTGGGCAGTCTCGAAGGTGGAGATTCTGACCAACCAGTGGTCCGCGTACACGGTCAACCTGGGGTACATCGTGATCTTGGGTGTCGGCGGGTTCTGGGTACTCCGCGGTCCCCCGGGACCGTTCACGGCGGAACTCTCGGCGGGGACGGTGTTGACATTCCTGCTGTACACGAACCGGCTACAGTGGCCGCTGAGCCAGATCACCTCGATCGTAGACGAGTTCCAGCAGACGAAGGCGACCGTCTCCCGAGTGCTCGGGATCGTGAATCACTCGCCGTCCGTCGCGAACAGGGACGGTGCCCACGAACTCACGTCGGTGAGCGGTGCAGTCTCGTTCGACGAGGTCACGTTCACCTACCCCGACGCCGAGGAGCCGGCGCTTCGAGACGTGTCCCTCGACGTCGATCCCGGTGATACCGTCGGCATCGTCGGTCCGACTGGGTCCGGAAAGTCGACGCTGGTGAAGCTGCTCGTGCGCTTCTACGACGTCGAGGGAGGGACCGTGAGCGTCGACGGACACGACGTGCGAGACGTGACGATCCGGAGCCTCCGACGACACGTCGGCTACGTCGGCCAGTCGCCGTTCCTGTTCGACACGTCTGTCGCCGAGAACATCGCGTACAGTGATCCGACCGTCGACAGAGAGGAGGTCGTCACCGCCGCGAAGCGGGCGGGCGCACACGAGTTCGTCACCGATCTCCCCGACGGGTACGACACCCAGGTCGGCAGCGAGGGTGCGAAGCTGTCTGGCGGACAGCGACAGCGGATCAGCATCGCTCGTGCGATTCTGAGCGACCCCGAGATTCTCGTCCTCGACGAGGCGACCAGTCACGTCGACAACGAGACGAAGACGACGATCCAACGGAACCTCGCCTCGCTGACTGCCGACCGCACGACACTCACTATCGCACACAACCTGTCGACCGTCCGAGGGGCAGACGAGATCGCCGTACTGGAAGACGGAGAGATCGTCGAACGTGGCTCCCACGACGAGCTCGCGGACAACGGCGGACTGTACGAGCGGCTGTGGGAGACCCACACCGGGGAAGTTATTCTCGAGTCTCGTGGTAGAGTATAGAATATACTTTGATCCAGAATCCACTACACACTCCTGTGTGCTCCCAGACAGTGACCTCCCACCGATCACGACCCTCGAGTGACCGTGGCCGTCGACTAAATTATATTTTAGCTGACACTTTTACTCGTCCCAACCGTGGTCGTTCTCGTGACACGGAACGACGCGGGTCGCGAGACCCACGACACGGCACGGGGCGGCGACCGGCAGCGAACACCCGCGGAGGGCGAGCAGTCACTCGGCACGACGGTGGTCGGCGTCGTCGCGTCGGAGGCGGTCGTCCTCGCCTCCGACAGACGCGCGAGTCTGGGTACGACGGTGTCGAGCAAGTCCGTCGAGAAGTTAGTCCCGGTCGGTGACGGGGCGGCGCTGGCGTTCACCGGCTCCGTCAGCGGCGCACAGGACCTCGCGGCGACGCTGCAGTCGGAGCGGACACTGTACGAGACGCGCCGCGACACGCGGATGAGCGTCGCCGCGCTGGCGAGTCTGACGGGGACGGAGATGCGCGAACAGCCACGCGGCGTCAGACACCTCCTCGGTGGGACGGACGCGGAGGGGCCACAGTTGTACAGCTTCGACCGCGGCGGCGCGGCGCTGGCGCACCCGTTCGCGGCCGACGGGAGCGGTGCGGGGACGGCCTACGGGGTGTTGGAGGCCGGGTTCGAACCGGAGTTGGCGGTCGACGACGCGCGATCACTCGCGGCTGCGGCGGTCCGTGCCGCGACGGAGCGAGACCTCGCGTCCGGGAACGGCCTCTGTCTCGCGACGATCGACGCCGGTCCCGTCGAGATCGAGACGTTCCCGGGGTACGGGCCGGCCGACGAGTGGCAGGCCGCACCGGCGAGTCACTGAGACGCGTCGGGAGGTGCGGACGACCTCTCGCTGTCGGACGCGGACGGGTCCGCGCCGTCTGACGCCGACGCCCCTCCACCGCCGACGGGTGCGGACGACTCCTCCCCGCCGTCGTCTCCCGACCGCTTCTCGCCGTCTCTCTCCGACGCCACCTCCCCGTCGACGCGCTCGCTGCCCTCGGCGCCCTCGTCACGCTCGGCGCGCTCGTCGCGCTCGTCACGCTCGGCGCGCTCGTCGCGCTCGTCACGCTCGGCGCCCTCGTCGCGCTCGTCACGCTCGGCGCCCTCGTCGCGCTCGACGTCGACGACGGTCGGGCCGTCGCCGACCAACAGACGGACGCGGTCCTCGCCCAGGGAGACCGTCACGGCGACGGCCGGCGGCTCCGTCGAGAGGACGGTCTCGTGCCACTCCGGGCCCAGGTTCCACACCGGGCGGTTGCGGACGGACTCCCCGTGCCGGTCGAAGAGGGCGACGACGGCCGGGTGCTCGACCACCGTCAGCGACACCGGCACACGGAGGTGGAACCCACAACTCTCACAGCCCGCGGCGACCAGCGGGCGTGGTTCCTCGCCCGGGAGTGCCGGCGTCTCGACCAGGTCGATCGCCCCGTCGACGACGCCGGCACAGTCCGGACAGACGCCGTCGGCCGCGAGCGCGACTCGCCGGCGGTGGTAGGCGTCGAAGGCCTCGACCACGTCGGCGGTGTCCCGCTCTCGGACGCCACCCGGCGGGAACGGCAACGCGAGCAGATCCGTCTCGCAGTCGCGACACGCGACGGCGACGACGTTGTCCACGACCGCGGCGGCGAGCGCACTCGCGCCACACACCGGACAGTCGCCGTCGACACCGGTCGGCGCGCGGTCCACGCGCTCGGTGAACGTCCCGGCGTCGAGCGCGCGAGCGACGGCCCGGCCGGCGTAGGTGAGTTCGTACCGCTCCGTCTCGGGGTCCTTCCGGAGGTAGCGGTCGGTCAACTGCCGGAGGTGGTACGCGAAGCCGGCCGAGGTGTCGGCGTCGCTCGCCTCGAACAGGTCCGTGAACGTCGGCGGCTCGTCGGCGGCGGCGACGGCGCTCACCGCCGCCAGTCGGGTCTCGTCGGACAGCGCCGCGAAGGCGTCGTCGGCCGGTGTCGTCTCTCGTTCTCCTGCCGTCGTCTCCGTCTCACCACTCGCTGCCGCTGTCCCCGTCTCACCACTCGCTGCCGTCGTCTCCGCCTCACCACTCGCTGCCGCTGTCCCCGTCTCACCACTCGCTGCCGTCGTCTCCGTCTCCGAGTCTTCGCCTGTCTCGGTGCGAGTCACCCCGCGTCACCTCCGGGGTGTTCGACGTGGTGTTCGCGTGCGACGCCGGGGTCCGTCAGCGTCGCCGTCCGGCCGTCGGGCCAGCGGACGGTCACCCGCCGCGGCGTCGCCTCGCCGAGTCCGAAGTGAGCGACCGGCTCCATCTGACAGAGGTAGCCCGACCCCGCACACACCGTCCGTCGACGGTCCCACCGATCCGTCTCCAACGTCACCGTCGCACCGCGTGCGGGTGCACCGTGGCGCGTGGTCGGCGCGACGCGCAGCCAGCGGTCTCCGGCGGACGCCGGCTCGTACAGCGCGGGGGGCTGTGGCTCCACCTCGCCGTGGGAGACGAGCAGTTCGAGCACGCCGTCTCCGTCGAAGTCCGCGACCGCCGCGCCGGTGCCGAGTCCGTCCGGGTCCGACGCCGCACCGGGGTCGAGCGCCTCCCAGCGTGTCGGCTCTCCGTCCGGGTGGTGCCTGAACAGCCGGTTCCGACGACCGAGACAGTTGACGAACAGTTCGTCGTGCCCGTCGTTGTCGAAGTCCGCCGCGACCACCGTCCGCACGCGAGACGGCTCCGCGAGCGCCGCCGGCGTGCGGTCGACGAACCCCCCGCCGTCCGGCCGTCCGGTGGGTGTCGATCGCACCCCCCGCTCGCCGTCGCCCGACTCCTGGCCGCCGCCTTCGCCCGCCGGAGCCACGTCGACACCACCGGTCGCCGCGTCAGCGGACGGCGAGAACACGCAGTTGGGCCCCTCCCACGAGCAGAGCACGAGCGTCTCGTCGGCGCGAGTGACCCCACGGGCGTTCGTCTCGGGAGCCGCGAGTCCCACCGCGGCGGCGACCTCGGTGAAGTGACCGCCGTCGTTGCGGAACAGTCTGTTCGGCCCGTCTTGGACGCCGACGAACAGGTCCGTCCGGTCGGAGACGATCGACCCGGCGAGCAGACACCGGCCGCGGTCGGCGACGGAGAGGCCGACCTCCTCGGCCATGTCGGACAACTCCCCGTCCTCGCCCACCTCGTAGAAGCGGAGCGGCTCCCCGTGACTCGCGACGGCGACGCCGTAGCGGCCGGTGCCGTACCGGTCGACGACCGCGACGGACCGCCCGGCGCGGAAGTTGTCCCGGCCGGCGTTGACACCGAGTCCGAACAGGTCGCGCCAGCGACTCTCGGGGTCGTCGGTGGGCGCGTCGACCGGGTCGAGCAGTAGGTCCGTGTCGTGGGTCTCCCCCTCGTAGGCGTCCGTGTCGTGGACGTACAGCTCCTCGCGGCCGTCGGCGTCCACGTCGCCCGCCGCGACCCCGACCGCGTGGTGGTCCGGCGCGGCCAGCGCACTCGGGGTCACGTCCCGGAACTGGCCATCGGCGTAGCTGTACAGGCGGTTCGCGTGACCGTACCCCGCGACGAGCGCACACGGGCCGTCTGCACCGGGCGTGACGGCGACGCCGTACCCCTTGAACGCCTCGCGTGGCGCGATCCGGTCCGAGCGATCCGCGAACACGGCCCCCCGTCGTCGCTGCGGGTACATCAACACACGGGTCCGTCGCCGCGAGTGAGACGGCGGGCCGACGAGGACGACGAGAGGAACGCCCGTCCGGAACGAGAGAGGCGACTCGACACACACTCCTCACTCACTCGCCGGGTCGGTCGTCCTCGGGCAACAGGTCGCCGAGCGCCGCACCGAGTGACATCGGGACGAACGCGACCACGACGACGGCGAGAGCGGTGACCGGCTCGGCCCACGAGACGCGACCCCACGCGGTGAGCATCGCAGTCGCGGTGACGCCCGAGACGGTCACGACGCCGAGGAGCCGCCGCGGGACGACCCCGGCGACGGGGTCCTCGACGCCGACCTCGCGGATGTCCGCGACGTAGATCACGCCGGTCACCAGCCCGACGGCGCCGACGAGCGTCGCGACCAACGCCGCCGGGTGTGCGGCGAGGAACAGTCCGACCTCCGTGGTCCCGCCCTCGACGGCCATCGGGATGCCGAGCAGCGTGCTCCCGAGCAGCGCCTCGGCGGCGTCGCTGCGGTCGAACGCACCGACGGTCGGGCGAGCGGCGGCACGTTCGCGGAGGCGGCGAGCGAGCGCCCGCGTCCTGCGGACACGCGAGCGAGCGGCCGCGGAGTCCGCCACGGCCGCAGACGACGCCAGTGCGTCCAACTCTGCGAGGATGGCGTCCGCGTCCGCCTCAACGGCCGCGGCGTCGTCACTCGCCGTCACGTCCTCGGAGCCGGTCGGCGCGTCTCCCGTCGTGCCGTCGGAGCCGGTCTGCGCGTCCTCCGTCGTGCCGGTCGACTCTGCGGACGCGTCGCCGGGTCGCAGCCGGTCCGTGGCGGGCTCGTCGGGGTGGGCGTCACCGTCGTCGTGGGTCGGTGCCACGTCGGAGCCGACGCCGCCGAGGGTGACGTGTCTTTCGGGCGTCGCGGGGTCTACGCCCAGCGTCGCGTCGCCCCCGTCTGCGTGTCTCCGCCTCCGTCTGGCGCCTCTACGCCTCCGCCTCGTTGCCGTCACTCTCGTCGGCCGCGTCCGCCTCCGCGCCCGCCGACGCCGCGTCCTCCAACTGACTCCGGAGCTGTGGCACGGTGCTGGTGAGTTCGCCGACCTGTTCGCGGGCCTCCTCCAGCGTCGCCAGTAGTTCCGCCGCCTCGTCCAACTCCTCGCCGAGTTCGTCGTCCTCGTCGAAGGCACCCGCCTGCTCGCCCAGGAGGTACTGCTTGCGTGCCTGTCGCAGCGACGCCGCGGCGTCTTCGGTGTCCAGCGCCGAGCGGAGCCCGTTGAGCGCGCCCAAGACGTTGTCCGCGTCCGTCTCCCAGATGGCGTCGGCCGTCGGCAACGCCGCCGTCGCCTCCTCCAAGTGGGCACGAACGTCCTCGCGCGTCTCGCTGGCCGCCTCGCCGAGCAGTTCGTCGTCGTCGAATGTCGTCTGTCCCATGCGTCGGCGTACGCCGGACCGACACATAAAGCGTCGCCCGAGAGCGGAAGTGGAACCTCACGAGTGACCCGGCGAGACAACCGATACGTCGACCCGACGCGGACTACTTTCACTCCGGTCTCGGCACCCGCGGTGACTACTCGTCCGACTCGCCTTCGGGACGGACGGAGACTACTCGCCCCGACCGCCTTCGACGACGGAGACGAGTTTCATCAGCGGGTAGCCGTCCTCCATCTCCATCCGCGTGTCGACGGTGACGGCCTCGTAGCCGATCCGCATCTCGACCTCCATCAGGTGACCAGACAACTCCGTGTAGCCGTTCTCGTGGTCGATGTCGGCCGCGACCGCCGCGTCGTCGATGGCGACCGTCACCGACTCGCAGTGCGGCTGGTTCTCGATGGACTCCGCGATGGCCGTCTCCAGCGAGCGCGTGCTGTCCGGCGAGACCGGCGTCCCGGCGAACTGGTGGTACAGTGAACCGAACTTGATCCCGGCCTCGAAACAGGCCTGCTGTGGATCGGTGACCATACGACTCGCTCGGGCGCCGTGCTGTTAGTGTCGTCGTGTCGGCGGAGGTGGTGTCGGCGTACCGTGGGGGGTGGCGCCGTGTCGGCGGAAGTGGTGTCGGCGTACCGTGGGGGGTGGCGCCGTGTCGGCGGAAGTGGTGTCGGCGTGTCGTCGAGGGTGGCGCCGTGTCGGCGGATGTGGCGTCGGCGTACCGTGGGGGGTGACCCGTCGAGGGCCACGGAGCGGACCGTCCGATATTTACCCCCGCCACGCAGAGGGGCACCCGAATGGAGGACCCGGTGCTGTTGACGGGAGCCGGCGGGCGCGTCGGCCGGGCGATCCTCGACGGGATCGGCGACGAGTACGACTGGCGACTGTACGACCTCGAGCCACCCGCGCCGGGCACGCTCCCGGACGGGGTGAGCGACGACGACGTGTACGTCGGCGACGTGACCGACCGCGAGGCGTTGCGCGAGGCAGTCGAGGGCGTCGGCGCGGTGGTCCACCTCGCGGGTGACCCGCGGCCGAACGCGCCGTGGGACTCCGTGTTGGCGAACAACGTCGACGGCACTCACGCGGTGTTCGAGACCGCCGCCGCGGCCGGCGTCGAGAAGGTGGCGTTCGCCTCCTCGAACCACGCCGTCGGCGCCTACGAGACGGACGAGCGGACCCCAGAGCTGTACCGGACGGACGACGACTACCGACTCGACGGGACGGAACTCCCTCGCCCGTCGAACGAGTACGGCGTCTCGAAGGCGACGGGCGAGGTGATCGGCCGCTACTTCCACGATCACACCGACCTCTCGGTCGTCTGTGTTCGGATCGGCAACCTCACCGAGGACCACCCGCCGGTGGAGTACGAGCGCGGGCAGGCGATGTGGCTCTCGCACCGCGACTGTGCCCACCTGTTCGACCGCTGTCTGCAGGCGGAGTACGACTTCGAGATCGTCTACGGCATCTCCGACAACGAACGCAAGTACTACTCCATCGACCGAGCCCGGGAGGTGCTCGGCTACGAGCCACGCGACGACTCCGCGGCGTACACCTTCGACGGCGAACCGCTGGAGTGAGCGTGGACACCGAGGGATCTCGAGGTGTCGCTATGTGCTCTGTCCCAGTCACTACACGGCCTGCCTCCGTCGTCACACGGTCACGTGGTCTAGCGTCTGTGGGCGCTGCTCACTCTACTACACCGACCGACCAAATAGCTATGTACCGACGGGCTCGACAGGCACGTATGTCGAGCGGCAGTATCGACATCGACGAGTTCGAAGACGCCGACGCGGGCGACTTCGAGGAGCGGACCGACGCCGAGCGGATCGTGGTGTTCCTCGACGAGCACGACGACCGTGCGTGGACGGCGGGGTCGATCGCCGAGCGGCTCGGTCTGCAGACGGATGTCGTCGGTGCACTCCTCTCACGGCTGGAGGAACGAGGACTCGTCCGACACAAGCGACCGTACTGGGCGATCACGGACGACGAGGAACGGCTCCACTCCGCCTATCGGCTCCACCGACACCACGAGAGTGCAGACCGACAGTACGGTGAGGAACGTCTCGAGAACCTCGAGACCGACGAGATGGAGGACGTGCAGTGACGGCGTTCGAGGATCTAGAGCGCGGTGACGTCGTCTGGGCGAGTGACCCGCTCTCGGAGAAAGGACGTCCAGTGCTCGTGGTGGGTACTCCTCGGTTCCCGGGCCACGGTGTCCAACTCATCACTGTCCTGCTCTCTACGAAGACGTACCACGAGGACTCGATCACGCTCCGCGACGACGACTACGAGGGTGAGCCACTCGGGGAACGAAGTCACGTTCTCCCGTGGTCGTTGGCGACACTCACCAGTGCTGCGGACGTCGAACACCACCTCACTGCGCTCGTCGACGACCGCGTCGAAGACGTGACAGACCAGTTGCGTCGGTACGTCTCCGGCTGAGGGTCACGCACTCCAGCCCGTGCCGATGGCAGCGTCCGGTCGGGACGGTAAATCGTCGAGGAAGACGAGAGATCGAACTCTCGAGACGACCACTGGAGCGTGGGTCCTCCGAGAACGGATACCCAGAAGACGGCGACGCGTCGTCCCTCGCCTCGCAGCCGAATCCGACCTCGATCACCACCAAGTTCAAATTCCTCGCACGTCACCCTCCGAGAGATGCGGTCGTACTCGCGCCGGGATCTGTTGGCGACCGTGGGTGCCGCAGTCGCCACCACCGGTGTCGTCGGGGCGACGCGACCGAGTGGCGAGACGGCAGAGCCGCGCGGGCGAACGACCGACCGCACCGCCGCGACGGCCCCACCGGCATCGGGCGCACCACTGTACCGCTACGACGCCACGAACACCGGCGTCATCGACGCGACTGGACCGACGGCACCACCGACGCAGCTGTGGCGCCGTCGCTTCGACGCGGGCGTGTACGGACCGCCCGCCGTCGTCGAGGACACCTGCTACGTGACGACCGGCGACGGTCGACTCCGCGCGCTCGACGCGACGACCGGAGAGCGGTCGTGGTCCGTTCGAGCCGCCGACAGACTGCTCACGACGCCGGCGGTCGGAACGACGGGTGTCCACCTCTGTAACGAGAACCGCGTCGTGCGCTCCGTGACCACCGCCGAGGGGAGCGACCGGTGGCGCGTCGGCGACCGCTTCCGCGGCGGGGGACAGACCCCGCCGACACTCGCGAACGGACTCGTGATCGGTGCGGGCGGCGACGGGCGCGTGTTCGCCTTCGACACCGAGACGGGTCGCGCCGACTGGGTGGTGACACTCCCACGGATCGTCACACGGCCGCTGGCGACCGACGGGCGGCGCGTCTACGTCCCACTCGACGAGCGACTGGTCGCGGTGGACGCACGCCGTGCCGGCGAACCGAGCGACTCGAGTGACGAGGACGGTGGCGGCGACTCGGACGGCCCGACGGGGCCAGCGGTCAGATCGACGAGCTGGGGACTCGGAACGGACGCACCCGTCCGCTCGGGTGTCGCGGTCGGCGGCGGACTGGTCCACGTCGGGACCGCCGACGAGTTGCTCGCCGTCCGGCGTGAGAGTGGGGAGCCACGGTGGCGGGTCGAGACCGACAGCCCCGTCGTCGGTGCACCGGCACTCACCGAGCTACTGACCGTCGCCGCTACGGCCGGCGGAGCGGTCGTCGGGCTCGACCCGGAGGTCGGAGCGGTTCGGTGGCGAACGGCGCTCGACGGTCGCGTCGAACGGGGGCCGGTCGTCGCAGACGAGACGGTCCACGTCGTCCGGACCGACGGCACCGTCGTCGCACTCTCGTTCGACGGGACGGTCCAGTGGCGGCTCGATCACGACGCCACCGTCTCGACGACCCCAGTCGTACTGGACGACCGGCTCTACCTCGCGGACTGGGACGGTACGCTCACCGCCTACGGCTCCGGAAACTGAGTCGTCCGCCTCGGTCGGCGGTCGGCGGCACGCCTCGTCGTCGGCCACGAGTGGCTCACTCGAACAGTCCGCGTACGTCGTCGACCGCCTGCCGACGGCGCGCGACGTGTTCCGAGAGTCGCTGGAACACGACGGGACGCGCGTCCGGCCGGTCGAGGAAGTCGACGAGCAACGACGCGAACGGTGCGCCCCCGTCCCCCGCGTCGGCCGACCCACCACTGTCGGCCGACAGGGCCGGACGGTCGGTCGCCGCCGCGTCACGTGTCGCGAACGTCGCCGCGTCAGTCAGCACGGACGCGTCGTACTCCGTCTCGTCGGCGACCGCCGCGACGACACGCTCCAACGCGGCCGGCGAGAGTGCTCGGTACGACACGGGACCTCCTCCGCGGGAGAGTGGCGGCGGCGACACTCGTTCGGCCACGACCGGGTCCGCCGCGAGCCGACGGCAGTAGTCCAGCGCCGGCCCGAGTGTGACACCGCGGTGTGTCGGGGTGAGCGGGGCGAGGTACTCGCGAGCGCTCGCCGCGAGGCCGCTCGCACCCTCGTGGGTCCCCGTGCGACCGTGGTGGACGGCCGCCGTCACCTGGATCAACCCGTGGAAGAACGGCTCGTCGTCGGAGTCGGTCGGCTCGTCGAGCGGCAGCCACACCGCCTCCCACGGGTCGTGTGTGGCGTGGTAACGGCCGTCGGCGTACAACGCGAGCCCGGCCGCGAGTCCCGCCTCGCGGGCAGACTCGGCCGGCTTCTCGTCCGAACGGTCTGTCACGTCTCCCCGTTGAAGACGGAGCCACGAATCCCCTCCGGTCGGGCGCGAGGTGTGATCGTCGCAGTGACTGGATCTGGTCGTGACTGGCAGCCCGACCGAGTCGGCCGGGTCACCCGGAGGTTCAAGTACCGAAGCGGGACCACACCGGGTGTGTCACGAGCCGCCGCCGGCCCCGTCGGGGTCGTGGTGTTGGTCGCGATCGCCGTCGGACTGGCGGCGGTACTCGCGGGGGCCGTCGTACCCACTCCCGAGACAGCCGTCCGTGTCGGCGACGGCGGCGGTGGAGACGACGACGCCAGTGCGGCCGACGCGCCGGCACCGGTCGGCCCGGGTGTCGCACTCGCAGCGACGGCGACGGGAGCCTCGATCAGGCTGACCCACCGCGGTGGGCGACCGCTGGACGTGGACCGCCTCGACGTGACCGTCTCGGTCGACGGTGTCGCTCTGCGACGACAGCCGCCGGTGCCGTTCTTCGCGGCGACCGGATTCCGCGGCGGTCCCACCGGTCCCTTCAACCCACGGAGTTCCCCGCGGTGGGTCGTCGGCGAGTCCGGGACGTTCCGGGTCGCCGACACGAACTACCCGGCGCCGACTGTGGGAGACACGGTCGTGGTGACGTTGTCCGTGCGAGACAGACGCGTCGCACGAGCCGAGACGACAGTTCGCGAGGGCCGTGACGACCGGAACGGCGGCGGCGGCGTGCGAGCGGAGACCCGAGGATCGGTCCACGGCGACGTGCGACCGGAGAGTCGAAGATCAGTCCGCGGCGGTGTCGACCGGCTCGGAGTCGGCGTCGGTCGCCGACGACTCGACGCCGTCGGTCTCGGGCACCGTCGCGACGGAGGTGATGGCGCGTGGACTGCCGGGTTTGGCCTGCTGGACGTGGTGCGTCACGTCTTCGAACCCGGCCGCGGCGAACATCTCGTCGGCCTCCTCGGCGTCGTAGAACAGCATGATCGCGTCCGCGAGCCGCTGGAAGACGGCGTTGTGGGGGTAGTCCGGGCCGACGACGAGCACCGTTCCGCCGGGCTTCGTCACCCGGCGCAGTTCCTCGAGCGCGTCGACCGGGTTCGGCCAGTACTCGATGGAGCCGGACGACCACGTCTTGTCGAAGGCGTCCGTCGCGAACGGGAGCCGTTCGGCGTCCCCACGGACGTACTTCACC
The DNA here is from genome assembly GCF_041361345.1 of Halobaculum sp. MBLA0147. Lineage (NCBI taxonomy): Archaea > Methanobacteriati > Methanobacteriota > Halobacteria > Halobacteriales > Haloferacaceae > Halonovum > Halonovum rutilum. The sequence continues at coordinate 2,864,235 of NZ_JBGKAD010000001.1, read as the reverse complement.
GGGCCGCGCTTCCCGAACTTCGCGAACGCGCGCTCCATCTGGTGGACCGACTGGTCGAGAGCGTGCACCTCGTCGACGTGCTCCAACAGTCCCTCGGTGGCGAACCCGGTGCCCGCACCCACGTCGAGGATGCGGTCGTCCGGCTGCGGGTCGAACCACTCCAGCGCCTCCGCCCGCATCGTCTCGTTCCACACGAGCGGGTTGATCGTGTCGTACACCTTCGAGAGGTACTTGTAGAACAGGCGTGCACGCGCCTTGTCTTCGAGGACTCCCATCACCCCCGTGTTGCGGTTCGCCGATCATAATCCCACGGGTTCGGCGGGACGACACCCGAGCGAGGCACACCCGAGTCACCAGAACGGAACACACTCGTGCCAGACTCACGAGTGGACGAGTGTGATCGACGGAGGCGAGAGCGGCGGCGAGGACCCGAGGGACGAGCGGGCCGCGGGCGTCGACGGGCGAGCCGTGTTGGGCGCGGACGAGGCCGGGAAGGGACCGGTTCTCGGGCCGATGGTCGCGGGTGCGGTCCGTGCCTCCCCGGACCGACTCCCGGACGGCGTCGCCGACTCGAAGCGCCTGTCTGCGAGCGACCGCGAGCGGCTGGCGGAGCGACTCCGCAGCGACGAGGCAGTCGCGACCGCGACGGCGGTGGTGCCCGTCGCGGCTATCGACGCCCCCGAGACGGACATGAACGAACTCGGGGTCGCCGGACAGGCGGTGGCACTCCGATGCGTCGCACGCGACGGCGACCGGGCGGTCGTCGACGCCGCCGACGTGTCCGCCGAGCGGTTCGGCGACAGACTCCAGACGACGGTCGCGGCGACGGACGGAGACGACGCAGACCCACACCCCCTGCTGGCGGCCGGCGACGGCGACCCGGAGGGCGTCGCGCCACCGAGCGAGGTCGACGTGACGGCGGAACACGGCGCAGACGACCGGTACGACCTCGTCGCGGCGGCGTCGATCCTCGCGAAGGTGGAACGCGACCGCCGGATGGCGGCGATCGACGAGCGCTACGACCGCCCCGTCGGGAGCGGCTACCCGTCCGACGAGACGACACGCGAGTTCCTGGCGGCGTACGTCACCGAGACCGGGTCGCTCCCGGAGTGTGCGCGGGCGTCGTGGCAGACGGCACGGGACGCACTCGCCGCCGCCGCACAGTCTGGGTTGGACGACTTCTGAGCGGCGATCCGTGGCGGTCGGGCGGCTTTCGGGCGGCGACCCGTGGCCGTCGGGCGACGTTCGAGCGGCGACCCGTGGCCGTCGGGCGACGTTCGAGCGGCGACCGACGCAGAGTCGAATCCGGACGGCGAGGGAGAAGAACGGCTGCAGGTTCAGACCCGTTCGTCAGGGGACGTGCCAGATCCCGCGGCGGCGGTCCAACACGCCGCCGACGACGACGTGCGGGAGCGCGACGATGCTGATCGCCACGCTCCAGAACGCGACCCCACCGAGCAGCGGCCCGGCCTGCCCGAGCGGGTTCGGCGCGGCGATCCACACCGCGGCGACGACGACGCCGGTCGCCATCGCACCGCCGATGAGCACCCCCCACGCCCGGAGCGCGACACTGCCGGCGGAGGCGTCGCCGTCACCCGACAACAGGTCCGGTCCCTCACCGGGCTCCCCCTGGACGGCCAGCTCGCGGGCGACCTGTCTGGCGGAGTACCACAGCGGGAAGTAGAGTCCGACCGCGAGGACGACCGGCACCACCGCGAAGTAACAGACGAGCAGGAGCGTCTCCCCGGCGTCGACGAGCCACGAGCCGCTGCCGTCCCGGCGTGTCGCCCCGAGTCCGAGGTGTGCGAGTACCACGGCGGCGTACCCGACGCCGATCAGCGGGCGTGTCACGTCGAAGTACTGGGCCGCCGGCCCGAGTGCGCCCGGGTCGAAGACGGCGACGATGATGGAACTGAACGCGTGGAACGTCTCCGGGAACGCGACGATGGGGACCGCCATCGCCGCGCCACCACGCGCCGCCGCGGCCAAGAGTCGCTGGGTCCGCGTCCGGAGGTGGCCGGCACCGGTCGTCGCTCGCAACACGTAGAGGTCGCCGCCGCCGCCCTTCGCGACGACGACGCCGACCGCGACCGCCAGCCCGACGACCGGCGCGAGGAGGAACAGGCCGATCCCGGCCGCGACCATCGCGAGGTAGCCGCCGACGTACCGCCAGCGGAACTCCGCCGTCCGTCGCCGGAGGTTGGCGAAGTGTTCGTACCCGCCGTGCGGGAGGTTCAACGCGACCATCCCGACGAGGTACGCCGCCGCCTGCGCTCGCAGCGGGATCGTCGTCCCCGTCAGTCGGAGCCCACCCACGACCAACGTGAGCGCGAGCAGGGCACCGATCGACACCTGCAAGGAGAGTCTGTCCGTGTCCGTCTGGAACACCCGTTCGCGTGCCGTCGCCATAGACGGTCGTAGCGGCGGGAGCCACTTTCCTACTGCTCGCGTTCCGAGTGTCTGGGAACGGCGAGGGTAGTCGGGAGGCGAGCAGGCGAGAAGACGGGGGCAGAGTGGTGTCCCGACCAGGGGTCCGGACGAGAGCCCGACACCCCCGGAACGACACCCACCGACGACGGATTACTGATCCGTCAACAGCGCACGGAGGATGTCACCGTACGCCGGGCGGGTGACGAAGACGCCGATGAAGACGCCGAGGATGGTGAAGATGGCGAACCCCTGCAGGTCACCCAGCGAGAGCACTGCCAGCGGCGACATGGCGATCACCGTCGTCGCCGCCGCCGCGCCGATCACCCAGAACGCCTTCTTGAACCGCGACTGGAAGACGCGCCGGGAGTTCACCTCGCCCTCGTCCATCACCTCGTTGGCGATGATGATGAGGTCGTCCACCCCGGTCCCGATCACCGCGATGAACCCACCGATCACCGACAGGTCCACCGGGAACTGGATCAACGCCGCGATCCCCAACAGCGCGTACACCTCCGCCAGCGCCGTGACGATCATCGGCAGCGCGACCTCCACCTCGCCGTACCGGACGAACACGACACCGCTGACGGCGAACACCGCGAGCAAGCCGGCGATCAGCGAGTCGCGCTTGAAGCTCTCACCCTGCGCGGGTGCCGTCGTCCGGGTCGTCCCCTCGTCGACGTCGAGAGCCGCCGGCAGCGACCCGGCACGCAGGTCGACCGACACCTGCTGGGCCTCGCCGAGCGTGTTCACCTGGAGGACGAACACCGGGTTCTTCTGCCACTCGCCGTTCACCATGCTCCGGCCGAGGTCCCCGGCCATCCCGAAGGAGTTGACGACCCGTCCGTCGCGGACCACGAGCAGACACGGGTCCTCCGTCTGCGGGTAAGTACACCGCGTCGCACGCTGTTGTGCGACACCCGTGTCGACGAACGTCTGCTGGACGCGCTGGGCGGCGTCCGGCTGGATTCGCACTTCGACGATGAACTGGTCGCTGTCGCGTGCCTCGCGGGCGTTCCCGACGCGACGCAGCTCCTCGTCGGTGAAGATCGTCTCGTTGACGTACGTCCGCGTCCCGTTCTCCTGGGTCGGGTAGTAGCCGACGATCCGGACGGCACCCCGGGAGTTCACCAGGTCGAGCACCTCGTTGCGGTCGCCGCCCGGCACCTGCACGGAGACGAACGGGCGCGATCCCGGCAGGTCGATGGTCGTCACCGACCCACCGGAGAGCCCGCCCTCGTTGATCTTCGACCGCAACACCTCGACGGTCTGTGAACGGGTGTCGTCGGTCACGCCCTGCCGGACGCTCTCGTACTCGTAGCCGGCCGCGTCCAGCGCCGTCCCGAGTCGGTCCGGGGAGACACCCTCGGTCGTCACCTCGACGGTGCTCTGCCCGGGCTGCTCGCCGAACCGGGCGATCACGTCCCGCGGCTCGGCGCCGTCGAGTTCGGCGGCGACCGCCGTCGCCACGTCGCTGCGCGACTCGTTGTCGAACGCGACACCCTCGGCGGTCACGCCCACGAGCGGCGCACGGACCTCCGTCCCGCCGTCGAGTTCCAACCCGTACTGGAGGTTGGTGGGGTTCCCCTCGCTCCCGCTGCCTCCGAAGCCGGGGGCGAACAGGAACGCCGTCGAGACGGCGACGAGGACGATCAACAACGCGACGCGCCAGTTGTCGCGGACGCGGTCGAGGAGGCTCACCGCGCCACCCCCTCGAACTTGTACCAGCGGAGCAGACTCAGGTTGAGCATGTAGGTGTTCATCAGGTCGGCCGTCAGCCCGAACACGAGGATCGTCCCGATGCTCGCGAGCAGTCCGATGCCGAAGATCGTCGCGACGATCGTCAACACGATCATCGCCGCCAGCGAGGTCAGTGTCATCGTCACCCCGGTCCGCATCGCGCGGTAGGTGGACTCGTAGAAGTCACCCGAACGCCGGAGGATGTGGTTGTTCAACAGGATGTCGGAGTCGACAGAGTACCCGATCAACATCAGGAGTGCCGCGACGGTCCCAAGCGACAGCTCGATCCCGAACAGGTTCATCAACGCCACCGGGATCACGATGTCGGAGAACGCCGAGACGACGACCGCCACGGACGGGACGAACGTCCGGAACAACCCGAACACGAGCAGTCCCATCCCGGCGAACGCGGCGACGACACCGACGAGCGCCTGTCCCTGGAGGGCCTCGCCGAACGCCGCGGAGACGGCGGCGCTCGCGCGGTACTCGACCTTCTGGGCGGCGTCCCGCTGGGCGTCGGAGAGACACTCGACACTCTCGTCGGACGCACACCCGATGGCGTCCTCGGCGGCCGTCGCGTCCACCTCCGGCCCGAACGTCACCACGTAGACCCCCTGCGAGGGGATCTCGCGGATCGACGCGGGTTCGGCGGGGAAGGCCGTCCGGATCACCGACTCCGCACTCTCGCTCCCGGCGTCGACCGCGACGCGGAACTCCGTGCCACCGCTGAAGTCCGTCCCGAGAGCCACCGGCGCACCGGTGGTCGCCCACGTGACGGCGACGATCACCAACGCCACCGCCAACACCCCGAGCGGGATCGCGGCCAACTGCCTGTTGGAGTACCGGTCGTAGTCGACCTCCGGTACCTCGAACCGTGCCATGCGGTCGGCTCCCCTCGCCGTCGGAATAAGGCTTCCCAATCCGTCGTGTCGGCCGCAGGCAGAGGGACTCTCGGACGAGCGACTCCCACGAGTGACCGTCGACCGGGGGAGAGAAGTGCCACCGGCCCGGACCAGGCCCGGACCGGTGGGGTGAGGTGGGGTGACGGGTCCGAGCCGGGGACTCGACCCCGTCGGTGTCGGGCGTCGCCGCCAGCGAACGGCCCGACGCCGCCGACGACGCGGTGGTCGGGGAACGCACAGTGGATGGGTGGGTGCGTCTGTCGGCAGTGCTGGACGACCCAGCGATACTGACTAAACGTTCGGTCGGTGTAAGCCTTCTGTCTCCGGGCGGGCGACGCGGGTGACCGCGGAGTGGTGTGACGAGTGAGAGAGACGACGAGAAGGGTCGAGGGTGACGGGACGCGGGAGAGACGACGCGAACGGCCGTGCCGCAGTCTCTCGCGGTCAGTCGTCGGCCACCACGGCGTCGTCGAGGTACCGTTCGAGTGCCGTCCGCGTCCGCTCGATCGGCTCCGTGTCGTCGAGCGTGACACCCCGGTGGAGCCCACCGACGACGGTCGAGTAGAGGAACTCCGCCGTCTCCTCGGAGTCGACGGCGCGGAACCGTCCGCTCTCGACACCGGCCTCGAGTGCCTCGACGAGCCGCGAGAGGATCACCTCGTCCGAGCGGGCGAACTGGTCGTGATAGGCGGCGGAGTGAGGGGCGTTCGCGCGTGTCTCCGAGATCGCACGTCGGAAGCGGAGCCCCTCGTCGTCCAGCTCCGGCGGGAGCAGTTGGTCGATCACGGCCCAGAGGCGGTCGTACGGGTCGTCCGTCTCGGCCGCGGCGACGTTGGCCTCCAACTCCGCCAGCAGGAACGCGAGGAAGTCGTCGAAGATCGCCTCCTTGTCGTCGTAGTGGTAGTACAACAGCGACTTGCTCTTGGCGAACTCGTCGGCGATCGCCGAGATCGTCGTGTCCGCGAATCCGTTGGCACACAGCGCCCGGTAGGTGGCGTGCATGATCGCCGCCTCCGTGTCGTCGGTGTCGCTCGCCGTCGTCACGTCGGGGGTACCCGACCCGTCGGCCGCGACGGCGCCGTCACTCCCGACGACGCCGTCACCGTCGGAGTCGCCGGTCTCGTCACCCGCGTCTGTGTCGTCGCCCCCGCCCCCAGCAGTCACCCGCTCGTCGTCTGCGCCAGACCCGGTCATCTACGCCTCGGTTGGACCCGCGATGAGTTAACTCTCCCGTCCGCGAGGGCGACGGAAACTGGTCTCCGTCCGTCCCGACAGAGGCAAGTGACAGCGTCACACACGTCCGGTGTGAGCACTGCGAGTAGACTCGTCGTCTCGTTCCCGGACGAGTTGTCCGACTGGGGGCGGCGACAGATCGACACCGACCGGTTCCGTGGCTACCTCCGGCGCGTGTTCGACGAGCCGGCCGTCGGGGACGAACGCGAGGAGTTCGTCGACGTGGGCTGTTGTGGCGACAGTCTCGACCTCACCCTCCGCGTGGAGGTCGTTGAGGGTGGCGGGGTCGTCTCCGACGACACCGTCGTCGACCTCGTCGAACGCGAAGGACGGGTCGCCGGCGGGTGGCTCGTCCAGAGCGCCGCCGCACCCGAGGAGTGACTGGCCCCGAGACGGGGCCGCTCCACACGCGGTCTCGCTCGGCGACGGACCGCTACGGCAGGTGGCGGACGGCGACGACGCGCTACGGTAGGTAGCGGACGGCGACGACACCCGGTTCCGAGCGCACCTCGACGAGCGACGCACCGGCCCGAGCGGCCTGGACGAGTCGCGTCTCGCGGTCGTCGAGTACGTCATCGACGGCCGACTCCGTCTCCGACTCGGGAACCGACAGGACGTGGAGTTCACCGTCGCCCGCGCGCTCTTGTCGCGTGACCTCGCCGACGGGCTGATCCGCGGCGATTTCGCGACTCTGTGTCGTCGGCGGTTCCCGGACGGCCTCGATTCGTACGGACCGCGACGCGTGGAGGTCCCGGAGTTCGTAGGTGACACCCATCGGCGGCTCCGGCGCGACGGTCGCCTCGATCACCTCGTCCGCGGTCAGTCCCTCGTTGGCCGAGAGCGTGTGGACCTGTCCGGTGTCGGCGTCGCGCAACACCGCCGAGTCGTCGTCGGCGTGTGTGACCACGAACGTCCCGGCGAGCGCGTCGCCGTCGGTGTCTGCCGGCGGCTCGTTCGCGTCGTCCTCCGCGTTCTGGCCGCCGTCGGTCCCGTCACTCGCGGCGGCGTCGCCGTCCAGTTCCTCTACCAACCCCGCCGCCAGGGACTCGGCGTCGTCTGTCTCCCCGTCGGGAGTCTCGTCTGTCATACGCCGCCGTAGACGGTCGGCCGGTTTCGGCGTTTCGTCGTGGCCGCGCTGTGGCGTGCTGTCGAGCGTACTCGTCGGTCCGTCGGGAGTACCGTCTCGTCGTTCCGTCGCGAGTACCGTCTCGTCGTCCCGGTGCGGCGTCGACCGCGCGACCAGTCACCGCCGGAGGTAGTGGACGCCGACGATCACGGCAGCGGCGGCCGTCGGAACGGCCAGCGAGAACTCCGCCGGTAGCGCGTACAGCGCTCCCACGACGGGCTCTAGAAGCCCGGCCGACTCCGTCGGCGGCCGCGTCACCGTCTCGCCGTCGAGTTCGAAGGAGGCGGGCATCGCGGCGAGGACGAGCCCGTACAGGGAGAACAAGAACAGGTAGCCGGCGAGCGCGAGCCCGAACTCGTACCCCCGGCGTCGCGTGATACGTCGCCGGTGGGTTCGAGCGACGAGCAACACCGGTGTCACGAGCGGCGCGACCGCACCGAGACCGACGAGGATGACGAACGCCCGGGCGATCGAGAACCGCGCGCCGGCCGTCGCACCCAACAGTCGGATCAACGCCAGCGTGAAGATCAGCGTGAAGAAGCCGGCTGCGAGTCCGGCGACGACGACGTACGACCGGAACAGCCACGAGTCCGTCTCTCTGGCCGCGTACGGGAACGCGCCGAGGACCCCACCGTACGCCCGTCCACCGTCCGTCCGGAGCGACTCGCCGTCGTGTGCCATCGACGTTCGATAGCGTCCACGAGCGGAAAAGCACCGCGTTGCCCGCCGCGACGCGTGGGCAACGGTTTTCGTGTCGGCCGCCGCCCACCCACACGTGCACGTCGACATCGGGAACGCCCTCGGCGGGGCGCTCGGACTGACGCGAGCGGAGTTGGAGACGCTGGACGAGCGAGTCGCGACGGCTCACGAGCGGATCGCGCGCGGTCGCGAGCGGCGCGACCACGGGTACGCCGCGCTGGCGCTCCCGGAGACCGTCGACACGGCCGCGATCGGCGAGACGGCACGGGCGGCACGCGAGCGGGCGCTGGGCGAGGACGACCCCGGCGCTCTCGACGCGGTCGTCACCGTCGGGATCGGTGGGAGCGCACTCGGCGCGGCGACGCTCGCCGAGGCGCTCGCTGCCGACGCCGACACGACGGTCGTGACGCTAGACAACGTCGACCCGGCGTGGGTGCGACGGCGACTCGACGCGGTCGACCTCGACAGAACGGTCGTGAACGTCGTCTCGCGGTCGGGGACCACCGCAGAGACGCTGGCGAACTTCCTCGTCGTCCGCGCGGCGATGACGGACGCCGGCGTCGACTGGACCGACCACACCGTCGTCACGACGGGTGAATCGGGGAACCTCCGGTCGTTGGCGGCGGCGCACGACCTGCCGTCGCTCCCAGTTCCGGACGGGGTCCCGGGGCGGTTCTCGGCGCTGTCGACGGTGGGACTGCTCGTCCCGGCGCTGTTGGGGGTCGACGTGGACGGCCTCGTGGCCGGCGGGGCGGCCGGTGCCGACTCGTTGACCGACTCGTTGTTCGAGTGTCCCGGCTACGCCTACGGCGCGACGGCGTACGCCCTGGCCGAGCGCGGCGCGAGTGTGAACGCGATCATGCCGTACACGGAGTCGCTGGAACGGTTCGCCGAGTGGACGGCCCAACTCTGGGCGGAGTCGCTCGGGAAGGACGGGCGCGGACAGACTCCGGCGCGGGCGCTGGGCGTCACCGACCAACACTCACAGCTCCAACTGTACCGCGCCGGTCCCGCCGACAAGCTGGTGACGCTCGTCGACGTGTGCGAGGGGCCGGACACGCCGCTCCCGGCGGCGGAGTTGGAGGGGCTCTCGTACCTCGACGGCGCAACGCTGGGGGAGTTACGGGACGCGGAGTTGCGCGCCACGGAGGCGAGTCTCGCCGCCGCGGGGCGGGAGAACGTCCGGGTCGAACTCGACCGTCTCGACGCCGAGTCGGTGGGTGAGTTGGTGTACGGCTTCGAGGCGGCGACGATCCTCTACGGGGAGTTGGCCGACCTCGAGACGTTCACCCAGCCCGCCGTCGAGTGGGGGAAACGCGCCGCACGCGGGCTGCTCGGCGAGTCTACCGAGGAGTCGCGGCGCGTCCGCGAGAAGCGGGAGTTGGTCGTGGAATAGTTCAGGGTACCCCCACAGGTGGTGTTCAGATAAGCAGACTGTTGCGGGTGGCGCGCGAGAAACGCGCGAGGGAGGAGCGAGCGAAGCATGCGAGGCGCGGCTGCGCCGCGCCTCGAACCGGCGGAGCCGGGCACAAGCGACGAGGCCGGGGAGGGTGAGGTGCGGTGCGGGGCGGGTTCGGGTGGGGCTGGAAGGGGCGGTCACGGCGGCGGAGCCGCCGTTTCCTCGGGAGAGCTTCGCTCTCCCGTAGAGGCGCTCGCGTCTACTTTAATCGTCTCGGCGGCCCCTATCGCGCCGGGCGGTGGCGAGAGGCGCGATATGTCGGGTGCGAGGCCGAACGGAGTGAGGCCTCGATGCCGAACGGCGAAGCCGTGAGGCCGAGCGACCGCGAGATGGGCGAGACCGGAGGTCTCGCTATCAGCCGGGCGGCGGAGCCGCCCGGCGACGGATCGGGGCTTCCTGAGTGATAAACTCATTCGAGGTTCGAGCATATCTGACCACTACTGCGTCCGGCTCCGACACGCTTTGGTGGGAGCCGACGTACGCAGAGGTATGAGTACGGACTCGGACGGCGAGGCGGAGTCGGGGGACGGCGACGTGCCGACGCCGGACGCGGACGTGACGGACCTCTACCGGGAGTACGGCGACGAGCGACTCCCGCCGGGACAGCGCCAGACGGACCGGTTCCCGGTGCTCTCGAAGTCCGGGACGCCGGACTGGACCCGCGAAGACTGGCAGTTCGACGTGTGGGGTGCCGTCGAGGAGGAACTGACCTTCGACTACGACGAGTTCCGCGAGCTCCCGTCGGTCACCCAGCGGCAGGACTTCCACTGTGTCACTGGCTGGTCGCGGTTCGACTGCACGTTCACCGGGGTCACGTTCCCGGAGTTGGCCGAGCGGGCGGGGGTCCGCGGCGACGCGGTCCACGTCATGTTCCACGCGCTGGACGGGTACACGACGAACCTCCCGCTCGCGGAGTGTGACCGCGAGGAGGTACTGTTCGTCTGGGAGTACGACGGCGAGCCGCTCCCGGAGGACCACGGCGGGCCGCTGCGCGTCGTCACCCCGCACAAGTACGCCTACAAGGGCGCCAAGTGGGTGACAGGCGTCGAGTTCCTCACCGAGCCGGAGCGTGGGTACTGGGAGAAGCGCGGCTACTCGAACACCGCGAACCCGTGGGAAGAGGAGCGGTACAGCTGAGCTCGGGGACGAGACGGGGGTCCGTCCGCTCGTCCGCCACGTCTCGACACCTCGTACACTCCCACGACCCGGCACAACCCACTTCTCGGTCGGCGTCCACCGCCGACACGGATGCCCTCGACACTGGTCCACGTCGCACTCGCCGGACTGCTCGCGGCCGCGCTGTTGCCGGACGACTACTTCGACCGTCGTGCCGTCCTCCTGATCCTCGCCGTCGCCGTCGTCCCCGACCTCGACGTGTTCTTCGGCTCCGTGATCCGCGGCGCGCACCGCTCGCTCGGACACAACCTCCTCCTGCCGGGACTCGCGGCCGCGCTGCTCGCCGTGGACCTGCGGGTGCGCCCGCGGTCGACCGTCCGGCGCGTCCTCGGTGCCGGTGGCGGGTGGACGGCCGCCGTCGCGATCGTGGGATTCGTCGTCGCCGGGGTCGGACTCGACTACGTGGTCAACGGCGCGAACCTCCTGTGGCCCGTCCACGACCAGTTCTACACCGCGAACGGCCGCGCGATCCTCTCGAACCAGCGTGGCTTCGTCCAGACGTTCGTCGACCTCTCGCCCGAGCCGCCGAGCGACGGCGGTAGCAGTGGCGGAGGCGGCGGGAGCCAGCCGAAGACGACGGACAACACTCACTACAGCACGGGTGTCGACCCGACGGCCGGCTCGGAGCCGAAAGACGTCGAGCGGGTGTTCCCGCTGGTGCGGTCCGGCTGGCAGCTGCTCGTCGTCGTCGCCGGTGCGACGGTCGTGAGCGCGAAACTGTGGCTGACGGGCGGGGAGTGACCGGCGCGTGCCGCGGTAGCGTGCTCGCCCCCTCGCGCTCCGTCTCGGACCACAACAGCTAATTCGGTGGCCACGCCGGGAACCGGCGTGCGACGACGTGCCCTCCTGCGAGCCGGCGGTCTCGCCGGTCTCGCGTCGCTCGCTGGCTGTACAGGACTACTCGGCGGCGCCGCTCCGGACGGCGGTGGGACACCGACGGTCAACCCCGCACTCGACGGCTCGCCGACGCCACAGGACGGCGTCGCGTGGTCGGTGGCCGCACCGGATCTGGACCGCCTCTACACCGACGGTGCGGGCCACTTCGTCCTCGCGAGCGCGACCGACGGCCGGTACCGCCACCGCGCGGTCGACGCCCGCACCGGCGAGCGTGTCTGGGCGTTCGACCTGCCCGACGATCGGTTCGTGAGCCCCCGCGGGGGTGTCCTCGTCGCGGACAGCGGGTTCGGTGACGAGACCGACACCGTACGGGTGTTCGACCCCGAGAACGGGACGGAGTTGTGGCGGAGAGAGCGGTCGACACACGTCGAGACGGTCGTCGAGGGAACTGTAGTCCTCGTCCCCTCGCGCGACGAGACGCCCGAGGAACCGGTCGTCGTCGGTGTCGACGCCCGGAGCGGTGAAGAGTCGTGGCGACTCCGAGAACCACGGGAGGTCGTCTGGCGAGCCGAGGCGACCGCGACCGTCGTCACGCTCGCGGACGCGAGTGCCCCGCGAGCGCCGCTGTCGGCCGCCGCGACCGAGACGAGATCGGCGACGCCGAAGACGGATTCGACGGCGACAGAGCCCGAGACGACCAGTTCCGCCACGCCGACTGGGACGGAGACGGGGTTCGGAGAGGACGGAGAGACGGAACTCCGTGCCCGAGACCCACGAACCGGCCGCCTGCTGTGGGCGACGCGGCTCCCGGACGGAACGACCGACGCGAGGGTGACGGCCCCGACCGCCGAGACACTCCTGGTGTGGGGTGGCGACCGCGTCGTCGTCGTGGACGCCGAGACGGGACGAGTTCGCGGTCGTGGGACGGTCCCTGCGCAGGTCGACGGCTACGGCGGCCACGTCGCCGACGGCCACCTCGTGACGGGCGACTGGGAGTACCGCGATGCGACCGAGCCCCCGGCGACCGTCGTCTTCCTCTCGTTAGCGGACGCCGCCGTCCGGACCGTCACGACACCGGCGGTTCGCGAGGCGGCAGTCGGCGGGGCCGTGGCAGATCGAGGCGTCGTCACGACGGTCGGGCGGCCGGGCGAGGCGACCGTCGTCTGCCGGGACACCGACGGTGACGAGCGCTGGCGACGCTCGGGCGTCGCGCTCGCCGCGACGGAGGCCGGTCCGGTACTCGGGATCGACGGAGCGGTGCTCGCGGTCGACTGGGACGGTACGGAACGGTGGCGAGACGACCTTCCGTTCGACGAACCGTTCCGAACGTACACGGCCGCGCCGGAGCGTGTCGAGGGGGTCTTCGTCTACGCCGCCGACGAGAGAGTGGTGGCACACGCCGAGACCGGCGTCGTGTCGTGGACCCTCACCGACGGGACACGGCGGACGCTCGTGACCGGACTCACCCCGGCCGACCGCGAGGACGCTCACCGACGGTGGACCACCGACGTGGCCGCCGCCACGCTCGGCGACCGACTGGTCGGGATTCCGCTGTGAGACGGGCGACGGTCGGAACCACCGCCGGATCGTCGGGTGGCGGCACGCGTCTAGTTCCGCCGACGTTCCCGCCCCGCGACTCGCCGCCGTGGCAAGCTTGAATCCGTCGGCGTCCCGAGCGTGGTCGTGAACGTTCGAGCCTACGAGACGGCGGACGCGGACGAACTCTGGGACCTGAAGCGCGCCTTCGAGACGGGACTGGGCGAGGCCGGCGGCGAGACGAAACGCGACGCCTACCACGAGAAACTCGACGACGACTACCGCACCCGCTGGCTCGGGTGGGTGGAACGCTGTGTCGACGAGAATCCGCGGTGTGTGCAGCTCGCGGCGGTCGAGAACGAGGAAGCCGGCGGCGAGAGCACTCCTGCCGGCGAATCGAGATCGGCGACCCAGATCGCAGGGTACGTCTTCGTGTTGCCGGAGTCGATGGCGTTCGTCTGGGACGCCGCGGTGCTCAACGAGATCTACGTCGCGCCGCGGTACCGCGGGACGGACGTGGCCGACCGGCTGTTGACGGCCGCCCTCGAGGTGGCGCGCGACCAACGGCTCCCACTCGACCGGATGGTGCTCGACGTGGACCGCGAGAACGAGCGCGCTCGGGCCTTCTACCGCGACCACGGCTTCGAACACTGGGGCGAGATGGTCGCGCGGCCGCTCGACGGAGACGAGACGGAGTAGCGAGTGACTTCGCTCGGCCGGTCGGCCGGAGCGAGTCGGAGTAGCGGGTGACTCCGCTACGCGGTCGCCTCGGCGAGCACCGTCTCGGTCGTCACGACGGCCGCGAACTCTCCGGCGAGGTGAGCGAGTGCGGTGCGGTGAACCGTCTCTGGCGGGATCGTCTCTCCGTCGAGTGTCCGCGCGTGGGTCGCCGTCGCGTCGCGGACGACACGCACGTCGTAGCCGCGGTTCTCCGCCATCCGCACCGTCGTCGAGACGCAGTGGTCCGTCGTCAACCCACAGACGACCACCTCTCGGACTTCGTGGTCGTCGAGCCACCCCGCGAGTTCCGTGTCGACGAACGCGCCGTTGACACGCTTCGTGAACGTCGCCTCCGTGGCGGCGGTGTCCTCTCGCGGGCCGAGTCCGTCGAGGAACGCGAACCCCGGCTCGCCGCGGCGGAGCGGCGAGTCCGGCTCCGTCGAGTCGTGGCGGACGTGTGCGACCGGCCACCCGCGATCGCGCCACGCGGCCAACAACTCCCGAGCGTGCGACTCGGCGTCTGGGTTGTTCCGCTCGCCCCACCGCTCGTCGTGGAACCCGACCTGGAAGTCGACGAGGACGAGCGCCGGCGTGGTCACGACTCCTCACCCACGCTGCCACCGTCCGTCTCGGCCGGTGCCCCCGCGACCGGGTCGAACGCCGGGTCGACCTTCGGGTGTTCACGCGTCACCTCGACGGGACACTGGTCTGGGGACTGGTCGGCGTCCGCCTCCAGCATGTACTGGCGCCACTCGCGGTCCCCCTCGACACCCCAGTCGCCGAGATCCGCGTGGGGACAGACGCCGTCGTACGCCTCGGCCCGCTCGCGGATCGTCTCGCGGGCCCGCTCGCCGGCCGCGGTGTCGCCGGTCACGCCCATCCCCTCGAACAGCGCCCGTGGCTGGAAGGTGATCTCCAACCCGACGGGACAGTAACGGCTCTGCCGGTCCTCGTAGAACGGCGCACGACAGGTCGGGAAGATCGGCTCCCCGTCGAAACAGAACTCCCAGTACGGGTCGTCGGGATCGGTGGGGAACTCCTCGGGCCACGGCTCGGGGTCGTGGACGTGGAGGAACTGGAGCACGTGCCAGAGGCGCTCGTGGTAGTCCGCCTCCGACAGCTCCCGCTCCGGCGGTCGGAAGAACGTCACCAGCGACGCCCGCTTGCTGTGGTCGTCCCAGACGGCGAGGTACTCCCGCAGCGTGTCGCGGAGCCCCAGCAGTGCGTCCGGGTCCGTGGTCGACGGGACGACGGTGTACAGCGGGTCACCTGCCTCGACAGACTCCTTGCCGAAGAAACACGGGAACGGCTCGCCGTCGTGTTCCCCGGTGAGCCCCTCGTAGAAGCTCTCCCAGTGGTCGCGCACCCACGACGGGTACGTGCCGGTCTCGACACGCTCCCGGAACGTGGGCTGGTCGACCAGCGCCTGGAGTCCCGACTCGTTCATACCCGCGGTTCGGCCCGGAGCGACTTCGACGTGTCGGGTCGCGGCGACGGTCTCACCTGCCGGGAGTCGCCGCCAGACGGATCAGTTTCGAGTCGTCTCTCCGTCCTCGCCGTCCTCGTCGGGCACCCACGTCGCGTCGTCGGGAGCGACGCCGGCGAGCGTCGGCTCGGCCAACTCGTCGTGGAACGTCGCGAGCGACTCGTCGCCGACGGCCGCCTCGTACTCCGTCCGCGAGACACTGAAGCGGTACACGTCCGACGGGCCGTCGCCACCTTCCGGGACGATCCGGTTCCGGAAGCGCCCCTCGCGGTGGCCGCCGAGCCTGTCGACGTACTTCTCGACGGCGCGCAGCGACTGCTCGTTGGCCGGGAGCACCTCCGTGGCGACCAACTCGAGGTCGAGGCGGTCGAAGGCGAGACTCGCCAGCGCCGCCGCGCGCTCGCCGGAGTAGCCACGACCCCAGTACGGCTTCCGGAGCCAGATGCCCAGTGTCGCCGTCTGTGTGTCCCAGTCGAGCCCGAGCCCGGCACTCCCGGCGTACCGCTCGCCGCCGGGTTCCGTCGCTTTCGGGACCACGGCGTAGACGAGTCCCTCGCGTTCTTCCCACTGCTCGCGGAACTGCTCGCGCACGTCGTGGCTCTCCTTCGGGTGTGGGTGTGGCTCCCAGGAGACGTACTCCGTCTCCTCGGCGACGGTCTCGGACTGGCCGGCACCGCCGGCGGCGTAGAACTGTCGCGGGGTGACGGCGCGGTCGTGACGCTCCAGGCGGAGGCGATCGGTCTCGATCAGTTCGGGGAACATCCTCGTCTACTGCGTCGCGGTGAGGGTCAAAAGTCCTCTCCCAGGTGTGTGAGACAGTTCCGCGGACCGGACGGGTGACGACTCGCGTCGCTCGGGCGGTCGCCGTCCGCAACGAACCACCTCACTCGTCGTCGGCACGCTCCTCGGTGGCGAGGCGGCGGGCGCGCCGTTGGGTCCGGAGGGTGTCCATCAGCTCCGGGTGATCGTCGTAGTACTGCAGCGCCGCCGCCACCTGCTCGATGTCGATACCGAACTCCTCGGCGACCGCCTCCGGCGGGTGGCCGCCGTCTCGGACCGCCGACCCGACCTCGAAGACGCCCACTCGCGTCCCCTCCAGTCGCGGGTCACCCCCGAGCACGTCGGCCGTCTTCACGATCCGCACCGTGGTACTCACGTCCGTCTCGTGGTGGCGCCCGCCGCTTGAACGTTCGGGGAGTCGACTCGAAGTTACCCGCCGCGAGACACGAGGAGGAGGTCTCACAGACTGGTCGGAGGAACACGGCCGTCTTCGGGTCGGGGGCGTTCCGACGGGGTGTCCCCACACCGCGGCCGGGACTCGGGTGGCTGGCACGACCGACGGAGTGCCACCAGAGCCCCGAGGAGAGACTCACTCGTCGTCGAAGTCGATCTCTTCGTGGAGCGGTGTGCTGTCGGAGAGGTGTTCCAACGTCGGGACCAGGGCGAGTGCGACGACACCCAGCCAGAAGTCGACGCCCGTCGAGGGGAGAGGCTCCCCGCCGAACGCGAAGATCAGCATGTAACCCAACCCGCCGACGAACACGACCCGACTCAGATACCAGAACAGGTCGGCGTCCGAAGGGGTCAGCTGGAACACGTCCCAGTCACTTGGCGCGAGGAATCAAAATCCCCAGTCACAGTCTCACACTGTGAGAGCCGACGCGTATTCGGACGGTACCACGGGCGGAGCCGTGTCGGTATCCCGGGCGTACCGGCTTCGTGTAGTCCCCACCCGACCAGCATGGCACTCCCGTCTCTCACGGCGAGACACGTCGGAAACTTCACGCCCCGCTCGCCCGAATCGAGTAGTGTGGACTGGGATCGACCGCCGCGAGTGGCGCTCGCAGTGACGTTCGGGAGTCTGTTCGTCTCGCTCGTCGTCGCCGGTGTCGTGACCGCGGTACTGTTCGACCGCCCGGCGGAACCGGAGTCGCTCCCGCGACTCGTCCAGGTGCTCGTGTTCTTCGGGACGTTCTCCGGGCTGTTCTGGCTCGACTACCGACGGCGGCGGTGAGTCTCGGGCGATCGACGCCCCGTACCCGGTGCGACCCACACCGCAACCCTCATTCGCGCCGCTCCACTACTCGTGAGCACTCGAATGGCGACCTACCACATCGAGACCTACGGCTGTACCTCGAACCGGGGGGAGAGCCGCCGGATCGAGCGGTCGCTCCGGGACGGCGGCCACCGGCCGGCCGACGGCCCCGAGGAGGCCGACGTTGCCATCCTCAACACGTGTACGGTCGTCGAGAAGACGGAGCGGAACATGCTGCGGCGCGCCGAGGAGTTGGACGACACCGCCGCCGACCTGATCGTCACCGGCTGTATGGCACTCGCCCAAGGCGAGGAGTTCGCCGAGGCGGACGTGGACGCGCAGGTGCTCCACTGGGACGAGGTGCCGACGGCGATCCGCAACGGGGAGTGTCCGACCACCACCGACGGCACCGAGCCCGTCCTCGACGGCGAGGTCGGGATCCTCCCCATCGCTCGCGGCTGTATGAGCAACTGTTCGTACTGTATCACCAAGTTCGCCACCGGCCGGATCGACTCCCCGCCGGTCGCAGAGAACGTCGACAAGGCGCGGGCGCTGGTCCACGCCGGCGCCAGCGAGATCCGCGTCACCGGCCAGGACACCGGCGTCTACGGGTGGGACGACGACGAGCGGAAGCTCCCGGAGCTGCTCGACCGGATCTGCGACATCGAGGGGGACTTCCGAGTGCGTGTCGGGATGGCGAACCCCGGCGGCGTCCACGGCATTCGCGAGGAGTTGGCCGACGTGTTCGCCCGCAACGAGGAACTGTACGACTTCATCCACCTCCCGGTGCAGTCCGGCAGCGACGACGTGTTGGAAGATATGCGCCGGCAACACCGCGTCGAGAAGTTCGTCGAGATCGTCGAGACGTTCGACGAGCGACTGGACCACTGGACGCTGTCGACGGACTTCGTCGTCGGGTTCCCGACGGAGACGGACCACGACCACGAGCAGTCGATGGCGCTGTTGCGGGAGGTGCGCCCGGAGAAGGTGAACGTCACCCGCTTCTCGAAGCGGCCCGGCACGGACGCCGCGGAGATGAAGGGGCTCGGCGGGACGATCAAGAAGGAGCGCTCGAAGGAGATGAGCACCGCCAAGCGGGAGATCGTCGAGGCGGCCTACGAGGAGATGGTCGGCGAGCGTCACGAGGTGTTGGTCGTCGAGGAGGGGACCGCCGACTCCGTGAAGTGTCGCGACTCGGCGTACCGGCAGGTGATCGTCCAACACGCCGACGACCACGGGATCGAACCCGGCGACTTCCTCGAGGTCGAGATCACCGGCCAGAACACGATGTACGCCTTCGGCGAACCGGTCTGACCGAACCGGTCGACCACGGGAACCGGCACCACCACGCGCGGAGAGACGCTCGTACCCGCTCTGACAGTCTCCACGGGTGCTGCCGGTCGACACCGACGGCCCGTACGCACCGCCGGTCGACACCGCTAAGCTTCTCGGACCGAACGACAGAGACGTGACGAGCGTACACGACGCCCAGCGGGTCGGCGTCATCGCCGACGCGCAGAACCTCTACCACTCGGCTCAGAGTCTCTACTCCCAGAAGGTCGACTACGGGAAACTGTTGGAGAAGGCCGTCCAAGACCGCGACCTGGTGCGGGCCATCGCCTACGTGATCCGCGCCGACTCCCCGGACGAGGAGTCGTTCTTCCAGGCGCTGCGGGACATCGGCTTCGAGACGAGAGTGAAGGACATCAAGACGTTCCCGGACGGCTCGCAGAAGGCCGACTGGGACGTGGGGATGAGTCTCGACGCCGTGACGCTGGCGGATCACGTCGACGTGCTCGTGCTGGCGACGGGTGACGGCGACTTCTCGCGGCTGTGTCGTCACCTGCGCCACGAGGGCGTCCGCACCGAGGTGATGGGGTTCGGCCCGTCCGTCGCGGAGGAACTCGAAGCCGCCGCGACGACGTTCGTGGACATGGACGAGCGCCAGGAGACGTTCCTGCTGTGACGGACGCACGCGACCTGGGACAGCTCCGGACCGTCGCCGACTACCAGTTCGGTGCCGGCGCCGGCACGGCGCTGTTCCCCACGACGGAGGCCGAGGAGTTGGACGTACGCCGCTCGACGGGCGGGCGGCCGCGACAGGTACTGACGCCGGACGGCGAGCGGATCGTCAGCTTCGGGACGGACGGGCGGTTCACGCTCGGACTCGCCGGTGGGCGGCGACTCCAGCGGGCGCTGGACGCGCCGGCGAACCGCGTGGTCGTTGGCGACGAGAGCGAGCCGTTCGTCCGCGACGGGAAGAACGCGTTCGCGAAGTTCGTCCAGTCGGTCAACGACGATGTCCGCTCGCGCGACGAGGTGTTGGTGGTCCACGAACGCGGCGCGCTGTTGGCCGTCGGGCGGGCGGAGTTACCCGCCTCGGCGATGCGCGAGTTCGACAGCGGCGTCGCGGTGAAGGTCCGCGACGCAGTACCCGCCGAGGCGGCCGACGAGGTGGACGAGGCGGCCGACGGTAACTGACGTGAGAGTCGGCCCCGAGAGCGGGACGGGTCGGCGGAGTGGGTAGACGGCCGAGAGTGTGAGTCGTTCTTCCCGGCGCTCTGGCTACCGTCTCACAGGAACGCCACGCCACCAGTCACCAGCCACCCGATGATCGCGCCGCCGTTGATCGCGGGTAGCCCGGCGTGGACGCCGCCGCGGCGGTGGACGAGCACTTGGAGTGCGGCGAAGCCGACGACCGCACCGGCGACTGCACCCCACGCCGACGGCGCGACACCGAGCGGCGGGCCGCCGCCGACGACCTGGATCGTCGCCGTGTGTGCGTCCGCGCTCGCCGCCAACAGCGCGGGGAACAGGGCGTCCCCGGCACCCAGCATCGCGACGACGGGGGTCGATTCCGTCTCGGTCGCCCCTGCCACGTCACCTGCCTCTCCGGTCGCGTCCGCCCGCGAGTCGCTCACGGACACGTCGCCGTCCGCGTGATCGCTCGTCGGGACGACGAAGGCGTTCGGCAGCGAGAGGCGGGCGCTCGCGTCGGCCAACTCCACCATGTGTCCCGAGTAGTAGACGCTGTAGGCGTCGTAGACGGCGACGACCACCAGGGCGGCGGCGGCGAACCGCGGCGCGAGACTCGCGCCGAACACCCCCGCCGCGCCCGCGACGCCGACCGCGATCACGGCGTTGCGGAGCGCCCACCGTCTGACTCGCCAGACGACCAGTGCGCCAGCCGCCGCCGGGACGACCCCGAGGAGTGGCCCGAGGAACGCCGCCGCGGCGAACCAGACGGAGACGCCCACCGAGAGGAACGTCAACCCGCGGAGGATCGCGACCGAGAGTCCCCACCGCGTCACCGCGAGCGCCAACAGCGTCCCGAGCACGAGGCCGAGCACGAGGGGGACGAGCGCGTCCCCACCCTCGCCGTAGCTGACCCCCTGCGTCGAGAGCCGTGGCGTGATCGCCAGTGCGAGCACCTGGACCGCGAGGAACAGCCCGCCGGTGCCGAGGACGCCGCGTGCTCGCGGCGACAGCACCTCCGCGAGCCCGCCCGCGTCGCCACGCGGTCGACTCACAGGTACGGCCCCAGTCCGAGTGCGGTGACGAGCGGGACGCCGGCGAGCACGGAGCCGACGAGGTAGCCGGCGAGCGTGCCGCCGTTGAGCAGCGGGAGTCCGGCGTGGGCACGCCCGGCCAACACCCACTTCAGCAACACCGCCAGTCCGGCGAAGGTGCCGACCATCCCGAGCAGCGCCGGGAGGTTGAGGCCCGCGAGCCCCGGCACACCTAGCGACGGCGCCGGAGAGAAGAACGCCGCGGACGCGACGAGCACCGTCGGCATCACCGCGTCACCCAACCCGACGAAGAACACGTCTCGCTCGCCGTCGTCGTCGGTCGTCCGCTCCGTGGGGTCGTCGGTGGTGTCCGCGTCGGGAGGCGCCACGTCTGTCGTGTCCGTACTCCCGGAGCCGTCTGCGACGGTGCCGGCTCTCCCTCCCGCCGCCGTCTCCGCCGCTTCGGTCCCGTCAGAGGGGTCCGTCTCCGCCGCTTCGGTCTCGTCGAGCCCCGCCGCCTCTGCCGCGGGGTCGTCGTCGAGCAGCGAGTACTCCAGCGTGAGTGGGATCACGAGCACGACGGGGATGTTCAGGTCCATCACGCCCGAGGCGAGGTCCAGCATGTGTTCGGTGCCGTACACCGAGATCGCGTCGTACACCGCCAACACGATGAGCAGGAGAATCGCCGGGAGGAGCCCGAAGGAGATTCCGAACACTCCCGCCGCGGCGGCGCCGATCACCGCGCCGGTGGCGTCGATCACGTACCACTCCGGGTAGACGAGGAGTGCCACCGGGACGAGTGCGGCGGCGACGACCGCCGCCGGACCGGGGAGCACGACGGCGAACACGTACCACGAGAGCAGTCCACTCGTCAGGAGGATGACGATACGGACGAGTTGATCGACGCCGAACTTGAACGCGGCGAGCATCAGCCCGGTCATCACGAGGATGGCACCGACGTAGACGACCGCGTTCGTCGGATCGGAGGGGTCCGGGGTCGCCTGGAGCCCGGCCGCAGAGAAGTCCGGCACGAGTGCCAACGCGCCGAGCTGGACGAGGAGGAACACCACCGCCGTCAGTCCGACGCCCAGCGCCACGCTCGGCTCGGACCGCGCTGCCTGTGTCTGCGACACGCGTGATCGCCCGTGGGTTGCCCGGCGAACGGTTTGGCCGTTGTGGTGTCCGTGTCCGCAGGCGTCGACTCCGAGGGCCGCAACGAGCACACCACGACGCCGCCACCCGAAGAGGGAAGCCCGACACCACCGCCACCCGAGGAGTGAAGCCCGAGGACGCCGTAGGGCGGCCGTGTACAGACGGCTGCTCGCCGCCGCGCCGCCGCCCGCGGTCGTCGACTGGCTGATCGGCGGGTGTGTGGTGTTCGAGGTCGCCTCCGGACTGGTGTCGTTCACCGTCGGGACCCCGGACGGCGCGTGGCTGTTCTGGACGCACGCCGCCGTCGGACTGACGCTGATCGGCGCGTTGACGTTCAAACTCGTCCGGGTTCGCCACCGGATCACCGGCCGGGTCGCCTGGGACCGCCAGACGCCGCTGTCGATCCTCATGCTCCTCGTCGCGCTCGGCTCGCTCGCCACGGGCGTGTTCTGGACGCTCGGCGGCAACGTCCCGGTCGCCGGGTGGACGACGCTGAACCTCCACGTCGGACTCGGGCTCCTCTTGCTCCCGCTGCTCGTCGTCCACCTGCGGTCGCGGTTCCGCAGGCCGCGGCGGACGGACCTCGACCGCCGGGCCGCGTTGCGAACCGGCGCACTGCTCGCGTCCGGTGCCCTCGCCTGGCGGGCGACGGAGACCGCCGACAGGCTGCTCGACGGCGCGACGCGACGGTTCACCGGCTCGAAGCCGACCGGCGACCTCTACGACACGGCGACGGAGGGCGGTGCGTTCCCGGTGACCTCGTGGGTCGCGGACGACCCAGACCCGGTGGACCGCGAGGCGTGGCGGTTGCACGTCGACGGACTCGTCGACGAGTCGCTGGCGCTGGCGATCGACGACATCGTACCCGACACGCGACGGCGGGCGACGCTGGACTGCACCAGCGGCTGGTACACGGTCCAAGAGTGGCGGGGCGTCCGGGTGGGCGATCTCCTCGCGAGCGCGGGCGTCGCCGACGAGGCGCGGTACGTGCGGTTCGTCTCCGTCACCGGCTACCGCTGGTCGCTCCCGCTGGACGAGGCCCGCGACGCACTCCTGGCGACACACGTCGGGGACGACCGACTCTCGCACGGCCACGGCGCCCCCGCGCGACTCGTCGCTCCAGGTCGTCGCGGGTTCCAGTGGGTGAAGTGGGTCGAGCGCGTGGAGGTGCGCCGCGCCCGCGACCCGGCGCAGTGGGTGGTGACGCTCGTCAGCGGGTTCGACTGAGTGGCGGGACGCGTCGTCCGTCGACGGCGACGCCGCGTCGGTCGACTGTCGGCACCCACGCGTCGTCGCGAGGTTGAAGACGGTCCGGTCCCGACCGAGTGGCGATGACAGACGCGACGGAACTGGTCGCAGTCTCGGAGTTGCCGGAGGCCGGGAGCTACCGCTTCACCGTCAGCGAGCCGAGCGGCCTCGAAGAGGAGGTGTTGCTCGCCCGGACCGACGCCGGGACGACGGACGACGGGGCAGGCGACGACACGGACGACACCCCCGCTGTCGCCGCCTGGAAGAACTTCTGTATGCACGAACCGGATCAGCGGCTGGACCGCGGCGGCGACGTGGGCGCGGCGATGCGCGACGGACAGGTGATCTGCCCACGACACGGCGCGATGTTCGACCTGGAGACGGGGTACTGTGACACCGACCCCGCCGCGGGCCAGACCCTCGTCTCCGTGGACGTGGAGGTGCGCGACGGCGTCGTCTACCTCACCGACGAGGCGCTGACCTTCGAACACGAGGGTGGCCTGGACGACGACGACGGGATGCCGAGTTCCACGTCGCACCTCGGGCTCTGAGCGACACGTCCTGCGGCGGCGGAGCCGCCGCGTCGGTCACTCTCCGAGCGTCTCGGCGAGGTGGTCGCGAACTGTCCGCCAGTGCTCGGCGGCGGCGCGTGCGTTCGCGGCTGGGTCGCCACCGAGTGCCATCTCGCCGGCTCTCGTCGCCGTCGTCGGCGGGGCGTACGGCACACCGAGTCCGTGTCCCGCGTCGGGGTAGTGATCGTGCGTCACCGGCGTGCCGCCGTCTCGCAGCGCCGCCGCGAGTCGCTCGGCGTCCTCGCCGGCGGGCCACATCATGTCGTCACCGCCGGACACCAGAAGTGTGGGACAGTCGACCGCGGCGGCGTCGATCGCGGCCGCCTCGAGCCGATCCGACGGGACACGCTCGCGAGAGTCGACGTAGGTGTCCCGGAAGACGACGGCACCGTCCTCCGTCTCCCCCGGTCGCGCACGGAACGGGACGAACGGCAGCGGCTCGCCGCCGGCACACCAGGAACTCCGTGGCTCCTCTCCTCCGTCGAGCGCCTGCCAGCGGTGGCGACTCGGGGCGACCGCGACGGTCGTCACGGGCCAGTCGAACCGCGCGGCGCTCTCGACGGCGAGTTCGGCGCCCTTCGAGCGACCGAACAGCCCGATCGCGTCGCCACGCACCGCCGACCGCTCGCGGAGCCAGTCCGCGGCGGCGGCGACCGTCTCGACCGGCACCTCCGCCAGCGTGTCCGGCAGCGACTCGTGGTCGCCGACGTACTGCACCGCGACGGCGGCGTAGCCGTGGGCCGCCAACAGCGACGCGACACCCCGGAGCGGGCGTCCCGCCGACCCGTGGAGACAGACGACGGCCCGGTGAGGTCCCGACCGGGGCGGCGAGAACAGCTCCCCGATCACGCCGACGGTCACGGACTCGCCCCCGTCGTCCGCCGCCGGCACCGTCCGTTCGACGGCGACCGACTCGTGGTCGACACCCGGGGCCGTCCGCCGACGGGTCGTCTCGGCCGTCGCCAGTTCTGTCCCGTCGTCGTGGAGTTCGAGCCGGACGGTCACGTCGTCGCCGTCCCCGGTCGGGCGGCCGCCGGCGGGGCCGTCCGTCTCGCTCAGCGCCCACAGCCACCCGGTCGGGGCGACACCCTCGTAGTCTCCCGCGAGCGGCGCCTGCTCGCTCGTGTCGACGACGCCGTCGGCGGTCGCCTCGAACGTCGCCTCGCTCGTCCCGGTGTCGTCGAACCACGCCGTCGCCGTCGCGCGGAGTGTGACCCGTCGTTCCGGGTCGAGACCGGTCACTCGTACTGGTGTCGACTCGTCCCACCGCGCCGCCGAGGGCACACGGATCTCTGGCACACACGCCGCGTCCGCGACGGGACGGAAGTAACTACGGTCGGGATGTGAATCGGTGGCGCAGTGTGCCTGCGGCGGTCGTCGGGGGCGATCACGGCCGTGTCGACGGACGATCTCGGCCGACTCAGGCCGCTTGGATCTCCATCACGCGGGTGCCACAGTCGCGACAGTCGTAGGTGAACACGTCCGCGACGCTACAACAGGACTCGACGGTGTCCTCGCCCAGCGCCATCTCGCCGCCACAGTCGGGACACGCCTCCGCGAACACGCGCAGTCCCGCGAGCAGTTGGCCGGCGTCCCCGCGGTCCATCGCCGCGACGTCGATCCCGTGGTCGGCCAGCGCGTCGATGGCGCCGAGGTCGGCGGCCAACGCGGCCTCCGAGGGCCACTGCGCGACGCGCACGTCGCCGTCGTACACCGTACAGCCGCTCGCCTCCTCGGCCGGCGTGATCGTTCCCCCGGGGTTCACCTGCGGCTCCTCCAGCTCCAGCAGGTCGCCGACCTCGGCGGCGAGGTCCTCGTCGGCCCGCTCGATGGCGTCGCGCCACGTCGGCCAGAACCCGTCGACGAGCTCCAGGTCCTCGCCGTCCGGCGTCTCGGTGATCACGCCGTGGTCCAGCAGGTACGACTCGGGGTCCACGTCACCCTCGTAGGCCGGCGCGTCGGCCGTGCCGGCCGGCTCCTTACCGAACAGTTCCAACAGCCACGGCGGGAAGTACCGCTTCGTCAGCGTCGGCGTCCCGGGGACGAGGTAGCCCCGAAACGCGATGGCGCCGACGCCGAGGACCGCGAACGCGACCGCGACCAGCGGGTTCACGACCGCGAGCCCGGCCGCGACGACGGCGGTGATCAGGAGGTTCGTCACCGTACACGGCGTACACCGGTTCTCCCCGGTGTACTCCGGCTGTCTGAGTTCGTCTGCGAGGCGGTCGACGACCGACATACGCGACTGCTGTCTCGGCGTAAATATAGCTCTTTCGAGTGCCTCATCACAGAGGGAGTGTCTGTACCCTACCGACGAACGGGTGGAACCGTGAGGGTGCCGAGAGAGGCCGTGGCGCGGCACGAACCGGAGCGTTCGTACGCCCGGACGCCGATCGGGGAGACGTGCCCTGGGAGCGAACGGACACCGTCGACGACGTGACCGAGTGGGAACGCACCGACCGCGCGGCGACCGTCAGGATCAGACGCCGTCCAGACGACGAGTTCGTCGTCCGGGTCGACCGCCTCGAACAGGCGCCGGAGGGACCGGCGTACGAACGCACGACGGCGACCGACCGCGAGGCGGCCGAGGCGGCCGCCGCCGACCTCCGCGAACGGTACGACACCGACGAGGGGTGACCGACGACACCGGCGAGGAGTGACCCACGAAACCGACGCGGGGTGAGCGTCCGCCGGGACGAGACGCACCCCGAGGACGACACACCTGTCGATCAGTAGTCGCCCAGCGCGCCGAGCTTGCGGGCTCGCGCCACGAGGAGTCGGAACACGCCGTAGCCGGCGAGGAAGTACGCGACCCCGACGGCGACGAGGATCGCGTGTGCCCGCGGCGAGAACTCCCACAGGCGGACCCCCTCCCGCATCGCCTGTCCGAGCATGTAGTTCGCCTGGACGATGGGGAAGGCCCGCAGCCACGGCAACTGCTCGACGGGCGCCGCGATCAACCCGATCAGGCCGAACTGGAGGATACGGAACAGCGAGCCGATCCGCTTGTACAGCACTGAGGCGCCGCCGAAGACGAACCCCATCCCGATCACCGACGCCAGGCCGAGACTCGCCAGCGGGACCACCGTGAGGAGGTCGACCGTCAGCGACTCGCCGGTGACGAGCAGCGTCAGGGGGAGCAACAGCGCCACGTAGACGAACGACGTGAGCACCTTCGACACCGCCGTCAGGATCATGATCCGACCGAACCCCAGCGGCGAGAGGTGGAGCCGTTCGAGCGTCCCCCACTGTGCCTCGTCGCCGACGGCGTTCGCCAACCCCTGGTAGGCGGACTGCGCGAGCATGAAGACGAGGTAGCCGACGACGACACCGCCCAGCGAGTCGGAGAACGCCTGCCCGCCCACGCGGCGGCCCCCCTCGACGAGCAGGAGGAACAGCAGGAACAGACTCACCAGCGCGCCGACGAAGTCGACGGGGTACCGGACGAGGATCGTGAGATCCCGGCGGAACACCGTGTAGAACAGCAGTCCCGTCTGTCGCAGCCACGCGAGCACTCCGCCGTCGCGACGCTCCGGCGACGGGTCGACGGTGCCCAGCGGGCCCGCCTCCCGGGTGGTGCCGCCGTCCGGCCGGGTGCGCTCGGCGGCTCCACCTCGCTCTCCTTCGGCCGGCTCCTCCGCAGGTTCCGCCGCAACCCCGTCCGCGTCTGCGTCCGCCTCTCCGTCGGTCACGGCTCGTCACCTCCGGTGATCCGCAGGAACACCTCTTCGAGGTCCGGCTCCACGGAGGCGACGCGGTGGAGGTCGGCGCCCGCCTCCACCACCGTCCCGGTGAACGACGGGAGGTCGTTGCCCGACTCCAGTGTGACGGTGACGACCGTGCGGTCGCCCCGCTGCGTCCAGTCGGTCACCTCGTAGCGCGACCGGAGGCGCTCTTCCAGTGTGTCCGCGTCCCCGTCGTCGGCGCCGTTCCGACTCGTCGCGCCGTCGGCACCGGACTCGGCGTCTCCCGTAGACACGCCGTCTCCGTCGCCACCCTCCGGCGGTTCGAACGCCACCTCGTACGTCTGCGTGCGGAACACGTCGAGCAGCGCCTCCACGTCGTCGTCCGCGATGATCTCCCTGTCCGAGAGGATGATCACCCGGTCACAGAGGTCCTGGATCACGTCCATGTCGTGGCTCGACAACACGACCGCCAGTCCCTCCTCGTCGGCCAGCGTGGCGAGTTCGCGGCGGAGTTCCAGCGAACTCTCCACGTCGAGCCCCAGCGTCGGCTCGTCGAGGAACGCCACGTCCACGTCGCGCGCCAGCGTCGTCGCCAACGACACCTTCTGTTTCATTCCGCGCGAGAGGTCCTTCACCGTCTCGTCGGCCTTCTCCGCGAGGTCCAGTCGCTCCAACAGCTCCTCGTGGCGGTCGGCGACCGTCGAGGGCCGATCCCCGGCGATCCCGGTGAAGAAGGCGAGGTTCTCGCGGGGCGTCAGTCGCCAGTAGACGTTGCGTGCGCCCTCCAGCATCGCGCCGACGCGACCGTAGGCACGCCGCGGGTTCGCCTGCGCGTCCGTCCCAGCGACCTCGACGCGACCGCCGGAGGGGTCGACCAGGCCGAGCGTACTCTTGATACAGGTCGTCTTCCCGGCGCCGTTCGGCCCGAGTAGGCCGACCACCTCGCCCGGTCGGATCGAGAACGAGACCCCGTCGAGTGCGCGCACGTCCTCGCCGTACGTCTTCGTGAGGTCCTCGACGGCGACGACCGGCGGTTCCGTCGGCGTGTCTGCACCCGTGTCGTCGACAGCGTCCCCGTCGACGGCGGGCGTCTCCGCGTCGTCTCGCTCGCTCGTGGGAGGGCCCGTCTCGTTCGGGGACGTGTCGGACGCCGACCGGCCGGCGTCTGCCGCCGCCGACTCGGCCGCTCGACCCGTAGCGTCTGTCATCGGTCCGTTACTCTCCCCAGACTCACATGAAACTTTCTGGTGGGTGCCGGTGGACCCCACACGAACGAGGCGACCGGGGGGCGGGCGGCGGGGTGGTGGCAGTCACTAGTCTGGTGTGTCGTCTTGGAACCGTTTCGTCGTCTCGACGAGCGGGTGTTGGGCGTAGTCGACCACCTCGATGTCGTCGATGGAGGCCAACCCCTCCTCGCGTGCGGTGCGTTCCATCCCGAGTTCGACCCCCCGGCCCACGTCGATACAGATGACGTAGGCGTCCATCTCGTCGATGTCGAGTCTGTCGGCCGCGAGCACGCGGTGGTGCCCGTCGGCCAACACCAGCGTGCCGTCGTTGTCGATGACGACCAGTGGCTCGGCGAGGCCCCGCTCCAGTTCGTAGGTGCGCCCGGCGAGTTCGTCCGCGTACACTCGCGCCTGTGTCGGGACCAGCGCGTCGAGCGACACCTCGCGCCGCTCTTGGGTGACGCTCACGTCGTGGATCTCTTCGAGCGTCCGCATCAGTTTCCCGACCTTCTCCGGGGTGGCGCGTTCGATCTGACTGCGGATCACGTCCGTGTTCGAGATGATGCCGACGAGGTGGCCGGCGTCGTCGACGACCGGGAGCTTCTGGATGCCGGAGCGCAGGATCACCCGCGCCGCGTCGGTGACGTTCATCTCCGGGTGGGCGACGATGGTGTCGTCGCTCATCTCCGTGAAGATGGGTGCCGAGTCCTCGGCCAACAACAGGTCGCGCGCGGAGACGAACCCGACCACCTGCCGCCCGTCCGTCACGGGGAACCCGTTGTGACCGGTGCTCTCGGCGATCCGTTCGGCGACCTCGCGGACGGTGTCGTCGGGCGACACCGTCGCCACGTCGCGGGTCATGTACGCCGCGACCTGCGCCTTCGACGTGTCGCTCCGCGAGTCACTCATCATCTCGTCTTCGGTGCTGGCACACAAGAGTGTACGTGTCCCGTCGACCACACGTGTCCCGTCGGCGAGGCGAGACGCACGACCTCGGCCGGCGACGTGCGACGCCACGGGGGCCGACGGCGTACGGCACCACGAGGGCCGGCACCGACCCGAGACCGTCCACCGGCGGACGACTCACTCCTCGGTGACGATCTCGAACCTGGTACCGGTGTCGTCGAGTCCCGGTGCCGTCGCGGGGCCGAGTCGAACCGTCCAGCCGTGAGCCTCGGCGACCTCCTCGACGATGGCGAGGCCGAACCCGGTGCCGTCGTTCGCGGTCGTGAACCCGCGATCGAACACCCGATCGGCCACCTCCTCGGGGATACCCGGCCCGTCGTCGGCGACGAAGAACCCCTCGCCGGCCGGCAGGTCGCCGACGACGACCGTCGGCGGCTCGGCTGCGTGGTCGACGGCGTTGCCGAACAGGTTCTCGAACAGCGTCCGCAGTCGCTCGCGGTCCCCGCGAACCACGAGGTCCGTCTCCACCGACAGCGTCGCCGCGTCGGTCGGCGTCGTCCCCCACGCGTCGCGGGCGACTTCCGCGACCGAGACGGGGTCGTCCACCTCCACGGGCGAGCCCGTGCGGGCCAACGCCAGCAGCCGCTCGATCAGTGCCTCCATCCGGTCGAGCGCGTCGCGTGCGGCCGGGAGGTCGTCGGGGTCGTCGCGTTCCTGCGCCAACTCGACGCGTCCCTGAGCGGTGTTCAGCGGGTTCCGGAGGTCGTGGCTCAACACGCTCGCGAACTCCTCCAGCCGCTCGTTCTGTCGGGTGAGTGCGGTCGTCCCCTCGCGGAGCTGCTCCTCGCGTTCGGCGCGGTCCAGCGCCGCCGCGACGTTACCGGCGAACACGCGCGCCAACTCCACGTCACAGTCGTCGAACCCGTCGGCAGTCCGCGAGCCGAGGGTCACGACGCCGTGGTCCCCCGCCGGGACGACGAGCACACTCGCGACGCTCCCACGGTCCACGTCGTCGATCTCGGCCACGTCGTGGACGACCACCGGCTCGTCGGCCGTCAGCGCGCGCCACTGCACGGACTCGCCGCGGTCGTACGCCCGCCGCTCGCCCAGCTCGTCGGTGACGGCCGACGACACCGCGGTCGGCTCCAACCGGTCCGTCTCCGGGTCGTACAGTCTGACGGTGTTCAACGAGAATCCGAGCACGTCCTCCGCGAGGTCCGCGGCCACGTCGGCGACGGCCCGGCGATCACCGGCGCGGACGAGTTCCCGCGTGGCGGCGTGGAGACTGTGGAGCCGCTCGTCCATCGCGCGGTCGTCCACCGTGGCTCCCTCTGGCGTCCGGTCGTCGGTGTCGTCTGCGTGGTCTCCACCGTCCGCGCAGTCTGCACTGTCGGCCTGGTCGCCGTCCGAACTGACTTCGCGACTGCGAGACTCTCCGTCGGCGTCGGTCACTCGCCCGGGTGGAGACGGTCGGGGTACTAAACCGGAACGGCTCTGGTCGAGGAGTGGCGGCCAGCAGTGGTGGCGACGAGTGGCGGCCAGCAGTGGTGGCGACGAGTGGCGGCCAGCGGTGGTGGCGACGAGTGGCGGCCAGCGGTGGTGGCGACGAGTGGCGGCCAGCGGTGGTGGCGACGAGTGGCGGCCAGCAGTGGCGACGAGTGGCGGCGACGCGCAGAGTGGTACCGAGCGGTGGTGGCGACGAGCGCCGGCGGTGTTCGCACGGACCGCGCGATACTTGAGGGCGCGCGACGAGGTACGAGCGTGATCGACTTACGCTCGGACACGGTCACGCGGCCGTCCGACACGATGCGGCAGTCGGCGGCGGAGGCTCCCGTGGGCGACGACGTCTACCGAGACGATCCGACGGTGAACGAACTGGAGTCGCGGGCCGCCGACCTCGTCGGAACGGAGGCGGCGCTGTTCGTCCCCACCGGGACGATGGGGAACCAGGTCGCCATCCGTACCCACACCGAGCGTGGACAGGAGCTGCTGTGTGACGAGCAGGCGCACGTCTACAAGTGGGAACTGGGCGGGATCGCGGACCTCTCGTCGGTCCAACCGCGGACGTTCGACGCCGGGGAGCGAGCCGTCCCCACGCCGGAACAGATCCGCGAGGGGTACGTCGCCGAGGATCTCCACCGACCCGGCACGGGGTTGGTGACGCTGGAGAACACCCACAACTCGCGCGGCGGCGTCGCGGTCCCCAAGTCGCGGATCGACGAGGCCGCGGCGGCCGCACACGACCTCGACGTGCCGGTCCACCTCGACGGCGCGCGGCTGTTCAACGCCTGCGTCGCGACGGACACCGACCCCGCCGAGATGGTCGCCGAGGTGGACACGGTGATGTTCTGTCTCTCGAAGGGGCTCGGGGCACCGATCGGTTCCGTGCTCGCCGGGCCGGAGGCGTACGTCGACCGCGCGCGCCGCACCCGGAAGCTGTTCGGCGGCGGGATGCGACAGGTCGGGCTGGTCGCCGCCCCCGCGCTGGAGGCGCTGGAGAACGTCGAGCGGCTCGCCGAAGACCACGCCAACGCGGAGCGACTCGCGGCCGGACTCGACGAGATCGACGGGCTCTCGGCTCCGAACCCGGACACGAACATCGTGATGGTCGACTCCGAGGCCGCGGGGTTGACCGGCGAGGAACTGTCGAGCGCCGGGAAAGACCACGGCGTGAAGTTCCACGCGTTCGACGACCACGTCTGCCGACTGTGTACGCACCTCGACGTGGACGCCGCCGACGTGGACGAGGCCGTCGACCGGATCGCCGAGATCGTCGCCGAACACGGGGAGTGACTCGTCACCGGCTCCGCACGTCGGGGCCGACACACCGGCGTCGTCGCGACCGGCCGGCCGACGACCACGGAGCCACCGGCCACCACTCGCCGACACACACAAACGAACGCTTTTCACCCACAACCCACGTGAGGCGACTATGGACGAGGTGCTAGCGGTACTCGACGACGACCTGGGAGAGCGGGTCGCGGCGGCGCGGGCGGCGTTGGCCGACCGCGACGGGGTCGTCGTCGCCTTCTCGGGTGGCGTCGACTCCAGCGTGGTCGCGGCGCTGGCCCACGACGCCCTGGGTGAAGACGCGGTGGCGTGTACGGCCAAGAGCGAGACGCTCCCGGCGGCGGAGTTGGACGACGCCCGCCGGGTCGCCGACGAGATCGGCGTCCGCCACGAGACCGTCTCCTTCTCGGAACTGGACGACCCCGCGTTCGTCGCGAACGACGACGACCGGTGTTACCACTGCCGGACGATGCGACTCGGGAAGATGTACGAGACGGCCAAAGAGCTGGGGATCGAGACGGTGTGTGACGGGACGAACGCCTCCGACCCCGGCGAGGGCCACCGCCCGGGACTGCGGGCGGTCGAGGAGTTGTCCGTCTACTCCCCGCTGTTGGACCACGGACTCGACAAGGACGACGTGCGCGCGGTTGCAGACGCCTACGGCCTCTCCGTCGCGGACAAGCCCTCGATGGCGTGTCTCTCCTCGCGCATCCCGACTGGACTGGAGGTGACGGAGACGCGGCTGAGTCGGATCGAGGAGGCGGAGCGACTGCTCCGGACGTGGGGGTTCGAGCAGTTCCGCGTTCGCGACCACGACGGACTGGCACGGATCGAGGTCGGCCCCGACGAACTCGACCGCGCACTGGACACGGACTTCGCCGCGGCAGCCCGCGACCACCTGACGGACGCCGGCTTCGACCACGTCACGCTGGACCTGGGCGGCTACCGCACCGGGAGCGTCAGCCCCGCCGACGAGGAACGGGTGGACGAAGACGAGGCCGAGGAGGCGGCCCCCGACGAGGGAGACACCGACCGGAGAGACGCCGACGGGGCGGTTGCGAGTGCGAGCGGGTCGGCGACGGACGACGGAGGTGACGAGCCGCTCGTCGCGGACGTGTTCGCACGCGAGTACCCGGGCGGGGAGTGACCGGATGTACGGGCTGAACGTCCCGGTACCGAACGCGGTCCGCCGGCTGGCACGGGATCTCGAACCGGCGCTAGCGCCGTTCGACTACGTGCGCGACCGCCACTCGCTGTTGTGCAAGCGGTTCGAGGGGGAACGGGATCCGGGACGGATCCACGAACGGGTCGCGGACACGCTCGCCGGGACGGAGCCGTTCGCGGTCCGCGTCGACGGGATCGGCGCGTTCCACGACCCGCCGAAGGGGAGTACACCGGTGGTGTACCTCGCCGTCGAGAGCCCGGGACTGCGTGCCGTCCACGAGCGACTCGTGGCACAGTTCGACGCCGTCCCGGGGCTGGAGGGTGAGGGTTACACCCCGCACGTGACCCTCGCACGCGGGCTCTCGGACGACGGGCCGCTCGGAGTCGGGCGCGGGAGCGACCCCGTCGGCCGACTGCGGTCGGAGTCGTTCGACCCGGTGACCTGGACCGTCGAGGAACTCGGGA
Organism: Halobaculum sp. MBLA0147; assembly: GCF_041361345.1. Taxonomy (NCBI): domain Archaea; kingdom Methanobacteriati; phylum Methanobacteriota; class Halobacteria; order Halobacteriales; family Haloferacaceae; genus Halonovum; species Halonovum rutilum. The sequence continues at coordinate 2,830,141 of NZ_JBGKAD010000001.1, read as the reverse complement.
TCTGGAGCCGCGAGTACGACGAGTTCGTCAGTCGTGTGTCGCTCCCGCCGTGATCGGGACGACGGAGACTTGTCGCTCCCCGTCGGAGACGTGCGTGTGCCGAAGGCGATCGCGATCAACGTGGCCGCGAACACGTCGTTACCTGGGTTCCGTGGGCCGATCTACCCCGACGGGTCGTTCGTGTACGTCCCGATCCCCGAACGGGAGCCGACCGACGGCGACGTGCCGACGTACGGCGAGTTGGGTGTGCTCGACGAGTTGCCGTTCGCAGTCGACGAGTCGCTGTCCGACCGGCGAGTCCACGTCGACCCGGAGTTCGCCGGTCACCTCGGACGCGACCGCTACACCTACGGCGACGAACACGGTGTGAAGGCCGGTCCGCTGTCGACGCTGGAGCCCGGCGACTGGTTGCTGTTCTACGCGACGCTGTCGACCGTCGACCCGGGCGGTCTGGACGCAGACGGCGGGCGAAGCGACGGCGCCGACGAGGAGCGAGACGGAGGCGACACGGACGGAGACGACCCCGACGAGTGGCACGGCGAGCGTGTCGACTGGCGACCGCCCGAGTGGGGAGCCTACCTGATCGGCGAGTTCCGCGTCCGCGAGGTCGTGACCGGCGAGGAGTACGCGGGAGCAGACTCCGAGACACACGCGTGGACGGCGACGAACGCACACGTCCAGCGGGAGACGGTCGACGCGGCCGTGTTCGTCCGCGGCGGCGAGAGATCGCGGCTGTTCGACCGCGCGGTCCCGCTGTCGGTGCCGAGCGGCGGGAGCGAGGCGAACGCTCTCGTCACCGACCTCTCGGCCGACTCCGGCCGCGGCCCGTGGTGGCGCCGCCCGCTCCGCTACGACGAGACGGCGACCGCGACGCTGCGCGACCGGCTCGCGAGCGATCCGGACGACTGGCTCGGGTGAGAGAGTGTACAGGAGTAGGTGGCGGTACGAGAGAGTTCGTCCGGCGCCGTGGCCTGGTCGCCGGTACCGCGACTCGGAGCAGACGAGCGTCGGACACGCGGGCGAAGGCATATGACGACCGGGCCGGTACGACGAACGACATGGTCACGAGACGCGGGTTCCTCGCTGCGGTCGGCGCGGGCGGTGCGGCCGGACTCGCGGGGTGTAGCGGCGTCGGCGGCGGCTCCGATGGCGGCGACAACTCCCTGATCGCGTACCTCCGGATCGTCAACCGCGACGACACGGCACACGACGTCCACGTGTTGGTCGAGCGTCGTGGCGACCCCGTCCACTGGTCGACACACCCACTCGCCGCCGGTGGGAACGAGGGGAACACCCGACGGATCGCCGGCTCCTGGACGGAGACTCCCGCCTCCTACACCGTCTACGTCCGGCTCGACGACGCCGAAGAGTGGCAACAGTTCGACATCGGCAAACAGGGTGTCACCTGCTACGGAATCGAGGCACGCGTCGACGAGGACGCCGACCTCTCGCTGTGGTTCCGCGAGACGCCCGACGACTGCGAGAACCTCTCCTCGTCGACCCGCACCCGCACTGCGACCGAGAGTTAACTCGATTTCGAGTAACGTTCTCGACAGCCTCTTGTCCGTAGGGGACACAGTGTTGTGTATGACAGTCGAGTCGGTCGTGATCGCGGTCGGTCGAGACGAGGGAGAGCGCGCGGACGAACTGGCGGGTGTCGCCGTCGAGTTGGCAGCCACCGGCGCCGAAGTGACGTTGGTCCACGCCTTCGAGACACAGGCGGCGGTCGACGAGGCAGCCGGGCGGTTGGGGCTCGAAGACGGGTCGACGGCGGACGTGGCGCGGCGTCTCGACTCCGTCCGACGGGTGAGTCGAGCGTTAGACGACGCCGGCGTCCAGTACGAGGTGGACGCGCGAGTCGGTGCCGTCGGCGAGGCCGTCAGCGAGGCGGCCCACGAACGAGCCGCCGACCGCGTCGTCGTCGGCGGGCGCGACCGCTCGCCCACCGGGAAGGCCGTCTTCGGGTCCAGTGCTCAGGCCGTTCTCCTGTCGGCACCCTGTCCCGTCACCTTCGTCCGTCGCGACGACTGACGCCGAGGGTGTCGTGAGTGGCGCCGGGAACCGACGGATTAAGGTTCGCCAGTGGGCAAGTGGCGCCCATGACCGACAGTCTCAGTCGTCGCGCGTTCGTCCGCAGTGCGGCGGGTGCGACGGCACTCGGCGCCGGTGCGGGTGCCGCCGGGACGGCGACCGCCCAGAGCGAACAGCCCGACTTCGGCGGGTACATCGACGGCGCGAAGGGTGGTAGTTTCGCCGACGAGCGCGGAAGCGGCGAGGTGACGGTGGAGGTCGGTGCCGGCAGCGGTGGCCTCGCCTTCGCCCCGACCGGCCTCTGGATCGACACGGGGACGACGGTGACCTTCGAGTGGGTCGGGAGTCAGAGCCACAACGTCCTCTTCGAGGGGATGCCCTCCGGTGCGGGGGTCGAGGGATACAGCGAGGTCGTCGGGAGCGGCACCACATACGAGGTGACGTTCGACACCGGCGGCGTCTACACCTACTTCTGTCAGCCTCACAAGGGGCTCGGGATGAAGGGTGCCATCGCCGTCGGCGACGACGTACCGACCGTCGAGGTGGAGAGCGAGAGCGGTGGTGGCGGTAGTTCTCGGCCGAAAGTCCCCGACAGCGCCAAGACCATCGGTGTCGCGACCTCAGTCGCGATGCTCACGACGCTCGGGCTCACCTACTTCTTCGTGAAGTACGGCGGCGACTACAGTCCGCCGGAGTGACGCCCTCGGAGTGGCTCTCTCGCCGGGTGCTACGCCTCGGGTAGCCCGAGATTCTGGCCTCTCACGACACTCGACTCCGGCCACCCGAACTGCGTCTCCACACTACCGCCCGGGTTGTCTGAGGTCGAAGATGCGCCACTCGCGGTCCTGTGGGCGGAGTTCGTACTCCAGGGGCAGTTCGCGCTCACCGAGTTCCTGCACGAACCGGAGAGTGACGCGCCGTTTGGTGTCGGTGAGGCGTTCGAAGTCTTTGACGACGAGGTCTTTCTCGCGGAGCATCGCGATCTCCCGGTCGGAGAACTGCTCGACGTACCCCTCCGTGTGGTACAGTGCGTGTGCGGCCTCACCGTCGCCCTCCGAGAGGTACTGAAAGAACTGCTTCACGACGACCTCGGGCCGGTCGCGGGTGCCGGTCTCCTCGAGATCCGGCTCCGGCATCTCCTCACCCAACTCGCCGGCCTCCAGCGAGTCGGCGTCGGTCCCCTGCTCTGTCGCGCCGCTGTCGACTCCGATCGACTCGGGGGTGTCGTCTGCGAGACTCGGCTCGGTCGCGCCGCGAGCCTCCTCGGCGGCCGCGAGTGCATCCTTATTCGGCGGGCCAGTCTCTGCGGTACCAGGCGCCGAGCCGTTCTCCCCCGTATTCGCCGTCTGTGTCGGCTCGGGGCTCTGTGTTCGTTCGGTGTGATCGGCGCTCGGTGCCGTGCCGGACTCGTCCGTCGGCTGCTCGGCGCCGGTGTCCGACCGCCGCTCGTCGGGAGCCGTCGTCTCTCGGTGGCCGTTCGACTGGGCTGTCGCCTGTGGCGTGTCTCGTTGTGTCGTGGTCGTCGCGGTTGCCGTCTCCGTCGCCTCGCCACTGCTGGCACGGAGGTACTCGCTGTACTCGCCGAAGTCTGCAATCTTGTACAGTTTCCCGATCTTGTTCAGTTCCCGTTCGGTCGCACGGACAACGTGTTTCATACGGACGACACCGTCGTCGTCGGCAGCCAACACCGCCGCGGTCTGAGCGACGTTACGGATGTTCCCACCCGGCATGTCGAACTGCGAGAGGAACGCGTAGTCGATGTTCTCGGTAGGTGTGTCCTCGGGGAACATGACGTGCCAGATGCTCTCGCGTTGGCGTTCCTGCGGGCGCTCGAACTGGACCGTCTGGTGGATGCGGCGCACGAACGCGTCGTCCATCTGCGACTCGTTGTTCGTGGTCAGAAGTACCACGCCGTCGTAGCTCTCGATCCGCTGGAGCAGGTAGTTCACCTCCACGTTCGCGTACCTGTCCGTCGCGTCACTCACCCCGGCACGCTGGCCGAAGACGGCGTCTGCCTCGTCGAACAGCAGAATCGCGTTGGAGTCTCTGGCGGCGTCGAAGATGCGTTCGAGGTTCTCTTCGGTCTCGCCGATGTACTTGCTCACCACACTGGAGAGGTCGATCTTGTACAGGTCCATGCCGGCGTCGGCGGCGATCACCTCCGCCGAGAGTGTCTTTCCCGTCCCCGACGGCCCCGCGAACAGCGCGACGACGCCCGTTCCGCGCGAGAACCGCTCTTCGAACCCCCACTGCTCGTAGACGGTGCCCCGGTGGCGCACTCGCGCCGCGACTTCCTGCAACTCTGCTTCGGTGTCGTCGGTGAGTACCACCTCGTCCCAGGTGGCCTCGGGATCGATCTTCTCCGCGAGGTCTTCCAATCCTTCCGCAGACTGTGCGGTACAGCCTTCGCGAATTGTCTCTAACGGGATCGGTTCCGCTGGATCGTCGGCGAGCGCGCGGGCGGTAGTGACGGCGTCGTCGATCTGCCCCTGCGTGAGTTCGAACGTGCTGGCGAGCGTGGTCGGGTCCACGTCGTCGGCGAGCTCGTCGGCGTACCCCTCCCAGATCTGCTCCCGGAGGTCGAAGGAGGGGTCGGGGAACTGGAGGAGTGAGTACGAGGTGTCGTCGCGACCCGACGTCGGGGTCCAAGCGTCCGTCGCAGTCAGGTAGAGGTCGCGTTCGAGCGGGGCGAGTGCGTCGAGTACCTCGCCGACCGTCGGCGGGTGTTCGCGGTCGGGGAGGTCGGCGGCGATGTTTTCGCCGGGATCGGCTGTCGCTTCGGAGACGTTCTTCAGGTGGACCGGGCAGTCTTGGAGCAGTGCCTCGCGGCGGAACCTGTCGAGCCGGTCGTCTTCAAGGAGTGCTTCGAGGTCGGCGCGGAGCAGGCGGTCGTCGTCGACGAGAGCGTCGACGGCACGGCGCTTCTCCGATCCTGCCGCGCCGTAGAAGTAGTAGACGTGTCCGTCCTCGCGGGGTGATTCGGCGACCGTCTGGAGGCGCTCGTGGGTGGTGTCGTCGAGTCGGAGGTCCTCCCGGGTCGTGTCGGGTGTCGTCAGTGCCGCGACTTCGGCCAGATCCGAGTCGAGTGTCTCGTCACCTTTGACGTAGGTGACGATCCGTTCGGGGACGGTGATCGGCCGTCGTCGTTCCGGGTCCGCCGGTGCCGACGACTCGCCAAGTGACACGAGATCGTATCTGCGCAGCGGTGATCCCGATGCGATCAGTGTCACTGCGGCGTGACTGCGTCCTGGGAACGTGCCGAAGAAGTCCTCGATCGATCCGACAGTCGGGGCTGGAGACTTCGTCTCTCCTTGGATACTACGCAGGAGTCGCCCGAAGTCGTCGTCTAGTTCCGGTGCGAGTGCGAGCAGAAACACGTCGAGGTGTGGCCGGGAGAGTCCGAACCGGTCGGCGAGGACGCGAACGCGGAGCCGAACGTCGTCGGATGTCTCGCGGAGGTGGGTACGGATCTCTGCCAAGTCACGACGCACGTCCTCGCGAGCACCCGGTGGTGGCGCCAACGAGTGTCGCTCTCCGAACGCGTCGCTGTGTGCGTATTCGCCGGACGGAGTTGGCTCTGAGTCCGAGTTCCCCGACACGGGATCGTACTCGTCGAAGGCGGTGAGTGCGGTGTGGAGCCGGTCGAGTTCGTCGTCGAGATGTGCCTGCGAGGTGTCGTAGCTCATACTCCGTGTGTACGAGACACCTCTGTTCGCTGTCTCAAAGTCTTTTCTCATAGTCTGCTAATTGATAGACACTCCCCAACAATTATGCGTCGTGCGGAGGACGTTCGAAGTGACTGAGAGATGGGCTACTGGAGTTCCTCACGAGCACGAGAGAGGCGAGAGTCCGGCGACGGTGACCGGGACGGAGACTCGGAGCGAGACCGGCAGTCCGGCGGCCGAGACCGGCGATCGACCGACACGGACCCGTACCGAGCCACCGTCGACATGGAGACAGACATCGTCGGGAAGCTGAGCATCGCACAGGCACGCGAGCGGTACGACACTGACTTCGAAGACGACGGTGAGGTCCGCCAGATGATGCGGATCGAAGAACGGTGGGGCCCACAGGTCCACGACTGGATCGACGAGGGTGTCCCCACCGACGCGATGGAGAACCACCTCACTCTCGATCGCTTCCGCGAACGTCGCGATACACCCATTCCGTGGAACGTCGAGAAACGCAACAAGAAGTCGCTCCAACGGAGTCGCGAAGCGACCGAAGAGATCGAACCCGCCGGCCGTACGAGCGTCCCCGACGCCGTCCGCGAGGTGATCTCTTCGCCCGGTCGGCCGCTCGACGCCTCGATTCAGCGCGCGGTCGAAGAGCGGATGGGCGACTCACTGGGTGACGTGCGGATTCACACCGGCCCGAGAGCCGCGGCGGCGGCGGACGCCATCGACGCCCGAGCGTTCACTGTCGGCAACCACGTCGCGTTCGCGGCTGGTGAGTACGATCCGGAGTCTGCGGAGGGCCAGCACGTCTTGGCGCACGAACTCGCACACGTCCGCCAGCAAACGGGTGGCGCGTTGTCGATGCTTCCACAGGACGACGTGCAGTTGGAGATTGACCCCAATCCCGAACTGGAGCGGGAAGCCGAGGAGACCGCACGACGCGTGATGTCCGGTGGCGATATCGGGATTCAGCGCCTCTCCGACACCGAGATTCACGTTCAGCGGCAACAGACGGGCTTCGGGCCGAACGGCGAGATCGGCACAGAACACTTCGACGGGGAAGCGCTCAGAGACCAACTCGAAGAAGCAGATGTCGATGTCGAGGGACCAGACGAGATGGACACCCTCCTCAATATGCTGGCCGATACAGGGAAAGGGTCGTTCGCCGTTCTCGGAGCGATGCTCGGCGCACTCGTCGGCGGGCCTCCCGGTGCGGGCATCGGCGCAGCCGTCGGGACAGCCGGGCAGGTCGCGATCGAGGGAGCCAAGTCCGAAGCCGAACGGGCGCAAGGCGGCCCCGAAGCCGCCATCCCCGAAGAGAGTATCGAACAGATTGCCGATCTCGTCATGCGCCGTATCGACGAGCAGACTGAGATCGACCTGAATTTGGGCTCTTCAAATCAAAGGAGGTACTGAGATGAAAGTTAAGATAGTTGGCGAAGATGACGAAGGAGTTGGAGTCAGGATTGCCGACAATGCAGGAGTAGAGCAACAGGTAGAATTGTACAAATCGAGTGGTGAAGCCTTTCACCATGACGCCGACGAATACGCAGAGAGCCCTGAAGACAGAGCGTACGAAGCGAACGAACACGTAGCACAGGGTCGGCGGTTGGCGAAGTACTACGTCTACCGGAAGCGAAGGTGTGACACACTGCCGCCACTCCCGAATCCGGACCGTCTAGCGACTGTCGCAGCCGTCATTGCGGGCCTCTCCGACGACCGCTTCGAACAGTACTTCGACTCGTACTATCGACAATTCCGAGGTTACAGCGGTGAGTGTAGTCCAGTAGTAGAGGTCCCACCGGAAGCCGAGGGGAATCCGATCTTCTTCGAGACGGAAGTGTACCTCTCGCTGACGACCGACGAAGTGAGAGGGTTCCTCGCCGACGGCGACGAGCCGACGATAGCGACGCTGCGCGAGGGACTCGCGGACGCCGTCGCCGGTGACATCCACAACCCGGAAGCTCGTCTCCGTACCGCACGCTCTGAGGACACCGTGCCCGAGGACGCCGAGATTGACGACCTCGCACTCGAAGCAGTCTCGGACGTGCAGGTGATGTGGTCACCAGCGTCGAACGAAAAAGAGCGCGTCGGCGGCGAAATACCCGATATCGACCGGAAGCCCGACGCCAAATTCCAACTCGCGCCGTTCCATCCCGAGTCTCGCGAGACGTTCCGAGGCCAGTTGTTACGACACCTCCGGTACCAGATCCGAGACTGCTATCTCACGATGGGTATCGCCCCACCGGAGCCGTTCCGTGTCCAGGGACCTGGACTGTTCAACCGGTGTACCTGGTTCCAACACTACGACGTGTACGAACCGTACCACCGCACCGACGTCGACATCACCGACTGGCAAGTCGACGAGACACCCGACGAACTACTGTGACTCTCCCCACCCACTGCCGAGAGAGCAGTGACGTGGCTGACAGAGTCGACTCCGGAATCACCCGACGAGTTTGACTAAACGTGAGAATGAGTAGTCGATCCGTCGGGAAACGGACAGCAGAGTCGCTCGTCGAGAGGGGATTCTGTTCGCGAGAGGAACTCGAAGGGTGCACAGAGGGAGATCTACGATCACTCGAACGAGAGTACGGTGTGACTCTCCCCGCGGCATACGAGTCGTGTATCCGACACGTCGGGAGAAACCCCGGACGGTTTCTCGAAGGAAGTCACTTCACGTATCCGGAAGTGACACGACAGACCGAGTTCGCCAGAGAACGCGCGTCGGCCGGAGCGCGCTCCGAGCTTCCCGACGATGCCTTCGTGTTTCACGGACTCCAGGGGTACACGTTCGACTACTTCGAGACCGACGCAGGCGAGGACCCACCTGTGTACGTGTTCACGAAGTTCGACACGGAGTACGAGTCGCGGCGTGAGACCGACTCGTTCTCCGAGTGGCTGTTCAGCGAGATTGAGCGACAGGCGACTCGTCTCTGACTCCACGGACTGACGAGCGCTCCAGTACTGCTCCCGGTGACGTACCGCGACGAGGCTGTCCGTTCACCACCACCCGCATACGGTGCGGCTAAGTGGGTCCCGCCCGAGGGACGGAGCATGGACGAGCACACGGTCGTCGTCACGGGAGCGACACGAGGCGTCGGACGAGCGGTCGCAGCGACGTTCGCCGACGAGGGTGCGGACGTGGTGATCTGCGCCCGTGACGGCGAACTGGTCTCGGAGACTGCAGCGGAACTCGACGCGGACGCAGCCGGGAGCGTCGTGGGGCAGCGTGCCGACGTGCGCGACGAGTTCGACGTGGAGCGGCTGATGGAGACGGCGGCGAGTCACGGCACGCCCGGGATCGACGTGGTGGTCGCCAACGCGGCCGTCTTCCACGGTGGCCCCGGCGAGAGTCCGATCACGGCCGAGTCGTACAGCGCCTTCGACGACACGGTCCAGACGAACGTCCGCGGCGTGTTCGCGACACTGACGGAGGCGCTGCCGCACCTGGCCGACGACGCGACACTTCTGGTCCCCTCGGGCTCCGTCGCCCGCGACACGAAGCCGGGGCTGGGCGCGTACGCCGTCTCGAAGGCCGGCGCCGAGGCCGTCGCGCGACAGTTCCACGCGGACGCCGACGCCGCCGCGTACGTACTCGATCTGGGACTCGTGGCCACGGAACTCACGGGCGGCGAGAACGGCCGCGACCCGGCGGACGTGGCACCGATGTTCACGTGGGCAGTCACCGAGGCCGATCCGGACGAACACGGCGGCGACGTGATCGACCTGCGCACCTGGAAGCGCGCGAGTCGGTGACGGCGGCGGCCGCCGTCGTGTCTAGGAACAGTGCGCGTACCGGAGCAGCCCGAACAGGGGTCGCGGAACCGGAGCACGTGTCGGAGAGCCAGAGCGACCGGACCCGCGTCAGAGTTCGACGCCGGAGGGGATGAGACTCTCCGTGCGCAGGAGGTTCCCCTCGGCGTCGTACACGAGGAACGTCTCCTTCTCGTAGGCGACGAGACGGTCGCCGTCGACGGCGATCTCGACCTCGTACTGGCCGCCGTCGGCGTCGACGCTGCGGCCGTACTCGCGTGCTGCCTCGATGAACCGCAACACGTCGTCCGCCTCCTCGTTCAGCTCGACGATGAACTCGCCGGTGATCCGGTTGGTCACGCCGACGACGCCGGTCGCCTCGGGGTTGTCGTCGCGTGGCTCCTGGAGCCGGAACGCCACGTCCGTCTCCTCGGTGTCCAAGAGCTCGCCGTCCGGGTCCGTGAGTCGGTCGCGCAACAGGTCCTCGGGGCCGTGGAAGTCGATGTAGACGTGTGGCCGCCGCGGGTCGTCGCCCTCCTCGACCCAGTCGACGCTGTCGACGTCCAGTTCGAAGTAGTCGCGCCTCATTCGATACCGAATCTTCGTGACACGCCGGTAAGTACGTAACGCTGTACCGCCAGCGACGGCCGTCTCGTCGTCGCGACGCGTGCGACGAACGGCGGCAGCGTCTCGGCAGGTGCGACGTTGTGTCGTCGTCTCGGTGAGTGAGCGTGTCGACGGGGCACCGAAGACGGCGATCGGTCCGTCTCAGTCGTCCGCGCCCCACCGGACCTGCCGGCGAGGCCGGTCGCCCAGCGCCTGCGTGTCGAGGTCGTCGCCGCGCGCGTCGAGTCCCTCGAGAACCGCCTCGGCGGCCTCCGGCGTCGAGACGTACGGCACCTCCTCCTCGACGGCCGCCCGCAGCCCGTCGCGGTCGTCGCTCACGAGGAAGTCGACCGTCCCCTCCCGGAGCGCCGCCGGCACGTCTTCGGGGGAGACCAACTCGTAGTGGTCGGCGAACGCCGTCCGCAGGCGCTCGCTGTCGGCCTCGGTCCCCACGTCGGCGAACTCGACCACCGCCGTCCCCTCGTCGGGGGCGGCCATCCCGGCGGCGCGTTGGGCCTTCTCGTAGGCCATCCCGAACGTCTCGGCGGTACCCATCACCTCGCCGGTGGACTTCATCTCCGGGCCGAGCCGCGGGTCCGCCTCCGGCAGCCGGTCGAACGGGAGCACGACCTCCTTCACGCTGTGCCGCTCGGGCACCTGCTCGGTCGCGTCGATGGACGCCAGCGACTCGCCGGCCATCACCCGCGCCGCCAGTTTGGCGATCGGGACGCCCGTCGCCTTCGAGACGAACGGCACCGTCCGCGAGGACCGCGGGTTCGCCTCCAGTACGTACACCTCCCCCGGCCCGTCGTCGTCCGTCTCCCGAATGGCCAACTGGACGTTCAACAGGCCGACCGTGTCGAGCGCGGCGGCGATCTCTTCGACGACTTCGCGGACGCGGCGTTCCGTCGCCGCGGACAACGACCGTGGTGGGATCACACACGCGGAGTCACCGGAGTGGACGCCGGCCGACTCGACGTGTTCCATGATCCCACCGAGCAGCACGTCTTCGCCGTCCGCGACCGCGTCCACGTCGAGTTCCACCGCGCCGTCGAGGAACTCGTCGACGAGGATGGGTTTGTCCGGCGACACCCGCACCGCCTCGCCGACGTACTCCCGCAGGTCGTCGTCGTCGTGGACGACCTCCATCGCGCGCCCGCCGAGCACGTAGCTCGGGCGGACGAGCAAGGGGTAGCCGATCTCGCGAGCCAACGACAGCGCCTCCGACTCGCTGGTCGCGCTGCCGCCCTCGGGCTGGGCGATCCCGCGCTCGGCGAGCAGGCGGTTGAACCGGTCGCGGTCCTCCGCGAGGTCCATCGCCTCCACGCCGGTCCCCATGATCTCGCAGTCGAGGCCGCGCCGGTCGAGTTCCGCTTCGAGCGGCTCGCCCACCTCGACGGAGGTCTGGCCGCCGAACTGGACCATCACGCCGTCGGCGTCCGTCGCCTCGATCGCGTCGGCGACCTCCTCGGCCGTCAGCGGCTCGAAGAACAGCCCGTCGGAGGTGTCGTAGTCCGTCGACACCGTCTCCGGGTTGTTGTTGATCACGTGGGCGTCGATCCCCTGCTCGCGCAGGGCCTGCACGGCGTGGACCGCACAGTAGTCGAACTCCACGCCCTGGCCGATCCGGATCGGTCCGCCGCCGACCACGACGACGCTCTCGGCGTCCCGGTCGACACGGAGTTCGTCGCCCGCCGGGCCGACGAACTGTGTCGTCTCTGCCGACTCCGCCGTGGCCTCGGTACCGTCCGTCTCGGCGTCGTCGACCGTCGCCGCGTCGCCGTCGGGTTCCGTCCCCTGGGTGGCCGTTCCGCCGCCGTCGACGAGGTACTCTGGGTCCCGCGCCGAGTAGTAGTACGGCGTCGAGGCGGCGAACTCCCCGGCACAGGTGTCGACCTGCTTGAACGACCGCCCCGGCACCGCCCGCTCGACGGCGCCGAGGTCGGTGTCCGCCGCGGCCGCGACCTCGCGGTTCGTCAACCCGGCGCTGGCGGCCGGCTCGAAGTCGCCGCCGGCGGCGTCGGTGCGAGCGTCCGCGACGCGACGGAACCGCTCGACGTACCACTCGTAGATCCCGGTCGCCTCGACCACCTCGTCGACGCCGAACCCGCGGGCGAACGCCTCGAAGATCGCGTACGGGCGCTCCGGACACGGGCGTTCGAGGTACTCGCTCCGCAACTCGTCGTCGTCGACCGTCGCCCAGTCCACGGCGGGGTCGTACTCGCTGGAACGCAGCGCCTTCGTCAGTGACTCCTCGAAGGTGCGGCCGATCGCCATCGCCTCCCCGGTGGACTTCATCGCCGTCGACAGCTCGAACTCCGTCTCGGGGAACTTGTCGATCGGCCACCGCGGCACCTTCGTCACGACGTAGTCGATCGCCGGCTCGAACGCCGCCGTGGTCTCCCCGGTGATCTCGTTGGTGATCTCGTGGAGTCGCTTGCCCAGTGCCACCTTCGCCGTCACGCGAGCGATGGGGTAGCCGGTCGCCTTCGAGGCGAGCGCCGAAGAGCGCGAGACGCGCGGGTTCACCTCGACGACGCGGTACTCCCCGCCCGGCGTGCCGTCGTCGCGCCACGCGAACTGGATGTTACACCCTCCCTGAATACCGAGATCGCGGATCACCTCCAAGGCGGCGTCGCGCATCTCCTGGTGACCGTCGTCTGGGATCACCTGCGAGGGGGTGACGACCGTCGACTCCCCGGTGTGGATCCCCATCGGGTCGAGGTTCTCCATGTTGCAGACGATGACACAGGAGTCGTCGGCGTCCCGCATCACCTCGTACTCCAACTCTACCCACCCGTCGATCGACTCCGTGATCATCACCTCGCCGTTGCGCGAGAGCCGCAATCCGTGGCGCGCCCGCTCGGCCAACTCCTCGCGGTCGTACACCACACTCGACCCCTGGCCGCCGAGTGTGTACGTCGTCCGGACGATCACCGGGAGTCCCCCGACGGCGTCGACGGCCGCGTCCAGTTCGTCGAGGTCCGTGATCGTCCGCGAGCGGGGCACCGGCTGGCCCAACTCCTCCATCCGTGCCCGGAAGCGGTCGCGGTCCTCCGTCGCGTAGATCGTCTCCAACGGCGTCCCCATGATCTCGACATCGTACTCGTCGAGCACCCCCTGCTCGGCGAGTTCCGCGGTGACGTTGAGTCCCGTCTGCCCGCCCAGGCCGGCGATGACGCCGTCGGGTTCCTCGGCAGCGATCACCTCCGCGATGGACTCCGGAGTGATCGGCTCGACGTACACGCGGTCGGCCATCTCCGGGTCCGTCATGATCGTCGCGGGGTTGGAGTTGACCAACACGACCTCCGCCCCCTCCTCCTGGAGCGCGCGACACGCCTGCGCCCCGGAGTAGTCGAACTCCGCCGCCTGTCCGATCCGGATCGGGCCACTGCCGACGAGCAGGATCGTGCGACCGTCGTTCATCGTCCCGCGATGATCCGTGTATCGTAATAAGTCTCGCGGACTCGCGACGGTATTCGTAGGGAGTTACGAATTTCGTAACAGCGTCGGGGCGAGTGGACACGCTCGCGGGGGTATGAGTGGCGTGGTCCGTCGGCGTCGAGACTGGGCACTCTCGCTCGACGGCCGACTCGGCCGACGGCAGCCCGGGGGTTTCGAGTCATTCAAGTGGCGGGCGCGGATTCTCACGGGTATGACGGATCAGAGCGGACGACGCAAGCGGATGCGGACGGGTGGCCGACGGGTCCCCTCCGGCGACAAGCAGAAGAACCAGCGTGGGCGCGAACCGGCCGAGACGACCGTCGGCGAGCAGCGTCTCCAGACGGTGACGACGCGTGGCGGCGGCGAGAAGGTACGTGCTCTCTCGACGGACACCGCGCAGGTGGCCGTCGACGGCGACACCGTCGCCGCCGAGATCGAGAACGTCGAGGACAACCCGGCGAACGTCAACTACGCTCGCCGGAACATCGTCACGAAGGGTGCGCTCATCGAGACCAGCGAGGGCACCGCCCGCGTCACCTCCCGCCCCGGCCAGACGGGCCAGGTCAACGCCGTTCTCGTCGAGGACTGAGGCGCCCCCCGAGGATCGAGTTCTCGCGGTGTGCAGGTCCGACCGAGGACCGACCTCTCGCGGCCGCAGTGTGCGGGTTCGACCGAACGCGACCACCGTCGACTCGACGCCGTTCGCTCGTCGGCTCACCGTGCGGGGACCGTGCGGTCGGACAAGCGCTCACTCGCCACCGCCGGGGAGCGGGCAGAGACTCGCAGTCACGAGCGCGCGCTCGTCGGTCGGGTTCTCCGCGCCGTGTGCGACGCCGCGAGGGTGTTCGACGACCGCCGGGGCCGACAGTCGTGCCGTCTCCTCGCCGCTGGTGACGAGGAGGTCGCCGTCCAGCAGGTGGAAGACGTTCGTGCTGTCGCCGTGTTCGTGTGGGTCGATCCGCGCGTCGGGGCCGAGCGCGAACAGTTTCACGAGTACGTCGTCGGTGACGACGAGTTCGGCCGTCTCCACCTCGCCGGGGCCGGGGTCAAGGTCGTCGACTGCGGGTGCGAGTTCGTCCATCGTGCGGTCGCCGTCTCGAGGCGCAGCGACCTAACTCCTCGGCTCCCCGCCGACGGGCGACCGGTGGGTTCCACCCCGAGTTATACACCCGGGGGGCGAAGCGCAGGTATGGACGACGAGCCGACCGCAGGGGAGGATCTCACGGCGGGCGAGGAACCGAGTACGGACGCCAGCGGCGGCGGTCGAGAGGCGGCCGGCACCGACGACGGCGTCACCGCACGCGTCGACGACGGCGAGCAGCGTGCGTCGCGGGAGCGCGACGCAGCGGGAGGCGGTGCACGAGCGGGGAACGGCGACGGAACGGACGACGGCGGGAGCGAGGGAGACGAGGACACCCCGACACTCGATCCGGACGCACAGCGGCGGTTCCCGGTGCCGGAGTTCGAGGACCTCCCGCCGGACGTGCGGAAACGGATCGCCGACGAGACGGAGCGGGCGGGGTTCACACCCAACGTGTTCGCCGCGCTCGCGTACAAGCCCGCGCAGTTCCGCGCGTTCGTCGACTACCACGACGCGCTCGTCGAGGAGACGGACCTCGATCGCGCAGAGGTGGAGATGATCGTCGTCGCCGTCTCCGGGCGGAACCACTGTTACTACTGCAACGTCGCCCACGGGGCACTGGTGCGACTGTACGCCGACGACCCGCAGTTGGCGGACCAACTCGTCGCCAACTACCGGCAGGCGGACGTGAGCGACGAACGGCTCCTGCTGCTCGACGTGGCGGTGAAGCTCACCGAGCGCCCCGACGCGGTGACGAGCGAAGACCTGGACCTGCTGGCGGAGGCGGGCTACTCGCAGTCGGAGATCTGGGACGTCGGCGCGATCACGGCGTTCTTCAACCTCTCGAACCGGATGGCGATCTTCGCCGACTGGCGCCCCAACGACGAGTTCCACACGATGGGACGGTAGTCGGGCGACACGCGACCGAGGGGCGTCGGCCCGCCCCGTCGGTCGATCCCCCGCAACCGACACGTGTGTCGTCGTACGCGTGTCGTCGTGCGGTTCCGTTCACGGCGCTGCGCGGGCGCGAGAGCGTCGGACGATCGTCGGACTCTCCGGAAACTATTTGCGTCACAGGAGGCGACGTAGGCGTAATGGATAGCGAGATCGTCGACGTGGTGACCGACTGGGAGGCTCGGTCGTACTCTGGGGGGTACGACGGGCTCCGGGAGCTCGCCGACGGCGAGTTCACCGGTGCGGTCACCGAAGGGACGGCGTGGCTGTTCTTCCTGAACGGCCGGATCGTGGGAGTGTTCGACGGCACTCTGGAGTCGTTCGCGGAGGCCGACGGCCGCGCCCACCGGGCACCACACGCGTCGCTGCCGTTGCTGTTCGCGATGCAACAGACCGGCGGCGAGACGAAGGCGCAGTACTACACGGAGGACACGTCGCTGTCGTCGGCCGACGACACGCTGTCGGCCGGGAGCTTCACCGGCTTCGTCGAACTGTCGGAGAACGTCCTCTCGGGCGACTACTACGTCGTCTACTACGGAGGTCGCAAGCTCCCGTGTGCGTTCGTCGGCCAGAGCCGCGACATCCTCACCGGCGACGAGGCGTTCGACCGCGCCGCCGACGAGGTCGGGATCTACGAGGTGATCGACGTCGATGTCGACATCGTCGAGGTACCCGACCCCGAGCCGGAACCGGACCCCGACCCGGAGCCGGAGTCGACGACGGACGGCGACGGTGCGACGGGTGGCGGGGACACCGACGGCACGGCAGAGACGACCGACACGAGTGGCGCCGGCACGGCTGCGAGCGGCGACGCGACGGAGTCGGCACCCGCCGACGACACGCCGGCGGCGACGGGGACGGCAGACGCGAACGCGGCGCCACGGGGCTCGCCCCCAGGGGAGTCGACACGAGCGAGCGCCGACGCCGACGAGCGGCGCGACGCCACGCCCGCTGGACGAGACGACGAGCCGACGCGCGCCGGCACGACCGGTGGTCGAGCCGCCGACGAGACGACGGCGGGTACCGCGACGCGGGAGCGGTCGACGACGGACGGCGGGGCGACGGAGTCGAGTGCCCGCTCCGGTGCAGACGTGCCCGGTGGCGCGAGTGGCCCCGTCGCGGGGCCACGAGAGTCGGCCGAGGAGACGGAGCCGCTCGCGGCCCGTGGCGGGGACGCGAGCACACCCGCCGCGCCGACCGCGGGAGCGGCGGGCGCAGACGAGGCCGATCCGGACGTGGCGGCGGAACGGCAGTGGCGGGAGACGCGGACGATCCCCTCGCTCGACCCAGCGAAGTCCTCGACCGACGGGAAGCCGAGCGACGACGGACGAGCGAGTGCGGAGACGGCGCCCTCGGCGACTGATCGGGACGACGAGCAGGCGGCCGGTGGTCGAACCCGCACCGGACGTGGCGGAGACGAGGCGCCGCGACCGACCGAGAGCGGGGATCGGGGCCGGAACGGCGGCGGTCGGACGCGGAGCCGAGAGCGCGCCGTGACGGAGTCGGACGGGACGCAACGACGCGAGGACACCGAGCGCGTCGCGTCGCTGCGAGACCGGCTCTCGACGGTCGAGACGGAGCGCGACGAGGCGCGCGAGGAGCTGTCGTCCGTCCGCGACGAGTTGTCGGAGCGGACCGACGAGGTCGAGCGCCTCCGCGAGGACAACGAGCGGCTGGAGTCGCAGGTGACCGAGTTGGAGACGGAACTCGAGAGCGTCCGCGAGGAGTTGGCGGCGTTGGAGGCGGACCAGCCGGACGGCGACCTCGAGGTGTCGGTGCCGGAGGCGCTGAGTGGGACGAACCTCTTCGTCCGGTACGGCTCGAAGAGCGGCGCGACGCTGGAGGACGCCCACGCCGAGACGGCGACCCAGACGGAGGTCGCGGACAACCTCGTCGTGGAGACACACACCGACTTCGAGTCCGAGCGGGCGGTGGTCGACGGGCGGTCGTACGACGAGTTCCTCGAGGACCGGATCGAGTACAACTTCGTCCAGTGGGTCGTCCGCGAGCTGCTGTACGAACTCCAGGAGACCGGCACCGAGGGCCAACTCAGAGACCTGTACGACGCGCTCCCGAAGCTCGACCGCGCGGAGTTACACGGCAGCGTCGACGTGGTCGACGAGGCGGCGGGGGTCGACACGGAGCGACACTTCGACGTGATCCTCCGGGACCGGATGGGAGAGCCGTTGGTGGTCGCGAACGTGACGGACGACCGCGACGGCATCGAGGAGCCGCCGGTCGCCGAGTTGATCGAGGACGCACGCGAGGTGGCCGAACTGAAAGACTCCCTGGGGTGTGCCTGTTACGTCACCGCCTCCTTCTTCGAGCCGGGGGCACTGGAGGCGGTCACCGCCGAGACCGGCGGCGGCCTCCTCTCGCGCAACAAGCGGGCGAGCTACGTGAAGCTGGCCCGCAAACGGGGGTTCCACCTGAGTCTGATCGAGTCGCGCGACGGCGGGTTCCACTTCACCCTCCCCGAACTGTAGGCGGCCGTCTCCGCCGGCGGGTGCTTCCTCCCCCGAACCGTCGAGGCCGTCCGACACCCCGTTCGTCGACCCGGACTCCCACCGAACCGACACCTACTGGACCGCCGAACTCCCACCGTTCGGTGTGACAGATCACGAGTCCGAGGACGCACCCCGTCGCGAGTCCGACGACGCGGGCCAGCGCGAGTCCGACGAGACGACAGACGGCGGTGTCGCGGCGCTCCGGTGTCCGGCGTGTGACGCGACGTACGCGGACCGCTGGCGGTGTCGGTGTGGGGCGCCGTTGGAGTACGCCGAGCGCCCGCTCCCGGCGACGAGCGATCCACCCGACGCGGTCGCGGCGCGACTCGGCCGCGACGGGTTGTGGGCGTTCGCGTCGTTCCTCCCGGAGCGACCGCTGGTGACGCTCGGCGAGGGAGCCACGCCGCTGGTGGACGCCCCGGCGTGGGACGCGTCGTTCAAGTTGGAGTACGTGTTCCCGACAGGGAGTTTCAAAGACCGCGGCGCGACGACGACGTTGTCGCGGGCGGCCGCACTCGGCGTCGACACCGTCGTCGAGGACTCCTCGGGCAACGCCGGCGCGGCGGTGGCGACGTACGCGGCACGAGCCGGGATCGAGGCGGAGATCTACGTGCCCGCCGACGCCAAGGCGTCGAAACTGACCGCGATCCGGCGGGCGGGTGCGGAGCCGGTCCGCGTGTCGGGGTCGCGCGGGGACGTGACGGACGCCTGCGTCGCGGCGGTCGCGGACGGAGACGCCTGGTACGCGAGTCACGCGTGGCGCCCCTCCTTCCTCGCGGGAACCGCGACGGTCGCCTACGAGATCGCCGCACAGCGCGACTGGACGGCACCGGACGCCGTCGTCGTCCCCGTCGGCCACGGGACGCTGCTGTTGGGCGCACACCGCGGGTTCGCGGCACTCGCCGCCGTCGGGTGGATCGACGAGGTCCCACGCCTGTACGGCGCCCAGGCGGCGGGCGTGGCACCCATCGTCGCCGACGAACACGGCGCCGACGCCGCCGCGGGCGACAACGACCTCGCGGACGGGATCCAGATCGCGGAGCCGGTCCGCCGCGAGGCGATCCGCGACGCCGTGACCGGGACCGGTGGCGACGTGGTCGCACTGGACGCCGAGACCGTCCAGACGGAGCTTGATCGGCTCCACGCCGCGGGGTTCTACACGGAACCGACCTGTGCCACCGCGCCAGCCGCGCTGAGAGTCTTCCGTGAACGGGGCGCGATCACGTCGACGGACGACGTGGTCGTCCCGCTCACCGGGAGCGGACTCAAGACCTGACGGGGTCGCCCGCTCGTCGGGTCGCCTCGGCGGGCGACACACCAGTCGGTCCGCCCCCGCGGGCGACACACCAGTCGCCCCGCTCCCGACCCACACACCCGTTCGACAGTCGACACACGGGGGTTAGTCGTCGGTCGAACTCGACGGGCTGGTACTCGACTTCGAGTAGCAGGTTTCTCACCTCGCTGGAACCGAGACGGCAGATAGAGCCGTCGAGACGGGCGACACCCCCGGTTTCGACGAACGTCGTGGAGTAGTTTTACGTGTGTCGAAGCACAGTGGACGTGTACGACAATGCAGTCGACACACGCCGAGCGGACGACGGAGTCGTTGGGGACGGAGCGCACCGACGAGACCGACGGAGCCGACGAGAGCGGTGGTGTCTCGCCGGCGAGCGTGGCGGTGCCGGCCGAGATCGACTCCCCGCGTGGGAAGCTGGTGTACCTCTACCTGGCGACACACGGCGCCGTGACGGACGACGAACTGTGCGAGGGGCTCGACATGACGCGACTGTCGTTGTACAGCGTCCTCGACACGCTCCGTGGTGCGGACATCGTCTCCCGCGAGGACAGTCGGTACGTCCTGAACTGATCGCCGGGGAGACGGACGCGTCGTCGGTCGCCCGGGTGGGACCCGACGGCGGGACGCACGACGACGCGTCCGGGCTCACAACAGACTGATCACGACACCGACGACCAGCAGGACGATCAGGAGTCCGGCGACGACCGCGAAGAACCTGTCTGCGCCGTCCATGTCCAGTCCCAGACCGGGCGACGACATGAACGTTTCCGGGACTCTACCGCCGCGGCGGCACCGGCCGCTGGTCCTCCCCGAGAGTTAACTGGCGAGGTGTCGTAGCCGTGCGCGTGCCACTCACACGCGAGTCGGAACTCGTCGCCTTCGACGCGGACGCCGCGACGGCGGGGGTCCGCGAGGCGACGCCGGGGGTTCGGTTGGTGGTGGAGTACACCGACGAGTCGTTCCGGACGCTGTACGCGGACGACGCGACGCTGTCGCTGTTCGGCGACAGGGAGGCGATGCGGGAGTACTTCGCGTCGGTCCACGACTACGTGGGGATCGACTTCGCCGAACGGGAGCTGTTCGAGGACACCCTCCGTGCGGCCGGCGACGTCCGCGCCATCACGACGCACATGGATCGAGCGACGGTCGTCCGGATCCTCGTCGGCGAGACACAAGGGCTGTTCGTCTCCGTCGACCCGGACGCGCCGGTGACCGACCTCGTCGCGTGTGTCGAGGAGACGGTCGCCGAGACCGGCGGTGTCCCCGAGGGGACGAGTGAGTCGGGCGATGGGACGGACGCGTCGGCGGCGGACACGACCGCGGTCGAGTCTCCCGGTGGGAGCGACGACGCGTGACCCCGAGCGACTACGAGACGGTCGTCTACGACCTCGACGGGACCCTGGTCCGGTTGGCGGTCGACTGGGACGCCGCGGCGACCGACGCTCGGGCGCTGTTCGCGGCGAACGGCCACGAGGAGGACGGACTGGGACTGTGGGCGATGTTGGAACGCGCCGACGACCACGGGCTCGGAGACGAGTTCGAGGCGCTGCTCGCCGAGCACGAACGCGAGGGGGCACGGGCGTCGACGCGGTGTCCACGCGCCGACGACCTGCCGTTGTCCGTCCCGACGGGCGTCTGTTCGCTGAACTGCGAGGCCGCCTGTCGGATCGCACTCGACCGCCACGAACTCGCCGACGCAGTCGACGCCGTCGTCGGTCGGGACAGTGTCGCGACCCACAAACCCGATCCGGCGCCGCTGTCCGCAGTGATCGAACGACTCGGCGGCCGCCCGGCGACGACGCTGTTCGTCGGCGACTCCGAGCGTGACGAGCTGACCGCCGAACGCGCCGGTGTCGACTTCGAGTACGTGTAGCGCTCACTCCGACTCCGTCTCTGCGGGACGCTCGCCGTCGGCATTGAGCCTCTCGTCGTCCGCGGGCTCGTCGTCCCTGGGTCCGTCCGCTGCGAACTCGTCGTCCGCGTGTTCGTCGTCTGTGGACTCGTCGTCCGCGGGCTCGTCGCCCGTGGGGTCGTCGACGCGGCGAGCGAACGCGTACACGCCGAGGGCGGTGAGGATCCAGACGACGGCACCGACGCGGATCGCGAACTCGGCGCGTGCGCCCCACGACTCCAGCGGCGTGGCGAGCGACGCGAGCGCGACGACCGGGGCACCGACGACGATGGTGACGACGAACGTCGTCTGCATCACCCACCCGTAGTCGACGCCGTCGGGGTCGTACGTCTCGACGCGTTCGGGCACGGTCGTCGTTGCGTGCCGGTGGGGTAAGCCGTGTCGGTTCCGTCGACAGGTCGTTGGGTGAGCCGTGTCGGTTCCGTCGGCACGTCCCTCGTGTGTCCCGACCGTGCGGTTTTAGCCCACGGTCGTCAAGAGGGCGGTCGTGACGACGACGCGAGACCTCAGAGAGGCTGCCGGCGAGGAGCCGATCACGATGTTGACCGCCTACGACGCCCCGACGGCCACGGTCGTCGAGGCGGCGGGCGTCGACGTGATCCTCGTGGGTGACAGTATGGGCAACGCCGTCCTCGGGTACGACGACACGCTCCCGGTGACAGTCGACGAGGTGAAGAGCCGGACGGCGGCCGTCGCCCGCGCAACCGACGAGCCGCTCGTGGTCGCCGACATGCCGTTCCTCTCGTTCGGCGTCGACGAGAGCGACAGCGTCGAGCAGGCCGGGCGCATGCTGAAGGAGGCAGACGCCGACGCCGTCAAGCTGGAGTCTGGTCCCCACACTGTCGACCTGACCGAGCGACTCGTCGAGTTGGGCATCCCGGTGATGGCCCACCTCGGTCTGACGCCACAACACGTCAACCAACTCGGGGGGTACCACCGCCAGGGCACCGACGAGGACGCGGCGGCGGAGCTGTTGGAGCTCGCCGAGGCCCACGCGGAGGCGGGTGCGTTCGCGCTCGTGCTCGAGCACGTCCCCGCGAACCTCGCCAGTTCGGTGACGGAGGCGCTGTCGATTCCGACGATCGGCATCGGTGCCGGGCCGGAGACGGACGGACAGGTGCTCGTGATCAACGACGTGCTGGGGTTGAGCGACCGTGCGCCGCCGTTCGCCGAACAGTTCGGGGACGTGCGCGCCGAGATGCGGGACGCGGTCGACGGGTTCCGCGAGGCTGTCGAGGACGGCTCGTTCCCCGCCGAAGAGCACAGCCACTACGAGTCAGACGTCGACGACGTGTACTGAGGGGTCGCTGCTCTGGGGGACTCACTCGACGGAGGCCCACTCGGCGGAGACCCACTCGACGGAGACCCACTCGACGGAGGCCCACTCGGCGGGGAGCGGCCGGACGACGTGGCCGACTCGCTAGACTCAGACCGCGCGGTCGAGGAACGACCGCACGGCCTCGTTCACGGCGGTCGGTCGCTCCAGCATCGCGAGGTGGCCCGCGTCCTCGACGACCCCGAGTTCACAGTCCGGAATCCGCTCGTGGAACGTCTCGTGGTAGGCGGGCGGCGTCAACTTGTCGTGTTCCCCGACGAGCGCCAGCGTCGCGACCGCGATCTCCCCGAGGCGGTCGCGCACGTCGAAGGTGTGACACGAGCGGAAGTCCCGCTCGGTGACCGCTCGGCCGGTCGCGCGCATCGTCTCCCGCGAGGCGGCGACGGACCGCTCGTCGGGGTCGTGGAACAGCCGACCGGGCTCGTGGAGGAACTCGACCGCACGGTCGAAGTCCTCCGCGAGCCACACCAGCAGATCGTCCATCACCGGGAGGCGTGGGCCAGTCCCGGCGAGGACGAGCCCGGACAGCGGGTACTCGCGGGCGAGTGCGACCCGGAGCGCGACGGCCCCGCCCATCGAGTTGCCGACGAGCACGTCCGCGTCCGTCTGCTCGGCGACGGCGACTACGTCGTCGGCGTACGCGCCGAGTGTCTCCGGGCCGGCGTCGGCGTCTACGTCCTCGCTGTCGCCGTGGCCCGAGAGATCGACCGTGACGACCGGGTGGTCGTCCGCGAGGCGTGTCTGTCCGCGCCACACGTCGCGGGTACCACCGCTCCCGTGGACACACAACACCGTCGGTCCCGTGGCGTCGTGGTCGAAGACCTCGTAGGCCGTCTCGCGGCCGTCGTGACTGACCGTCTCCATACTCGCTCTCCGCGGGGACGGGAGATAAGTGGGCCGCTCGACCCGTGTGGGTAGCGTAGTGGTCGAGCGGGACCCTCGGGGCGGCGTCGTGCCCGATCAGGTCGCGGTCGCGTTCGCCACCGCGGAGCGGTCGACGAAGAAGGTGACCGGGCGGCCGACCGTCCGGAACCGGTACGTCTCGGCGTCGTAGCCGTCGAGTCGCGCGGCCACGGTCTCGCGGCGGTCGGCGTGTGCCAGCACCACCGGCGGCGGGTCCGAGCCGAGCGCGTCGTCCAGTTCCGCCTCGTCGTAGGCACACGCCGCCTCGGCGGCCGTCGTCTGGAGGTACCAGTGGATCGGGAGCGTCCGCACCATCACCGTACACACCGGCTTCGGCCCGCCGCCCTCACCCTCTACGACCAACTCGCGGCCGTAGAACAACACGTCCGTCCCGTCGTTGTGCGGCGCGACGGTCCGGAGGTCGCGGATCGCCGGACGGAAGTCGTCCGCCGGCTGGGCGTACTGGACCAGCTGGTTGGAGTCGGCGGCCGGGTTCTGGTAGGCCGCCGTCGCCGTCGTCACTCCTACTTGGCCGACGACGAGCAACAACACGACGACGGCGGTGCCTGGGCGGAGCGACGACTCGCCGACGGCGTCGACACCCCACCGCAGCACCCACGCCAACCCGACCCCTGCGGGGATCGCCAGCGGCACCAGGGCGTTGACGACGATCCACGCCCCGAAGATGTCCGTCCCGAGCGGGTAGCCGAGCACGCTGACGAACCCCCAGTAGGCGGCCACCATCACCAGCGGCCGCGCCCGGTCGGTGGCGTACCGTTCCAGCAGGAACCCGCCGACGGCGAACCCGACCAACGGCACCGCGAACCGCCCGAGCACGCCCAGCGTGCGTTCGAGGAAACAGACGTAGCCGGCGACCAGCGTCTCCTCGTAACACTTCTCGCTGGCGGAGTGACCGAACCAGTACTCCAACCCGCGCTCGAGGTCCGCGACGGTGGCGTCGACCAACGCAGGCAGCCGCGTCGGCGACGCCAGCGACGACCACAGTCCCAGTCCGTTCGGGTCCCGCGGCGCGTAGAAGAACAGCGTGAGCGCGGCGAACAGCCCGACGGCGAGGGCGCCGTGGCCCAGCCAGTACCCCGTCCACCGCCGCCCGCTCGCGGAGCCGAGCGTCGCCCGCACGCGTCCGAGGCGTGCCCGGATCGCGGCCGAGCCGCGCCGCTCGCCGTTCGGGTCCCGGAGGTAGTAGTCCAGTGCGAGCCCGCCGGCTCCGAGGTAACACAGCAGGTAGACGACGGCGTTCTCCTTCGAGGCGAACCCGAGCGCCGCCAGTGCCGTTGTCGCGTACAGCCACCGCGGCGCCCCCGTCCGGTGGGCGCGCAGCAGTGTCCCGAGGGCGGCGAACATGAACCCGGCGACGAGGATGGTGCTCCGGAAGAACCGCGAGTAGTACACCAACACCGGGTTGAACGCGAGGAACCCGGCGGCGACGACCGTCTCCGTCGGGCGGAGGCGGTCCCGGAACAGCAGGACGGCCGCCGGGAGCAACCCGCCCAAGAGTGCCGTGACGGCCCGCATCGTCACGTCCGTCGCACCGACGGTCTGGAAGACGACGCGGTCGACGTGTTGGACGAACGGGCCGTGGATAATGTAGCGGTAGTAGAACTCGCCGCTGCGGGCGTACTCCAGCGTCCAGTAGGCCACCCGCCCCTCGTCGAAGTGTGCGACGCGGTTGCCCAACGCCGCGAACCGGACGACCAGCGACGCGGCCGTCACGACCGCGACGGCGAGGACGACCGGGGAGACGCCGTAGCGGTGGTCGACGGCCTGGAGGGCGGTCGCCACTCGCGAGCGGAGGTCGGCGAACCGACTCGTCATACACGCCACTTCCGGGGGGTAGGCAAGTAACTACCGGGTTCGGGTGCGTCGTGTGCGAGTCACACCGAGTTCGGGTGCGTCGTGTGCGAGTCACACCGAGTTCGGGCGAGTGAGGGCCGGCGTGTTCAGACGAAACTCTCGCGTTCGACGGTGACGGTGATCTCGTCGAGGAGTTCGCCGTCGAACCCGTGCGCTTGGACGATACAGGTCGACTGCGGCGGGCAGGTGACGGTCACCTCCGTCGTCGTCATCTCGATCCTGACGGAGTCGACGACGCGACCGGTGACGCTCACCGACGACACCTCACGCACCTGTGCGCCGGGGTCGAGGACGACCGTCACCTTCGGGTTGCCGAACGTCGAGAGACTCGTCTCCGGCGAGACGGAGGCGAACACCTCGGACTCCTCGACGCCGTCGACCACGAGGTTCATCTCGCCCGTGTAGAGGAACACCGGGAGCGTGACCAGCGAGATGGCCAGCATCGTCACCGCGACGACCGCGAGTGCCTCCCGCGGGCTCGTCGACCCGATCGAGACCACTACCAGTCGGTCGCAGTCGGGGAGACATAAACCTTCGACTGTGCCACGAGCGTCGACGGAGAACGGTCACGTCCCGGCAGCGATTCGAACGCTGGTCCCTGGCTCCGCAAGCCAAGAGGATAGTCCACTACCCTACCGGGACTCGTCTCCGTGTTCGCGAGATTCGGGCAAGAGCGTTACGGTCGAGGGTGTCGTCACCGCACCGTCTCCGAGTCGTGACGGATCGGTTGGGACACGAGTGCCGTGTCGACACGAGCCGGTGAGGGCGCGGGCGTCGCGTCGACACCACCGCAGAGAGGCGATCACCCCCTTGCGGCGAGCCCATCTCGAACCGCCACGACGTAGTGGGTGCGTCACCACGTTCGTCACGACACCGTGAGTGACACTCTCGATCGAGACGCGTCGGACGAGTCCCCCGACACCGACCGGTCGAGGGCGACCGCGGCAGACGGCGGCGACGGGGAGGCGTCCGTCGACGAGCGACCGGCGACGCTCGCCGGGACGCTCCGGGAGCGGTCGCCACTCGTCGTCGCGGTCGCCTGCTGGCGGATGGTCCGCCCCGACCAGGTCGCGTTGATCTGTCTGTTGTACGTCACCGGCGCGGTCGTCGGCGCCGTCGAAGCCGACCTCGCCCCGGCGAGCGCCCTCGGGGGGTCGTCGTGGGCGGCGGCACAGATCGTCGGCGGCGGCGTGGCGTTGCTCGCGATCACGGCGACCGTCCACTACGCCAACGAGTACGCGGACTACGAGACGGACGCGCTCTCGCGAGGCTCGACGTTCTCCGGCGGAAGTGGTGCACTCCACGCGGCTGGACTCCCGCGGGCCGTCGCCCGTGGTGCGACACTCGCCGCTGGCGTCGCCGTCGTTCCGGCCGGACTGGTCGCCGTCGCGCTCGGGACACCGCCGCGGGCACTGGTTCTGTTGGGGGTGTTGTTCGTCGGTGGCGTCCAGTACTCGTTGCCGCCGGCCGAGTTGGCGTGGCGCGGGCTCGCGATCCCGACGAACGCGCTGTTGGGCGCGTGGCTGTTGCCCGTGACTGGCGCCGCGACGGTGACGACGCCCGGGTCGCTCTCACTCGTCGCGTTCGTCCCGTTCACACTCGTGACGTGTCTGAGTCTGCTGGCGACGACGTGGCCGGACCGAGACGGCGACGCCGCCGTCGGCAAGCGGACGCTGGCGACGCGGCTGGCACCGGTGACGCTGTGGCGACTCGCCGTCGTCGTGGTCGTCGCGTACCTCGGGAGTGTGGTCGTCGTCCACCGGCTCGTCGGGATCCCGACACCGGTACTCGTCGCTCACCTGCTGGCCGCCGCTCCTGCCGCGGTCGCGGTGCGGACGTACACGCGCCGGGAGTCACCGGTCCCCGCCGTCGCGGCGATGGTCTCGCTGGCTGTCGGACTCGCCGTCGCCTGGACGTGGGTGTGGGTAGGGTAGTGGGCACGTGGATGCAGACGGAGCGTGCCGGGACGTACGTGCGCGACGCGAGTGAGACGCCGAGTCGCCGAAACCGTAGGCTTTTGATCCGCCCCGTCCACCACACGGGTGATGAACGAGTCCCTGCTGGACATCGTCTGTTGTCCGGTCGACAAGAGCGACCTCGAGCTCGAAGACGAGCGGCGCGAGGACGGCGAGGTCGTCGCCGGCGACCTGGTCTGTGTCGAGTGTGGCGAGGCGTACCCCATCGAGGACGGGATCCCGAACCTCCTCCCGCCGGACATGCGCGAGGAGGCGGCCTGACACGGGAGGCGGCGGGGTCACGACTACGACGACGGACGGGCGGCACGAACGCACCGAGTACGACGAGGTGACGACCGCGACGGGGGACGAACCTTTTTGCCGAGTGGTGGAGTAGCGTCACGCGTGTCCCGGACACCCGGAACGGCTCCCGACGCGTTGGCGGTCGCGCTCAACCGCGAACGACTCAACGGCGTCACCGCACCCGACCAGTTCACCGCGACGGGAGACTTCCGTGTGGAGTTGACGAACGACGACTCGCCGGTCCACGTCCACCTACGGTTCGACGACGCGTTGGGTCGTGTCGCGGAGACGACCGGGTCGAACCACTACCTCGATCCGGGCGCACGGCTCGTGGTCGACGTGCCGGTCGCGGACCTGTCGGAACCGGTCGAGGGCGCGCTCACGGTCGTCACCGGCCACGGCTCCGTCGAGGAGACGGTCGCGGTCACCATCGACCCGGACGACGGAACGACTGGCCGAACCGACAGAGCGGTCGCCGGGAGTGCCGGCGAGTCCGTCGTCGGGAGTGACACCGGTGGCTCCGGAGGTGCGACCACGGGCGGCGGTGTGGCGGCGTCCGCCGGCCGTGGGAACGGCACGGCGTCGCCCGGCGGCGCGTCGGCGGCGGCGAGTGGTGGTGGTGGTGGGTCCGGCAGTGGGCGAGGCGGTGGCGGGTCCGGCGCCACCCCGACCGCCGTGGTCGAGTCGGTACGAACGGCCGTCGCCGACGGGTCGAGTCCCGCGACGGGGACCCTGTTGGTCGGTGGGTTCGCGGCGGCGGTCGTCGTCCTCGCGCTGGCGCTGGCCGTCTGGGTCGACAGCGTGGTCGTCCTCGGCGGCGCATTCGCCGTGGTGGTCGCCGTCGCCGCCGCCGGCTACATCCTCGCGGCCGGGTAGTCCGCGGTCGACCCGCCGCCGTCGACGCCCGCAGCGATGTCACGCACACTCGGAGCGACGCATCCGACACCCGGTGACACCGACGCAACCGGCCGACACTCGCGTCCACGAGTAACATCTATGTTAGCTGACACTTATTCGGGGCCGGGCCGTACGGGGTGACGTGACGACAGCGACGACCGTCGAACGAGCGGCGTACCGTCCGTGGACCGACGCGAGCCCGACGACGGGGGTGACGGGCACGTGACCGTCGACGCCGGACTCGGGGGCGTGCTCCTGTTGGTCGGACGCGTCGCGTTCGGGGGGTTCCTCGCGTTCGCGGGGCTCAACCACTTCCTGAACGCCGACCAGATGACCGGCTACGCGGCCTCGAAGGGGATCCCTGCCCCCGGGTTCGGGGTGATCGCCAGCGGCGCGATGCTGGTGCTCGGCGGGCTCGGCGTCCTCCTCGGCGTCTACCCGGTACTCGCGGCGGGTACGCTGGCGACGTTCTTCGTCGTCGCGACGCCGACGATGCACGACTTCTGGGCGGTCTCCGACGCCGAACGGCAGTCGGAGTTCACGAACTTCACGAAGAACGTCGAGTTGCTGGGTGCCTCGCTGGTGTTTCTCGCACTCGGCGGCCAGGAGTGGGCGTTCGCGCTCGGCGTCGGAGTCTTCTGACCGGGACGGGCGCCGGGGTCGTCTGGCCGAGACGGGCGCCGGGGTCGTCTGGCCGAGACGGGCACCAGAGTCTTCTGACTGAGACGGGCACCGGGGTCTCCGCGTGACGTGTCTCCCCGCTCGTCACTCCGCCTCGTCTGGCTCCGTCGGCACGCCTGCGAGGTTGCCGTCGTCGTCGAACAGTTTCGCGCGGAGGAACCGCGTCCTGTACCGGTTGGCGTCGTCTTTCACGTCGGCCTCGCGGATCTCGTCGGCGCGGCCGTCCGCGACGGCGTCGATCACCGCCTCCAGTTGCTCCTTCTCGCTGGGAGTCAACTCGAGCTCGTAGGTTCGAGGTTGCTCGCTCTCCAGTCGCGTCCACTTCCGCGCGGCGGTGATCACGACGGAACACGGCTCGCGACACGGGAACTGACCGTCACCACCGTCGACCGCCAGTTCCGTCTCGTCGTCGTACTGCCACTCGCGGCGCTTGAGACACTGCGAGTCGTCACAACAGCTCTCGGCGACCCAGTTCACGTGCTCGTGACCCTCGCCGCGGTCCCACGTCTTCACGACGCCGTAGATGCCGGTCTGACGGCTCACGGTGTCGCGCCAGTGGTCCACGTCCAACTCCCCGCGCCGCTCGCGGTACCAGTTGGCCACCGTGGCGGGGTAGAACGTCTCGACGGTCTGGGCGACCTCGCGCCACCCGAGGTCCGGGAATACCCACCCGGACTGCAACGTCGGGGCCGTCTTCAGCGGCCGGTAGCGATCCCGCTCGTCCGTCTTGGCGACCTCGCGGGCGTCGAGGGGGTCCTCGTGTGTGGTCAGCGCCGCCCGGTCCGTCTCGGCGTCGTCGACGTGTCGCACCTCGTAGACGCGCTCGCCGTCGGCGGCGAGCCGCGCCTCGATCCGCAACTGCCCCCACTCGGTCACCGCGCCGTCCGCCAGGACGTCGTACCGCTCGGGCACGCCGTGCGTCTCGCCAGCGGGTGTGTCGACGGCCCCGTCGTGGTCGTCGGTGTCGACCGACAGATCGTCGCCCTCCACGTCGCTCTCAGTGTCGTCTTTCGCGTCGCCGCTCTCTGAGTCGTCACCGTGGTCGACACCGGTCTCGATGGGTGCGCCCTCCAGGCGACGACAGAAGGCGCGACGCGGACTCTCCGGGTTCCGAACCGTCCACTGCCAGAAGTACCAGTTGGTGACGTACGGGGAGTCGGCGGCGTGTTCGCGCAACTGTGCGCGGTCGAGCCCGGTCGCGGTCGTCGCTGGCGTCTCGAACGTGAACCCCTCGGCCGTCCGCTCGACGCGGAGCCCGTCGAAGTCGACACCCGGCGCGGCGGCCGGGACGCCCGCGTCGCTCGCGGCCGCGACGAGGGCGTCGAACTGTCCGTCGTGCATCTACTCGCCCGCCTCCTCGGCCGTGGTGTCGTCTCGCTCGGTGCCGGCTGCCGCAGCCGTCGGGCGACCGCCGTCGGCGACCGCCTCGCCGTCGTCACTCTCCGTGACCGCCTCACCGTCGTCCCCTGCGGCCGGTTCGTCGTCCGCGGCCGCCTCCACGACGCGTGTCGCCTCGCGGACGTCGGCGACGGCGTCACCCACGTCGGCACCGGCGTCGGCGGCGCGTTCGAGTGCCACGTCGGCCAACAGCGGCTCCGTCCCGACGGCACCGGCGTACCAGATCCGACGCCCGCCGACGGTCGCCGGCACGTCGTACCCCTCGCGGTAGTCGTCCGTGAGCCCCACGTCCTCGGGGATGTCCTCCTCCGTGTGGTAGCCGTCGGCGATGAACAGTGGCACGAGCACCACGTCGTCCGTCTCGAAGAACTCCGCCACGTCGTCGACCTCGGGGTCCTCGTCCATGTAGAGGTCCCGCACCTCGTCGAAGCGGTCCAACTCCCGGACGCGGTCGGCGTGGTACTGGATCGCCTTCGCGGAGTTCTCGTTGCGTTCGGTGCCGTGGCCGACGACCGCGAGTCCGAACCCCTCGCCCACGTCCGGGTCGCCGGTCACCGTCTCGGCGCGGCGGACGATCACGTCCGTCATCGTGCGGTGGGTGCCGACCGGGCCACAGTAGTGGACCGTCTGGCCGGTGTCCGTCGCGGTGTAGGTTGCCACGTCGGCACTGATCCCGTCCGACTCCCAGTCGGCCACGTCCCAGCCGTCCAGGCGGAGTTCGCGAGGGATCACCTGCTCGGTGAAGTACCCCTCCGAGACGAACAGCGGGACGACGTACACCTCGTCGCTCTCGACGGTGCGGAGCACCTCCCGGAGACTCGGCTCCTCCTTCCAGAAGCCGGTCGCCACCTCGTCGAACACGCCCGTCTCGCGGATCGTGTCCGCGTGCTCGTACGTCGGCGTGCTCGAGTCGGGGTTGAGGTGAGAGCCGTGTGCGACCAACACGAGCGCTTGTGTCATACACACGAGCAGGGCCGGACGAGTCTTGAGGGCTTCGGAGCGGCCGACTGTCCGGGAATCGTCGGGTCGACGACGGCGGGCGGTTCGGTCACACGTCGAGTCCCGCCGGAGCGTCGATGGGGTCGTCAGTCCGCGTGCGAGCGATCGCTCGGACTCTCGCCTCGATCTCGTCGCGCCGAGCGACGAGCGTCCCGACGAGGAGTCCGAGCAGCGCCGTCGCCGTCGGGAGCGGCGCCGCGACGGCTGCCGCGACCCCGACCGCGAGGACCCCGGCGATCGCCACCGCACGCGTCGACACGTCCGTCGGCGAGTCGACGCGGAGGGAGTCCGCTCGCCACGTCGCCGTCGCCCGTGAAGCGTCGGTGGAGGGCCGTGTCGTCTGCGGGGCGGTGGAGGGCCGTGTCGTCTGCGGGGCGGTGGAGGGCCGTGTCGTCTGCGAGGCGGTGGAGGGCCGTGTCGTCTGCGGGGCGGGGACTGCAGTACGGGTCGTCTGCCCGGTCCGGGTGGAGAGCCGTGTCGTCTGCGGGGACTGTCTGTGCGACATGCGAGTGAACACTGGCACGCCACCCACGTAAGTGTAAGCTGAATGGTATTTCTGTCGTGTCGGTTACTGAACCCGGGTTCTGTCCGGAGTGTGATACGTTCCCTCTCCCGTGTCGATCCGTCGTCGGCCCATCCGGGTGCTCGAGCGTGGACGACGCCCGTCGCCTCCCCAGGCTCGCGTCGGCTCCGGTAGGTCTTTGCTCACCCGCACGCCTCTACCGACCGTGACAGTCGCGGAACGCACACGCGAGGCGGTCCGGGCGCGGCCGTTCCTCCACGACGCGCTGGCGGCAGGGGTGGTCAACTACGCCGCGGCGGCGGCGACACTCGAGGTCGACGCCGGCCAGGAGGCCGTGACGGCCGCACTCCGGCGGTACGCCGAGGAACTGTCGCCACCGGGCGACGCGGGCGAGGCACGGGCGCGACTCCACCGCGACCTCGTCGTCGTCGGGGCGGACGAGAGCGGCGACACTACGGCGGCGTCCGAGGGGAACGACGGTAGTCCCGACGACACGACGGTGTCCGAGGGGAACGACGGTAGTCTCGACGACACGACGGTGGCGTCCGACGACACCCCCGAACCACTGCTCGTGGTCGGCGGGAGGAGACTGGTCGACGCCGCGGCGACTGGACAGCGGCGTGGCGACCTCGCGGCCGTCCTGGCGACCGGCGACGTGGCGCCGTCGGCGGTCGAGCGAGTGGTGGGGCGCCTCCGCACCGCCGACATCGACCTCGTGGCGGCGGCCGTCACCACCGACGCACTGCTGGTCGCCGTGCCACGGCGCGCCGGTGCCGACGCACTGCGAGTCGTCGAGGGCGTGTTCGAGTGAGACCGTGTTCGCGTAGTCTCCCAGCGTCGCAGCCACTCGTCGGCGACGGCGACAGTTCCGCAGACCGCGGAGACGGCCCCCGGAGACGTGTCGACTCCGGGGGGTTTTACTCGGCGGCGCACCGACCCGTCGCCCGATGACGCTGTCCGTGACCGACACACTCCGTGGCGAGCGGGTCGCGTTGGCCGGTGGAGACGACGACGAGATCCTGCTGTACGTGTGCGGGTTGACGGTCTCGGACGACGCCCACCTCGGGCACGCACGGCTGTGGTTCCACGCCGACGTGCTCCACCGCTGGCTGGAGCACCGCGGCTACGACGTGCGCCACGTCGAGAACGTCACCGACGTGAACGAGAAGATCACCGCCCGCGTCGGCGAACGCGAGGAGTGGGAGACGGAGGCGGACGTGGCACGCCACTTCACCCAGTCCGTGCTGGCGGACATGCGCGGCCTGAACCTGAAGCGTGCGGCGGTGTACCCCCGCGTCTCCGAGCACGTCCCGCAGATCGTCTCGCTGGTGGAGACGCTGGTCGAGCGCGGCTACGCCTACGAGGCGAACGGCTCGGTGTACTTCGACGTGACCAGCTTCGACGACTACGGCGCGCTCTCGAACCAGTCCCTCGACGAATTGGAGGCACAGAGCGAGGCCGACGAGCGCTCGGAGAAGCGCAACCCCTCGGACTTCGCACTGTGGAAGGCCGGCGGGGTCTCGCCAGAGGCCGTCCGCGAACACCGGAAACACGACCACGAGGGGTCGCTCCCGTCGGGACAGACGTGGGACTCCCCGTGGGGCGAGGGCCGGCCGGGGTGGCACGTCGAGTGTTCCGTGATGTCGACGACACACCTCGGCGACACGCTGGACGTCCACATGGGCGGACGGGACCTCGTCTTCCCGCACCACGAGAACGAGATCGCCCAGAGCGAGGCCGCCACGGGCGCGGAGTTCGCGCGGACGTGGCTCCACGTCGGCCTGTTGCAGACGGACGAAGACAAGATGTCGTCCAGTCTGGGGAACTTCTTCACCGTCTCGGACGCCCTCGAGGAGTACGGGGTGGACGTGGTGCGAACCTTCTACCTCGGCGCGCAGTACCGCGGCGAACAGACGTACTCCACGGACGCGATGGCGGAGGCCGAACGGCGCTGGGAGCGACTCCGGCGTGGCTACGACACCGCGGTCGCGGCGTGTGACGACGCTCGCGCACTCGGGAGTGTCGTCGACGACGACCTCCGCGAGGCGGTCGACGAGTGTCGCGAGCGGTTCGCGACGGC
Organism: Halobaculum sp. MBLA0147; assembly: GCF_041361345.1. Lineage (NCBI taxonomy): Archaea > Methanobacteriati > Methanobacteriota > Halobacteria > Halobacteriales > Haloferacaceae > Halonovum > Halonovum rutilum. The sequence continues at coordinate 2,795,926 of NZ_JBGKAD010000001.1, read as the reverse complement.
GATGGACGACGACTTGGACGTGCGGACGGCGTACAACGCGCTGTTGGACCTCGCGAGTGCCGTCCACCGGCACGTCGACGGCGACGGGGCAGATGGTGACGAGAGTAGCGCAGACGACACAGGAGGTGTGGCGGGCGGTGACGACGGAACGGCGGACGGCGGGTCTGGCGACGGCGACGCGAGCGACGACGTGTCGGCGGACGGAGAGACGGCGTACGACTATCGCGGGCTGCGGCGTGCGGTCGAGACGTTCGAGGCGCTCGGCGGGGAGGTGTTCGGGCTCTCGCTGGGTGCCGACGAGAGCGACGGCGGCGACGTGGAGCTGGTCGAGGACCTCGTCGAACTCGTGTTGGACGTGCGCGAGCGAGAGCGAGACGCCGGCAACTACGAGCGGGCCGACGACCTCCGAGACGCGCTCGCCGACGCCGGCGTGCGCGTCGAGGACGGCGACGACGGGCCGACGTACCGGCTGGAGTAGCGGCCTCGGTGGCACGTTCGGTCACCCGGTGGCTGCCCGCGGCTCCCCCCGACCGAGCCACACTTCAGACTGCTCCACGAACGACGTGGTGTGACTGCGCTCAGTTTCGACGAAGACGGCGTGGACGTAGAGTACGAGGGGACGGAGTTCCGACTGGAGAAGGAACTCGTCGAGGAGGCGACACAGCAACGCTACGTCGACGCGACCGACCACGACGTGCTCCGGATGGTCGAGGAGGACCCGGACTTCTCGTCGGAACCGCGTCGGATCGGCGACATCCTCTGAACCGTCACTCCACTCGTGCCGCACGTGCGACTGAGATAGTACGACGACACCCTCAGACGTCGTCCCACGGCACCACCCACGCCGACTCCGTCCACCGACCCGCCGGAGCCTCGCTACTCGAAGCGTTCCTCGTAGCCGACGCGGAGGATCGACTTCGCGATAGCGGCACCGCCGGCCAGTGGGTCCAACGTCGTCTCGCCGGCACGCTCGCGGTAGGCGATCGGCTCCTCGATCACGTCGTACCCCCGGGCGACCGGGCGGAGCAACAGTTCCGCCGACAGCCCGGTGTTCTCCGTCCACTCGATCTCGTGGAGCAGCTCGCGGCGGTACGCCCGCATCCCGGTGGTCACGTCGTGGACGCGCTCGCCCAACAACAGCGACGACAACAGCGCGAACGCGACGTTGCCGAGGCGGTTGAACGCCGGCATCGCCTCCGCACCGTGGTAGATCCGGTCGCCCGACACCACGTCGTACCCCTGGTTGATCCGGTCCAAGAACTCTGGCAGCGCCTCCATCGGGTACGTGTCGTCACAGTCCGTGGTCACGACGACCGGCCGATCCGGCGCGAGCACCGCCTCGCGGACCGCCTCGCCGTAGCCGCGCGGCGGCTGTTCGATCACCGTCGCCCCCTTCTCGCGGGCGATCTCCGGCGTCCGATCCGTCGAGGAGTCGACGACGACGACCTCGGCGCGGTCGTCCGTCACCGCGGCCACGTCGTCCAGCACCGCGCCGATGGCCTCCTCCTCGTTGTACGCCCCCATCACGACCGCGAGGTCGTCGAACGTGTACTCGTCGTCACCCGCCGGCGATCCCCCCGACGCGGCGCCTGCCGCCGATTCCCCCGTCTGCGCGTTCGTACCGTCCATACCGGCCGGTACCGACGCCCGTACTTGAGTGTTTAGGTTCGCCTAAAGCGTGGGAGATCCTCACAGCCGACGGCGTGTGGACGCCGATCGGTCGAAGGGGGTGGCGCCCACAGCCCGGTGACGACACCCGCTCGTCGTCACCCGAGTCCACGACCGTCGGGTTCGTCTTCGAGTTCGACAGCGCGGTCGACGAGGTGGTCGACGAGTCCACGGGCCGACTCCTCGACGGTGTCGAGGTCGTCGTCGCTGCTGCCCGTGACACGGACGGACACCTGGTAGACGCTCAGTTCGACCTCCGGCGCGGTGTCCGTCCCGGACTCCTCCTCGGCGTCCGTCTCCCCCGTCGCCGCCTCGTCGGACTCCGCCGGCGTCGTCTCGTCGGCGTCGTCCGTCTCCTCGGCGGCCGCCTCCGTCCCCTCGCTCGCGCCGTCCGTCTCCGTCGCCGTGTCGGCGGTCTCGTCGTCCGCCTCCGCGGTCTCGGCGGCCGCTCCGGCAGCCGGGCGTCCCGCTGGGTGGTTCATACGCCGGTGGGTGCGTCCCCGTCGGCAAAAGGCTTCACCTTCCCGAGGTCGCGTGCGCGGACCGATTCGGTCGGGAGCGGCTGGGACGGCTACCCCGAGTCGACCGCCGCTACACGTCCACGTCGGTCAACAGCGACACGTCGTCGTCCAGCGGCGTCCGCCGGTGGAGCCGACGACAGACGACGTCCGCGAGTCGTCGCAGGTTCACCGTGTCGTCGCGGTTGTACGACACCAGCCGGTCGAGCGCCGTCTCGTCGCCGGCCTCGTACTCGCGCCACAGACGGACCGCGTCGCGTCCGGAGATGTCCGGCCCGTCGCGGTCGATCCCCAACTCCCGCTCGATGGGCTTGAGTCCGCCCGTCAGGTCGAGTCGGCGGCAGACGTGCATCAGGTCGAGGTGTGGCGTCGTCACGTCCAGGTCGAAGCTCGTCTCCAGGAACGGTACGTCGAACCGGCCGCCGTTGAACGTACACAGCAGCGCGGCCTCGTCGAACTGCTCGCGGATCGCCTCGCGCGTGAGGTCGCGCCCGTGGACGAGGGTCGTCGTCTCGTCGCCGCGGTGGAACGTCACCGTCGTCACGTCGTCGCGCACCTCCGAGAGTCCCGTCGTCTCGATGTCGAAGAAACACACGTCCTCGCGGAACGACTCGTACAGGCGCCACCGGTGGCTCCCGGGGAACGTCCGGTCGAAGTACGACGCGTCGTCGTCTGCCAGCCGGTCGAGCGCCTCGTCGACGTACGACTCGATCCGACTCGCCGTCGTCGCCCCGACGCCCCTGGGCCGCTGCCCGGCGTAGTCGTGCCACTCCGTGACCCCCGCCTCCCACAGGCGACGCTCCGTCTTCTCCCCGACACCCTCGACCGGTACGAAACTGTTCTCGACGCGCATGATCTGTGAACTGTCTGCCACCGACGGTGGTAGACGGTCGTACCCAAACTGAGAGAGGAGTGTACCTAAACCGTTCGGAGTCGGTGACGGCGTCGGGAGACTCAGTCGTCGGCGTCGTACCGCTCACGGAAGTCCCGGACGAGCCGCCGAACTGCACTCAACCCGCCACTGTAGCCACGTGCAGCCTCTGGAGGTCCTTCGTCATCCATGCCTGTGTCACAATTGTGCGTGGAGAAATAAAAGCGTGTGGGAACACCACCGATCTGATGCCCCGGCACACGTGCTAGAATCGCCACAGTGAGTACGCGAACAGTGTGACCACGGACCCGACGAGTAGTACCAGTGGAAGACCGTGCCAGAGGCTCCCCTGTGTTTCGACGATCAGCGTCCTGACCGGTGTGTACTGATTCTTCTCCGTTGTCTGGACGAATATCGAGACAAAGGTGTACGACAAACCCAGACCGAGACTCAACTGTGTCACGTCAAGAGCGATCCCGTTGACCGCCGCCAGTATCTCCATCTCCTCAATCCACTCCGCGTACGCACGGTGCGCCACGTCGTGGAGCTCCGACTCGGAGTCGTGAGTACCCCACTTTTCGATTGTTCGGCGGCCAGGACCGAGGTACGAGTCGGAGACGTTGTAGGTGTACATTCCCGCGAGAATCGAGAACAGCAGGTACGAACCGCCCCAGAGAGTCAACGGACTGGTGAGTGAGACACCCGAACTCTCGCCAAGTGAGATCGTGCCCAGGATGCCGGCTAAGACGAGTACTGTGATTCGTACCGTCCTCGCAGCAACGTCGTCGATGTCGCGAAGTTTCTCGACCTGATGGTCGATCACGGTTCGGCACTCATCGTTCAGTACACGTTCGACACAGTCAGAGTCTTCCTTCGGAACAGTCCGATCAACGATCTCGACTTCCACCGTTGTCGTCGTGTCTCCAGTCTCGTATCCCAGTGACCCCAAGGCGCGAACCAGTAGATCTGGTGCGTCGTCCGGCACACTAGTGGTGGCGCAGATCGCATTCAATAAACTTAACTAATTCGTCACTGACGAGGCCCGCTCCGAAACCCCCAAACGAGCCGGCCGCGAAGCGCCGCCGTGACTCCACTGGATCGGTACGCCGACCTCGTGGACGACGAGGTGGCGTTCCGGGCGGCGTGTGACCGCCCGCTCCCGCAGGTCGTCCGCGTGAATCGGTTGGCGGCGACGCCGGACCGCGTGATCGAGGCGTTCGAGACGGAGGGTGTCGCCTACGAGCGCGTCGACTGGCACGAGGATCTGCTCGTCTTACCCGACGGCTCGCCGGGGACGAACTGGCCGTACTTCCACGGCTGGACTCACGGCCAAGAGGAGGTCTCGGCGCTGCCGGCGCTCGCGCTCGACCCGGAGCCGGGCCAGGTCGTCTGGGACGCCTGCGCCGCGCCGGGGAGCAAGACGAGCCACCTCGCACAGCTGATGGACGATCGCGGCACACTCGTGGCGAACGACTCCAACCTCGGACGGCTGTCGGCGTTGCGGCACAACGCCGAACGGCTCGGGATCACCAACACCGTCGTGACGAACACGGACGCCCGCAACTACTCGCTGAAGCCGTTCGCGTTCGACGCGTTCGACGCCGCCCTCGTCGACGCGCCGTGTTCCTGCGAGGGGACGATCCGCAAGAACCCCGACGCTCACGAGGAGTGGACGCTCGGTCACGTCCGCGAGATCGCCGAGGTCCAGAAGGGGATCTTGCGACGCGCGATCCAGGCGACGGAACCGGGCGGCACCGTCGTCTACGCCACCTGCACGTTCGCACCCGAGGAGAACGAGGCGGTCGTCGACCACGCGCTGGCGACGGAGGACTGCCGCGTCGTCGACTGGGACGCACCGCTGGAGACGCGTCCGGGCGTCACCGAGTGGGAGGGCGAGTCGTTCGACTCCGCCGTCGAGCGGACCCACCGCGTCTACCCGCACCTGAACGACACCGGCGGCTTCTACGTCGCGCGACTGGAGGTGGGCGCGTGACCGAGAGCCCGCCTGAGAACGACGGCCAGGTGTTCGACAGGCTGCCGGCGACGGCCGACGAGCGGCGCGTCCCGGGTCGGCCGACCCGAAGGGAGGTGATCGAGTGGTGGACCGAGCGGTTCGGGGTGCCCGCGGAGACGTTCGACGGCCACAGCTTCTGGGAGAAGGGCAACGGGAAGATCTGGGCGTTCGCGGGCGACGTGCCGGACCCGGTCGACGTGGAGGCGGTCGGGATCACGTTCCTCCACGCGCGCCAGGAACACTGGAAGCCGACGACGGACGCCGCCCAGCGGTTCGGGCGCGCGGCGGACCGGAACGTGGTCGAGTTGTCCGGCGGCGAGGCGACGGCGTTCGCCGCCGGCCACGACCAGGACCTCCCGCGGTGGGAGGGCGACTGGGGGTACCTGATCGCCGCCCACCGCGTCGCCGGCGAGGTGGAGCCCATCGGCGTCGGCCTGTACCTCTACGGGGAACTTCGCTCACGCATCCCGAAGGGCCGCCGCGACGAGTTGGGCGAACTCGACGGGTGACCGGCGACCGGGGAGTGGCGAGACGTCTCTCGGTCGCCGGGCGACCGCGACGCCCGACCGGCGGTCGGGGAGCGGTCACGAGTCGCGCACCCGTCACCGATTTACCCGGGGACACCCAAGCGTGGCGTATGGCCGAGGACACCAGCGAGTGGCAGTTCGAGGTCGACGAGGTCGGCGAGGACGCGGACCCGGACGAACCTCGTCGCGAGCCGATCGAACCGGAGTCCGTCGACCTCGAGAACGCGCTGTTCGTCGTCGCGGGCGTGCTCGGGACCGTCCTCGTCTTCGTGTTGGCTACGCTGTGACCCTCGTCTCCGTACCCGTGTCTCTCACACTCGCACCCCTCGTGGACGCGACGGTCGCCAGCGCGAGCGCCGTCGGGGCGTTCGACCCGACGCTCCTCGCGGTCGTCCCGTTGCAGTTCGAGCTGTTGAGCCCAGAGACGCTCCCGCTGCTGTTGACGCTGGCGGGGTTGGTCCTCTCGATCATGGAGGCGACCGCCCCCGGAGCGAACTTCGTCGTCGTCGGCGTCGCCCTGTTGGGCGCCGGGCTGCTCGGCCTCCTGTTCCCGGTGTTGGCGAGTCCGTTCCTCCTCGGGTTGCTCGTCGTCGCCATCGGCGCGGCGGCACTGTACGTCTACCGGGACCTGGGGATCTACGACAACGACGGGGAGACGCAGACCACCGACTCCGGCGACCTGAAGGGGTCGATGGGACGGGTGACGGAGCGCGTCACCCCACAGGAAGGCCAGGTGAAACTCGACGGCGGTGGGTTCAACCCCTACTACTCCGCGCGGTCGCTGGACGGCGAGATCGCCGAGGGGACGCGCGTGATGGTCGTCGACCCCGGCGGCGGCAACGTCGTCACAGTCGAGGCGATGGACACGGAGACGGACGAGATCGACCGCGAACTCGCCCGCGAACGCGAGCGGCGCCGGGACGGCGACGGAGCGAGCGACGACGAGGCGGCTGCCGGCGACGGAGCCGACGCCGCGAGCGAGTCGGACGCGACGAGAGCCACGGAGACGGACGAGTCCGAGCGGGAACGCGAACGAGAGCGGAACTGATCCGTCTCGGTGTAGTCGAGCACGTCCGACGGTCCTCCTCGGTCGACCGCAACCTACGAGTCGTCTCGGAGCGACGAGTGAGACGTGTACGACTACCACGTTCACTCTACCTACTCGGACGGGACGTTCCTCGAGTGGATGGTCGAGGCGGCGGCCGACGCCGGACTCGACGGCGTCGGGTTCGCGGACCACTGCAACGTCACGCCGACGGAGTCGGCCCGCACCTTCCGTCGGGAGATGGGCTTCAACCTGGATCTCACCTACGAGCGACGCCGCGAGGCGATCGAACAGTTGGACGAGGCGTACTCCCTGGCCGTGTTCGACGCCGTCGAGGTGGACTACGAACCCGATCACGAGGAGCCGATCCGGTCGTTCCTCGCGGAGGCGGGGTTCGACTACGCCATCGGGAGCGTCCACGACCTCGACGGAGTGAACGTCCACGTCCGCGACTACTTCGGCGACCTCTCGGAGTCCCGCCGCGCGGCGTTGGTCGATCGCTACTTCGACAAGCTGGTCGCGCTCGCGGAGTCGGAGCTGTTCGAGATCGCCGCGCACCCGGACCTGATCGAGCGGAACCCCCACCTGCGCGGGTTCGCGACGACGGATCACTACGAGCGAGCGGCGGCGGCGTTCGCCGACTCTCGGACGGCGGTGGAGATCAACGCCGGGCGCGTGCTCGACGAGTACGGCGCGCTCCACCCGACTGAGACGTTCCTCGACACGCTGTTGGCACACGACGTGTCGGTGACGCTCGGGACGGACAGTCACGAGCCGGACGTGATCGCTCCACGGCGCGACGTACTCGTCGAGACCGCCGAGGAGCACGGGATCGCCCCCACAGCCGTCCACGGCGAGACAGCCGTCACGACCGGCTCGGACTGACGAGCTGACGGCGGCTCCGTGGCGGTGGCGCGACCGAGGGGCGACGCGACTGCGGACGACGCGACCGCGGACGACGCGACCGAGGGGCGACGCGACTGCGGACGACGCGACCGAGGGGCGACGCGACTGCGGACGACGCGACCGAGGAGCGACGAGACGAACGCGACGGGTGGCATCGTCCCGACAGTATTTGTAGCCCGGTGCCGACGTGTGGCGTATGTCGACGCTCCGGCGGGTGGGAGTCGCCGGCGTGGTGGTCCTCCTGACCCTCACGCTGCTCGGTGGCAACGTGATCGTCGCCGCACACCAGACCGTACTCGACCCCGGGTACGTGACGGACACGGTCGACGAGACGGACGGCTACGCGGCGCTGCACGCCGAACTCACCGGCGAGGGAACCCTTCCGGTCGGCGACGACGGGACGCTCCCGCCGTTCGCGAGCGGCCTCGCGGGCGAGATTCTCACCCCCGAGTACCTCCAGACACAGACGGAACGGAACGTCGAGAACCTCTACGCGTACCTCCACGGGAACGACGACAGACTCCGGCTCGTCGCCGACACCGCCCCGCTCGTGAACGGCACCGAGCGGGCGGTCGCCGACGCCGTGCGCAACACCTCCGCGAGTCGCCTCGCCGCGTTCGCCGGGGTGGAGTCGACCGCCGTCGGCGGAGTGGAGCTGGAGACGGACACCCTGTTGCGCGTCGGCGAGAGTCGCGAGACGTTCCGGTCGACACGCGGGACGGTCCGCGAGCGCGTCCGCGAACGGCTCGCCGAGGCCGGCTCGGAGCCGTCCGAGGGCGAGGTCAACGAGACACTGCTGGCGCTGCGCGGGGAACTCCGCGACCGCTACGGCACCGTCGACACCGGACTCGGCGAGTCGGTCGACACCGCCGCGGGTGAGTACGTCGTCGTCTACGTCGACGGGCTGCTCACGCCGTCGGCGGAGTACGACCAGTTCGCCCAGCGACTCGAGACGCGGAAGGGTGCACTCGCGGACGCCGTCGGCGCGGCCGCCGCCGACCGTGTCGACGAGGCGTTGCCGCGCCAGCTCGTCGTCACGGACTATCTCCCCGCCGAGGGGCGACGGTCGCTGGTGCGAGCGCGGGCCGCGTTCGTGTTCCTCGACGTGCTCGGGTGGCTGCTGCCGCTACTGGCGCTGGCGCTCGCGGGGCAGGTCTGGGTCGTCTCCGAGCAGCCGGAGACGCCCGTCCTGTGGACCGGCGTCGCGGCGCTGCTGGCGGCCGTCCCCGGGTTCCTCGTCGGTCGGGTCGCCGACGGCGCCGTCCGCGACGCGGTGACGGAGGCACTGCCGGAGACGGGTGCGACGCTCGGGGAGACGGTGATCGCGTTCGTCGGCGGCTTCTTCGGGGCGCTGGCGGTCCAGTCGCTCGCGCTCCTCCTCGTCGGCGTGCTCGCGACGGGAGTCGGCGCGGCCGTCCGCCTCGACCTCGTCGACGTCCCCGACCGACTCCAGCGCCGGTAGGCCGGCAGGTGTGATCCGCGGCGCTGTCCGTCGTCGCCACTGGCACCGCTCCCGGTCGACACTGGTGCCGCCTGTCACCGTCCCGACGCCGCTCGCGGTCGACACTGACACCGCTCATCGACGACGGTCCCGTGACTGGCGGGCGTCGTACCGAACCGCAGGATAGTGGTGGTTCGCAGCCTTACAGGTCGCGCGGCTGGACCGTCTTCCGGTCGTTCGCCTCGGCGCGGCGGCTGGCGTCGTCCAGCAGTTCCGCGACTTCCTCGTCGAGGGCTTCGTAGAAGTCCGCCGCGACGTTCTCGTCTTCCAGGTACTCCTTCACTGCCGACTTGACGATCAGGTCAGACATCACCCGCCGATTCCGTGCTTCACTACTTAGGTCTTTAGAAATCCTGCCGAGGAACACCTCTGTGGACCGTACTCGCACCCATCGGTCGCGAGTGTGAGTTGCGGGTGTGGGTGAGGGGTGTGAACCACGGGCGTCGAGCCGCGACGGTCCGCGGACCACACCGGAGTCGGACCGGCGGGACCGAGGCTACACCGGGAGCAACCGAGCCACCCGTCGCGTGCCGGCGAGCACGGTGCGGCCGACCGCCGCGAGCGCGCCGCCGACGCGGACCTCGACCGGGTCGACGTCGAGTTCCCGCGAGAGCCACCCAGGGCGCGCGTCGGCACCCAGGACGGCGACGGTCGCCTCCCGGACGCGAACCTCGACCGTGAGGTCGGTCACGCGCAACACCGGCGCGAGTCGCTCTTCGAGGCCCTCGCCGTCGCGTGCCATCCGGACGGCCGTCCGCAGCGTCGGCACCTCGAGGAACAGGCGGTCGCCCGTCGAGCGGACCCCGACGGGGACGCCGTCGACGGTCAACTCGAGGTCCGTCGCGACCGACAGCGGGGCGACTGCGTCGCCGTCAGTCACGCTCCCGTGTCGTGACTCGGATCGTCCCGTCGAGTTCCCAGTGGGCGTGTTCCGCGTCCTCGCCCGTCCCGCTGGGCACCGCCACCTCCATGTCCTCGAAGTCGTACGTGATCTCTGCGTTCCGACCGGTCAGGCGGTCGTACAGACTGATCGCCAGGTCCGGCCAGGTGGTCGTCTCGTCGACTCGCTCCGTCGGGGATTCTGCCTCGCTCATGCGATTCACGTCAACGTACCCCAGGCTCATATAGCTACGGGCGGACCACGGAGACGACGGGCGGCCGTCGAACTGAATCAGAACGGTACCGAGCGGTCCTACTCGCCGCCGGTCGTGAGCGAGAGTGTGTTGCTCTCGGGATCGTACTCGATCGTCGGCACGTACTTCGAGACGACGACACGCGGCTCACGTAGCTCGACACGAGACTCGTCGACGATCGTCGTCCCTTCGCCGTACTCCCACCCGTCGTCACTCTGTGTGGACTGGCTGTCTCGCTGTACTGGCATACCTCACACTGGGTCCGCTTTGTTGATAAATACACCGCATCGATACCACAGAGTACCAGACGAACGAATCTGCTCGAGTGGCTACAACAGTGTCCCGATCTGATCTGCGTACTCTTCCTGGACTGTCGTCTGTACAGTGTCTTCGTCGAAGTTCGTCTCTTCAAGTGGAACCGCAGCGTCGAGGTTCAGCACCGCGACGGGTTTCTCGCTGCTGGGTTTTCTGACAGGGACGCTCAAGACGCTGTTCACGACTTTCGTTGCTCGGTCTTGCCTGTCGGTCGTCTCGTGTCTCCACTCGGTCTGTGACGGGTCCCGTCCAGCGACACGTGGCTCGTTCGCCACGTAAGCACGGCCACAGCTACCGTTGGCCGGAGACGGATCGACACACCACTCGGTGGCCGTCTCGTCGGTACCACCACCGTCGTACGCCGAGATATCACAGTGTTCCCCGCCACCGGCACAGTACGCAATCTTCAGGAACTGCTCGCTGTCGACCGAGAGTCCTCCATCGTCGTGCGACAGTTGGCGTCTCTTCTGTGTACGCATCACGTTGACTCGGATATCGTAGTCGGGATCGAATCGCCGTTCGTAGTCCGCGATCACCAACTCAAGGTGGTGGTCGAGAAACGATGTTCGCCTCACTTCTTCGAACTTTACTCGTGGTGAGTAGACGACTATGTACTTCACGACTCCCGCAGCAACGACGATGAGGAGGATAGCGATGATCGACTGCTGGACGCTGAGGTCGAAACGATAGACGGCGAGTGTCGTAGGGAGCGAGAACGTGACAATCTCTGCAAAGAACTTCTGGCGCGGAGAGAGGTACCGGTTGTGCATCGGTTCGATGTGTTCGACACGCAAACATAAATAGAACGAAAATAGATAGCAACAACCAGTCGCGCTCACGGTCGAGTCGGTGGAGTTGGAACGACCGGTCGGAGCAGAGCAGTATGACGCTGTCGTGAGGGGTGAGATTCCGGACAGAGACGGAATCAGCCCAGCGGGCACGTGACCCGAGATCGGCAGGGGTTCGAACCCGGATTCGTCGACTAGTTCCCTCGTGGAGAACAGCCGCGTCGATAGACTCACCGGGATCGAGCGGTACGCGCCGCGACCAGAGAGCGCCCCGGCTGCGAGCGAGGAACGGCTGCGGCCAGAGGCCGCTCCGTCCGTGGGCGTCGGTCGGGGAGGGCGTGGCTCGTGCGGGGCCGTGTCCCTCGTTGGCACCCGAGCCGCAGATTCATACCCGTCGCTCGCGGAGTCGAGGGTAGCGATGCCCATCGAGATCGACGGGGACGCGACGACGGCACGGGTGATGGTCGACGACGAGTCGCTGGTCGAGGACAACGCCGTCGAGCAGGTGCGGACGCTGGCCGACCACCCGGCGTTCACGGAGCCGATCCGCGTGATGCCCGACACCCACTGGGGTGCCGGCGCACCCATCGGCTTCACGATGCCGTTGCCGGACGCCGTCGTCCCCAACGTCGTCGGCGTCGACATCGGCTGCGGGATGGCGGCGACGAACCTCGGCGACGAGTTGCCGCTGTCGGACGCCGAGCGGGAGCGCCGCGTCCGCGAGGCCGTCCCGATGGGGCGGTCGACACACGACTACGAGGACTCCCCGCACCTCGTCGACGAGTTCCCGTTCGAGCGCGCCACCGACGTGTTCGACGCCTTCGCCGACGCCTACGCCGAGCGGTTCGACGCCGAGATCGACCCCATCGGGTTCGACTTCGACGGCTACGACGAGGCGTACTTCAAGGACCTCTGTGAGCGGGTGCTCCGCGGTCGTTCCAGCGGGATGGGGCACGTCATCCGCTCGGCCGGGACGCTCGGCGGTGGGAACCACTTCGTCGAGTTCGCGCAGGGGCGTGAGTCGGGCGACTACTGGCTCGTGATCCACAGCGGCTCGCGGTACCTCGGACTCGCCGTCGCGGAGTACTGGCAGGAGCGTGCCACCCGCTACCGTCGCGCCGACGCCATCCGCGAGGCCATCCCCGCGGAGTACGAGCAGTTCCTCAAGTTCGACCCCGAGCGCGTCTCCGACGGGGACCTCTTCGAGTGGGTCACCGGCGGGAAAGGCGAGTCACACGTCCAGAAGGAACGCGTCCGCGAGACGCTCGACGGCCCCGAGATCGAACGCGCCTTCGACGTGCTCGGGCGTCTCCACCCGGACGCGGACGACACGACCGGCGACGCCGCCGGGAGCGGCGACACAACGGACGCCGACGCCGAGAGTACCGACGGCGCCGACCCCGAGTCGAGTGACGACGACGCCTTCGACGAGGACCTCGCCGCGCTGTACGGCCGCGAGGCACACGGCTACTACGTCGACATGCTGTTCGCCCAGCAGTACGCCCGCTGGAACCGCGAACTGATGAGCGAGGCTATCTGCGAGGCGTTGGGGGTCGAGCCGGTCGACCGCTTCCAGAGTCCCCACAACCTCGTCGACTTCGGCGACCTCACCATCCGGAAGGGTGCGACGCCGGCCCGTGAGGGGCAGCGACTCGTGATCCCCTTCGACATGGCGCAGGGGTCCGTGATCGCTCGCGGACGGGGCAACGCGGAGTGGAACGAGACGGCACCCCACGGCGCCGGGCGCCGGATGGGACGCCGCGACGCCCACGAGTCGCTGTCGCTCGAGGAGTTCGAGGCGGCGATGGACGGGGTCTACTCCGAGTCCGTCCTCGACGACACGCTCGACGAGGCACCGATGGCGTACAAACCCGCCGAGGCCGTCGCCGACGCGCTCGAACCGACCGCCGAGGTCGTCGAGTGGCTCGACCCCGTCCACAACCTGAAGGCCCACGAGTAACGGGCGAATCGGCGAGACGTGGTCTCGACGTAGACTGGGGACGCCCTCCGACTCACGAGCGCCAGTAGGCGTCCGTCAACAACACGAGCACGGGGATGATCTCCAGTCGTCCGATCCACATGAGGAACACCATCAGCAGCTTCGTCGTCGCCGGGAGGCCGCCGTAGCTCCCGAACGGCCCGAGGTCGCCGAACGCCGGGCCGACGTTGCCGAGCGTCGCCGCGACGCCACCCGCGGCTTCCGGAATCGTCACCACGGCGTCGACGCGGCCGGCGTCGACGATCACCACCACCGTCGCGACGAAGAAGATCACGAGGTACGCGAGCGTGAACCCCGCGATTCCCTGGAGTGCTCGCTCGTCGATCACCGTCCCACCCAACCGGACGGGCTGGATCGCGTCCGGGTGGACCGTCGTGAACAGCTCTCGCTTGACGAGTTTGAGAATCACCAGCCAGCGAACGATCTTCACCGCGCCACCCGTCGAGCCGCCGGAGCCGCCGACGAACATCGCGAACAGCAACAGGAACTGCCCGGCGGCGTTCCACTGCGCGAAGTCGCTCGTCGCGTAGCCGGTCGTCGTGACGATGGAGACGACCTGGAACGTCGCCTGCCGGACGGCGTTCGCGGGCACACCCCGTGTCGCGCCGCCCAGATCGAGCACCGGTGCCGCACCGGTGAACAACAGGCCGGCGAGCAGTGCGGTCAACGCGCCCATGATCCCGAGGTAGCCGCGGAACTCCGCGTCGCGGAGGAGTCGCCGCACGTCGCCCGACAACAGGTGCCAGAACAGCGCGAAGTTCGTCCCCGCGACGACCATGAACGGGATCACGACCCACTGCACCGCCGCCGAGAACGCAGCGATGCTGTCCGCCTCAGGCGAGAACCCACCGGTCGGCAGCGTCGTCAACCCGTGTGCGACGGCGTTGTACGCGGTCATGTTCGGTGCCATCTCGACGACACCGAGTCCGTACAACAGGAGGATCTCGGCGACCGTGAACCCGAGGTAGACGATCCACAGCGCCCGTGCGGTCTCGGCGATCCGCGGGGTGAGTTTCTCGATGCCGACGCCGGGCGCCTCCGCGTCCATCAACTGCGCGCCACCGACGGACAACTCCGGGAGGATCGCCAGTGCCAACACGACGATCCCCATCCCGCCGAGCCACTGGGTGAGCTGCCGCCAGATCATGATCGCCCGCGAGTGGGTGTCGAAGGAGATGTCCGCCATCACGGTCGCCCCGGTGGTCGTGAACCCGCTCATCGACTCGAACAGCGCGTCGACGGGGTCCGCCAACGCCGATCCGGGCGAGGTCGGTGCGACGACGCCGGGGACGCCGTGGGCCGCCAGCAGGTACGGGACGGTCCCGACCAGCGAGACGCCGAGCCACGTCGCCGCGACGACGAGGAACCCCTCGCGGTTCCCCAACTCCGGGTCGGGGTCGAGTCGCGTCAACGCCGTGCCGACGACCACCGTCACGACCCCGGTGAGCAGGAACGTGACTACGTCTTCGCCGTAGAGGACCGCCACGACCAGCGGGAGCAACAGCGTCACCGACAGGTACTGGACCACGGTTCCGACGACCGCCAGCGACGCGCGCCAGTCGACACGGATCCCACCGTTCGAACCGCTCCCGTCCGCGACGACCCGTCTCACGAGACACCACTCCCGTCGACGCTGCGGGTCACGGAGACTCACTCCCGTCCGCGGCGATCCGAGTCACGACAGATCACTCCCGTCGACGACCGCCCCCAGTTGCGGTCGACCGCTCCCGCTCGATTGCACGTCCGGCCGGACTGTGGAGACTCCCCTAAATCCGTCGTTTCACGCCCGACGCACCGCGGTGCCCAGTCCGGTCGAACCGCGGTTCGGTCCTCCCTCCCGGCCCGGTCACCGCGCGCGACGCGGTGGCGCGCCGGAGTCGCTCACAACGCCTCGGTCACGGCGTCCACGTCGTCGGCCTCGACGAACACGACGAGGTGGTCGCCGGCGCGGATCTCGGTGTCACCACGCGGGATCAACAACTCCCCGTCGCGCGTGATCGACCCGATGACGACACTCTGCGGGAGTTCGACCGCGAGGTCGCGGACGCGCTCGCCGACGACGGCACTGTCGGCGCTCACCTCCAACTCCAGGATCTCCGCGCGGTCGTCCTCGATGATCGACACCGTCTCCGCGTAGTTCGTCCGCGTGAACCGCGTGATCTCCTCGGCCGTCACCCGCCGCGGGCTGATCGCCACGTCGACGCCGACCGTCTCGAACAGGTCCGTGAACTGTCCGTTGTCGACGACTGCCGCGGCTCGGTCTGCACCGAGTCGCTTGGCGAGCAACGTCGCCAGCAGGTTCCCCTGGTCCGTGTCTAAGGCCGCGACGACCACGTCCGCGCTACCGATATTCTCGCGTTCGAGGAACTCCTGGTCGGTCGCGTCGTGGTGCATCACCGTCGCCTCCGGCAGTTGCTCGGCGAGCCACCGCGCCCGTGTCTCGTCCTGCTCGACGAGTCGTGGACACAACCCCTGCTCGCAGAACAGCCGCGCCGTCTGGTAGCCGATCTCGCTCCCGCCGAAGATCACGATCTCCTCGGGGTTCGTCTGGTCGGGTGCCAGGTCCGCCCCGAACGCCTCCACCTCCTCCGGCCGCCCGATCACCACGAGGTCGTCCTCGGGCTGGATCAGCGTCTCCCCGCGCGGGACGATCACCTCCTCGCCACGGATGATCGCCGCGAAGGTCAGTCCGGGGAAGCGGTCCGCCTCGCTCACCGTCTGCTCGGCGACGGCGCTGCCGGCGGGCACCTTGAACTCCGCCATCCGACACAGCCCGTCGCCGAACGACTTCACGTCCTCCGCCGTCGGTACCCCCATCACTTCGACGATCGTCTGTGCCGCCAGCAGGTCCGAACACACCATGAAGTCGACCCCGAACGCCTCGTTGCCGGCGTCGACGGCGTGTTCCCACGTCGCGAGGTACTGCGGCCGCTTGACGCGGGCGATGGTGAACGCCTCCGACTCCACCTTCGCCGTCCCACACACCACCACGTTCGTCTCGTCGTCGTCCGTGCTGGCGATCAACAGGTCCGCCTCACCGACGTTCGCCTCTCGCAGCGTCTCGAGGTCGGCCCCGTCGCCCTCGATGGCCAACACGTCGATGTCGTACGTCAACGCGTCCACCCGCTCGCCGTCGCGGTCGATCACCACCACGTCGTGTGTGTCTGCGAGACTGGCGGCGATACTCGACCCCACCTGTCCCGCGCCCACCACGATGACGTGCATGTGTCTCGGGACTCGGAGGCTGGCAATACCTCTTACGACCGACCTTTTTCGCTCCTCGGGGTGGCGCGCTGCGCGCGCCACCCGAGGAAAAAAGCTCGACCAAAAAGGGCCGCGAGCGCGCCGTGCGGCGCGCTCGCGGTCGGTGTGCTGGTGCCGCGACCGCCACCGCCCCGCACCGCTCCGCCACCGCACCGCACCGCTCCGCTCCGCCACCGCGCCGCTCCGCCGCCGCGACCGCACCGCTCCGCCGCCGCCGCGACCACCCCGCACCGCTACGCTTCGCCTCCACAACTGCTCCGCCACCGCCCCGCATCGCACCCGTCGCGCACTGCTCCGCAGCCGCTCCGCCACCGCGGCCGCCCCAGGATCGCTCCGCGACCGTCCCACTCACACACACGGGTCTCCGCACCCGCACCGCGTGGGAACGGAACGACTTTCCCGACGGCACTCGTTCGACCGAGAGCGATGGAGCGCCGCACGAGAGAGTACCTGTCGGGACGCTTCGGTGACTACTACCGCCGGAGCGACACGCCCGTCCCGCCCGCCGCCGCCGACCGCGAGTGGGGGCACATCCCCTTCACCGAGGGCGAGGGCACCACGATGGTCCGCCACCAGTCGCTACTCGACGTGGCCGGCGGCCCCGAGCAACTGGGCGAGTTCCTCGCCCGCGAGTCCCCCCGACACGTCTACTTCTCGGCGGCGCGCTACGACGACCCCTCGAACCGCACGATGGCCCAGAAAGGCTGGCGCTCCGCCGACCTCGTCTTCGACCTCGACGCCGACCACCTCCCCGGCGTCGACCCCGAGACGGACTCCTACACGGAGATGCTCCGCGAGTGCAAGGACGCACTCCTCGACCTCCTCGACGTGTTGACCACGGACTTCGGCTTCGGGGACGACGAGCTGGAGATCGTATTCTCCGGCGGTCGCGGCTACCACGTCCACGTCCGCGATCCGTCCGTCCGCGGACTCGACTCCGAGGCGCGCCGCGAGGTGGTCGACTACGTCCGCGGGATCGACCTCGACCGCGACGGCCTGATCGAGAAACGACCCAACGACCGCGGCACCCTCCAGAAGACGCTCCGCGCCGAGGGTGGGTGGGGCCGACGCGTCCACGAACGACTGCTCGCGTACACCGACGCGTTGCTCAACGCCGACGAGGAGACGGCACTCGCCCGCCTCCAGGAACTCGACGGCGTCGGCGAGAAGACCGCGACGACCATCTACGGCGTCCTCCAGAACAACCCGGAGGGTGTCCGCTCCGGCAACGTGGAGTTGGGGCCGGGCGCGAGCACGCTGATCCGCGCGCTGGCCGACCGCGTGCTCGCCGAGGAGACCGCACCCATCGACGAACCGGTGACGACGGACGTACGCCGTCTCATCCGACTCCCGGGGAGTCTCCACGGCGGCACCGGGTTCGTCGTCCGGCGGCTCGACCGCGAGGTGGTCGACGACTTCGAACCGACGCGAGACGCCGTCGCGGAGCAGTTCCGCGACCAGCGGATCATGGTGGAGGTGACCGAGCCCGGCCCGGTGCCGGTCGGGAACGGTCCGTCCGACGACAGCTTTACAATCGAGGGGGGAACACGTTCAGTCCGCGAGTTCGTCGGCGTGTTCCTCCTGGCGCGAGGCCGCGCCGAGAAGGCGGCGGAGTGATCGCGACAGAACACGGAGACGACACGGAGGAGAGACGACATGGACTTGGAGGAGCTACGGAGTGTACGCGAACAGGAACGGCGGACCGACAGCCTCCAGCACCTGCGGGACTCCTTCTACGACGACGCCGCCGACTACGTCAGAGAGCTGAAACGAGAGCGGACGCGCCGCGCGGAGGCGGCCGGCGACCCCTACGCTGCCGACGCGATGCGGCTCACCGACGAGATCGACACCGCCGAGGAGGTGATCGAGTCGCTGTACGAGCGCCGCCGCGGCAAGGTGGTCAAGCTCGCCTCCTTCGCGGCCGCCGGGATGCCCGCCGAGACGGACGGGATGACCGACCAGGAACGGGCGATGTTCGACGACGTGGTCGCCCGGATCGAGGCCAACGAGGCCGCCGTCTTGGGCGCACTGGACGACGGCGACGCCGACACGGGTGCGGGTACGACCGGTGGTGCGGCCACCGCCGACGCTGGGGCGGTCGGCGACGCGGTGGCGACGGACACCGAGTCGGTCGGTGACGCGGGGAGGACAGACGCCGCGTCGGCCGAGAGTGTGTCGACGGCCGAGGAGCCGACCCACGTCATCGGCGACCCCGAGGGTGTCGACGACGGGCCACAGTCGACCGCCGAGGCGGCGGCCGACGAGCCGGTGCCGACGCCGGGCGCGGGCGAGGCGGCCGCCGGTGCCGTGTCGCCGGGACCGGGTGACGGGTCCGTCGCGCCGCCGGCACCCGACGAGCAGGGTGCGGGCGACGAGGAGCCGGCGGAGCTGGCCGGTGCCGAGGCCGACACCGGTGCTGGCGTGGGCGACAGTGACGACGTGCTGGCGGACGCGATGGGCGGTGACGACACACCCGGTGCCGGAGCGGCCGGCGCTGGCGCGACGGACACCGCCTCCGCCACGGCGGACACCGGGACCGCGTCGGCGAGTGCGAGCACGGCGACCGAGGGCGGCACGGACGCGAGTGCCGACGCGACCGGTGTGTCGGCGACGGGCGTCGAGACGGCAGCCGACGACGGGACACCGCGGCCGACGGCGGAGGCGGCGGCCGTCTCGGGTGAGGAGTCGGACCGTCCAGTCGCCGAGGCGGCCGCGGCCGCCGGTCCCGAGCCGACGGGGGGAGACGACGTGCCACGGTCGACCGAGACGGACGACACGCAGCAGTCGGTCGCCGGGACGAACGACACGCAGCAGTCGGCCACTGGGACGGACGACACGCAGGCGGGCGGAGTGGACGAGACGGCGACGGTCGGGGTCGACCGGACGACGGTGCGCGTGACGAGCGACGTGGGTGAGATCTTCGGCGTCGACGACCGCTCGTACGAGCTCCGTGCCGGCGACGTGGTCACGCTCCCGACGACGAACGTCGACCCGCTCGTCGACCGTGGCGCGGCCGAACGGCTGGGGTAGTCCGAGACGGCCCTCGACGGTCGCCAGTGGCCGCGTCCGCTTTCCGAAGGCACAAGCGCTCGGCAGCGCTACGACCGTCCATGTTGGAACCAGGGACGGCGGCACCGACGTTCTCGCTCCCGAACCAGGACGGCGACGACGTGTCACTGGCGGAGTTCGACGGGCAGCGTGTCGTGTTGTACTTCTACCCCCGAGCGAACACGCCGGGGTGTACGCGCGAGGCGAACGGGTTCAGCGACCACCTCGACGCCTTCGCGGAGCGGGACGTGGCGGTCGTCGGCGTCAGCGACGACCCGGTGGAGGCGTTGGCGGAGTTCGACACGGACCACGACCTCGGGTTCACACTGTTGTCGGACGCCGACGGCGAGGTCGCGACCGCCTACGAGTCGTACGGCGAGCGGACCATCGGCGACGAGACCGTCGAGATCGCCTTCCGGAACACGTACCTGATCGGCCCCGACGGCGAGATCGAACGCGCCTACGAGGGCGTCTCCCCGGACGGCCACCCGCGCGAGGTCCTCGACGACGTCGACGAGATCCGGGCCGGCGAGTAGACGGACGAGGTCCGCGCTGCCGGAGAGATCGACGAGATCCGCACCGGTGAGTAGACACGACGTAGCGTTCCGCCGTGGCGGTGATCACTCCACCGTCCGCTCGCGGACGCGGACACCCTTCCCGGAGAGGTGTTGCATCCGGCGGCGGGCGAACTCCTCCTCGCTGGTGCCACGCGTCGCCAGCACGTACACCACGGCGCTGCCGGAGGGGCGCATCGTCCGCCCGGCGCGCTGAGTGCCCTGCCGCCGACTCCCGCCGAGCCCGGAGGCGACGATCGCCAACTCGGCGTTCGGGAGGTCCAACCCCTCGTCGGCGATCCGCGAGACGATCAGGGTGTCCCGCTCGCCCTGACGGAACGCCTCGAACAGGCGCTCGCGCTCGTGGTGACGCGTCTCTCCGGAGACGAACGGCACGCCCAGCGACGCCGACAACGACTCGCCCTGATCGAGGTAGTCGACGAACACCAGCGTCCGTGCGTCCGGGTGCTCCTCGCGGAGGCGGCGGACGGCGTCCACCTTCGCGGGGTTCGTCGCCGCGAGTTGCCGCTTCGCGCGACGCTCGGCGGCGGCCCACTCGTTCTCGGCCTCGTCGTCGCGCCACGGCACGTACCGGATCTCCACCTCCGGCTCGACGACGTGGCCGGCGTCGAACAACGCTCCCCAGTCGGTCCCCAGCGGTGGGCCGACGAGCGTGAAGATCTCCTCCTCGCGGTCGTCCTCCCGCACCGCGGAGGCCGTCGTCCCGAGCCGGTGCCGGCTCTGGAGCTCCGTCGTGCGGCGGGCCACGTCCGCCGGGACGTGGTGGACCTCGTCGAACACGATCAGCCCCCACTCGCGGGAGTCGAACAGCGAGCGGTGGCGGTCCATCCCCGCGATCTGGTAGGTGGCGATCGTCACCGGGCGGATCTGCTTGGTGCCGCCGTGGTACTCCCCGACTTGGTCCTCGTCTAAGTCCGTGTGCGCGAGCAGTTCCGCGCGCCACTGGCCCGCCAGTTCCCGCGATGGGACGAGGATCAGCGTCTCGCCGCCGATCTCCGCGAGCACGCCCAGCGCGGCGACCGTCTTCCCGCTGCCGGGTGGCGCGACCAACACCCCAGACTGTCTGTCGAGGAACCGGTCGACCCACTCGCGTTGGTACTCGCGTAGCTCGGTCTCCAGGGTCACGTCCAGCGGGTCGCCGCTGTCCAGTTCGCGCTCGTCGCGGACGGGGTAGCCCGCCTCGTACAGCGTGCGCTTGATAGCCCCGACCGCGTCGGCGTTCACCCACGACTCCGTGTCCGAGATCGGTGCCCGGAGGTGCTCCTCCGAGAGCTTCTGTCGGGCGACGTTGCCCATCAGTTCCTCGCGCGCCGCCTCCAGAACGACGTAGCCGTCCTCGTGGGTGCGGAGGACGAACTGGTTGGCGCGCTTCCACTGCTCGCCGATCCACTCCTCGAGGCTCCCCACGCGTCGCGGGAGGACGGAGCGGACGCGTGCGAGCAGTTCCTCCAGCGAGTCGTACGGTGCGGCCCACACGTCCTCCGGTCGGACCTCGTAGAGGTAGCCACGCGTTCCGGGGTCGGTCCGCGTGGAGTCGACGAGGTGGGCGAACTGTGCGAGCCCGGCGCGGGTGTACTGTGTCGGGCGGTCGGCGACGATCTCCCGGCGGTCGGGGAACACCACGAGGCGCTCGCGCTCGGCGAGTTCGCCCCACGACTGCGGGTAGTAGACGACCGGGTCGTCGCTGGTGTCGACCCGCTCGGCGTCGCCCGCGTCGGCGAGTTCGTCCAGCGCCGCGGCCGCGTCCGCCTGCGTCAGGTCGGTGTGGCGGGCCACGACGCTCGCCGTGACGATCGGTCGCCCGGCAGTCTCGACCACGTCGTAGAGTGCGTCCGTGTCGAGTCGCGGCTCCGTCTCCGCGTCGTCTACGTCCGGGGGTGTCCCCTCCCCACCGGTGGACGCCGCCCCAGCGTCGTCTGTGTCCGGGGGCGTCTCCTCGGTGGACGCCGCCCCAGCGTCGTCTGTGTCCGGGGGCGTCTCCTCGGTGGACGCCGCCCCAGCGTCGTCTGCGTCCGGGGGCGTCGTGGCGTCGTCGCCACCTTCGTCTGTCATCACCCGTGGTACGCCGGCGGTGGGTAAATGCCGTCCGCTCGACATCGACGTGTCGCCGGAACCGACTTGCCCGACGAGTCCCTACGGCTGCCGATGACCGACGCGTTGCTCTCGGCCGGTGTCGAACGGTGTCGCCGACGCGGGTACGAGGTCCACCACCCGGAGGACGGCGGGGAACCGCCGGGCGTCGCGGAGCCGGCCGCGGCGGTCGACCCGCCGTTCGGCCCGCCGCGGGCGCTGGCGCTGGAACCGCTCGCGGAGGCGGACCCGACGACCGTGCTCTCCCGGCTGTGGACCAACCAGGAACACGACCGCGGGACGGTCTTCCTCGTCCCAGACGAGCGCGTCGCCGCCGCGGTGGAGTCGCTGCTCGCGGAACCGGTCGGCGCCGCGGACGGCGACGCCGACGGGCGCGTGTTCCACGCCGGCCCCGACCGCGTCCCGCTCGCCGAGGGTGGGTACGCCGCGGTGCCGACCGGCACCGACCTCGTCTGGCGCGAGACGAACGAACCGCTCCCCGAGTCGTTCGGAGAGGCAGAACCGGGAAAGTCCGGTGACGCAGACGGCGAGCCCGGCGACGGCGAGCGTGGCACCGACGACGACAGCGAGAGTCCCGAGACGGCTTCCTCCGCCGAGTCGACGACCCGGCTCGAACTCAACGCCGACGGCGAGCCGCTGGCGGTGTTGGCAGGTGTCGACGCACTCGACTGCCCACCCCGGGAGCGGTTCCCGTACTGTTACGAGCGGGACGCGGACAAGCGGATCAGAGTGCGCGACTACGCGGGGCGACCCGTCGAGACGTTCGGCGGCGTGGCGGCGATGCGCGACGGTGGATTCCGGCCGGTCCCCGCACCGCTGGTCCCCGAGCACATGCTCGCCGGCGACCCGACGGAGTGGTGGGAAGTCGTCGCCGTCGAGTGAGTCGGGCGTCGTCACGCGGATAGAGACAGTCGCGCGAGAGAGCGTCCGCTCGGAACGCCCGTCGTCTGGCGGCGGCGACGGTCGCGTCAGCGGCGTCGGCAGCCCTTCTCCGAGAGCGCGCGCTTCGAGCGGAACCGGCCACCACAGTCGCTACACTCGACGTACGCCTCGCCGGACTCCGTCTCGACACGGTGGCCGGCGAGTTCGAACGGGCGCGTCACAGAGCGGGGTCTGATCCGGCCGGGACACTGCCGGTCGCCCGCGTCGGCCAGCGACGAGCGGAGTTCGATGGTCTCCACGTCGAGCGGCGACCACCGGTCAGAGGCCGCAGCGGACTCGCGGTCGGCCACCTCCGTCCAGCCGGTGACCAACACCGGCGAGTCTGTGTCCGCGTCGCTGACGACCGTGACGACGCGGACCCCGTCGACGACGGCCGCGAACCGCCAGCCGTCGGCGGAGTTGAACCGGAGTTGTCCCTCTCGGATCACGTGTGCGACGAGTGGGAGCGAGACGTACCGACCGGTCTGGCGCAGGCGGCGTCCGAAGTGGTCCGTCTGCGCGTACGCCGACGGATCCCGTGGCGGGAGGTGAGCTCCGTCGTGACCTGTCGGTCGGTCCCGGGCCGTGGGGCCGGCGGGAGCGTTCGTGAGCGACACGCCGTGTGAGTCGGTGGCCGACACGCCCTCGGTGTCGGGGCCGCCCTGTCGGGATGCCACTACCGCCACGTAGTGGCGACTGGTACAAGTGGTTTGTGCCGGTGTGACGCGGTGCGTGGGCCTCGCCGCGACGACCCAGTGTGTGGGCTTCACTGCGGCGACCTAGTGTGTGGTCTTCACCACGGCGACGTGGTGTGTGGTCCTCACCGCGGCGACGTGGTGTGTGGTCCTCACCGCGGCGACCTGGTGCGTCACGACCGTGTCGGTGCGTCGCGCACGGCGGCGCCGCTCTCGGTGTCGGAGAACCGCAGAGAGGGAGAGACCGTCGGCGCGTCAGTTCAGCAGGCCGAGCGACTCGATCTCCTCGACGATCGCCTCGACCGCCTCCTCGGCGTCGTCGGTCCGCTTGCCGCCCGTGATGACGATCTTCCCGGAGCCGAACAGGAGGATCACCACGTCCGGCTCGTCCATCCGGTAGACGAGTCCGGGGAACTGCTCGGGCTCGTACTCCACGTCCTCCAGTCCGAGACCGATCGCCAGCGCGTTCAGGTTGAGCTGGTGACCCAGATCTGCCGACGAGACGATGTTCTGGACGGTGATGTCCGGATCGTCGTCGACCGGGATCGAGAGGCCACGGAGCTTCTCGAAGATGATCCCGAGCGCGTCGTGGACGTCGTCGATACTCTTCGCGCCGGTGCAGACGATCTTCCCCGACCGGAAGATCAGCGCCGCCGCCTTCGGGTCCTGTGTCCGGTACACCAGCCCGGGGAAGTTGTCGGGGTTGAAGTCGGCGCCCGGGAGGTCCTCCGCCAGCGCCTCGAGATCGAGCTCCTGCCCGATCCCTGTCGATGCGACTACGTTCTGAATCTCGATTGAGTCTGCCGGGTCCGTCATGCTCGTCTGTCCTCACGCCTGTTTATAAACCGACGGTTTATAAAGACGGGGGCTTCGGACCGTGCCGCCGCGGGAGTCTCGCGGGTGATCGGACGACTTTCGCCGTCGTCGCGGGTACTTGACTGGGTTTATACCCGACTCTCCGGTTTTCGTCGACCAGCCGTCCCGGCGTGTCCGGGACGGTCGTCCGGCCTCGTGACGGACGGCGCGGCCGCCTCGCGGCGGGCGATCACTCCACACACGAGACATCTCGGTCGCGCTCGTCCGTCGTCTCCCCCCGGTCTTCGCTCTCCGTCGAAGACGCCGTCGCCGTCGGCAGCGAGTCCCGCCGCGCGATGCGGGCGGCGAGTCGGGCGACGGTCTCGGGGCGGCGATCGACGGCCGCCGCGACACGCGTCAGCGACGCGTCGAACCGTACGTGTGCCACGGCCGCGCCGAGCGACGCCGCGTCCGGACGCGAGTGCCAGTCCGCGAGCGACGGGGCTGTCTCACCCGACGACGCCCCGGGGTGATCGTCGGTGCTGCCGTGACTCTCCTCGCCCGGAGTCGAGCCCCTCTCGCTCGACACCGACGTCTCGTCGAGGCCGACTCCCTCCGCGGACGTGTCCGCGACGCTCGACGACCTCGCGCCGCCGACCGCGGCGAGCCCGACGGCCAACAGGTCACGCTGCCACGACTCAGGGGTCGTCTCCTGCGCTGTCGACGACGAAATCTCGTCGGGTACCGGTGTCTCTCCGCCGACACCGGTGTGTGTCCACTCCGCACGAGCGGCACGCAACCGCTCGACGGCGCCGACGAACCGGAACGCCGCTCGTGCCGCGTCCGCCGTCAGCGCGTGGTCGACCGCGGCGGCCTGGACGCGCCGGAGTCGAGCGAGCGTCGCCACTCGCTCGTCGGGGTCCGGCGACCCCCGTGTCGTCTCCTCACGACTCGTCTCCTCACTCGCCACTCTCTCACCCGTCACCTCGGTCTCCGTCACTCTCTCACCCGTCACCTCGGTCTCCGTCACTCTCTCACTCGTCGACTCCGAGTTCGTCACCGTTCACCAGTCGCCCCTGGAGGCACAAAAACCGCCGGAGACGGTTCTGAGACACTCTCTACCCCGGTGTGCAGTCACTCCGGTAGGTTTATAATGATAGGCTCTCGTGTAATTACACATGGCACAGGAGGGGAACGGACGGGGGGACACCGTTCTCCACGCCGACGCCGCCTCGTTGGCCCGTGGATCGGGGCCGGGAGGTGACCGTCACGTGGGGGTGCTGTCCGATCACGCCGTCCAGACGTGGCAACGGACGTTGGACGACCAGTGTGGCGCGACTCGAGACAGACACGTCGTCAGACTCGGGGGGTCGCTCCGGAGTGGCACCGAGAGCCGGGGTGCTGTTCAGACGCGGCCGATGGGACCGAACCTCGACGTAACCGTGGTCGACGAGCCGACGCCGGACGCCGTCACCCGTGCGCTGGACGTGGCACTCGACGGAGCCGACGGAGGGGTGGTCGCGGTCGACGACCTCTCGTTTCTCTTGGACGGCGACGGGTCGGGCGAGCGGCTCGAAGAGTTCCTGGATCACGCCGAGGAGGTCGCCGAGGAGGTTCACGTGCGGTTGCCCGACGAACCGCGGGCGGTGACGACGCTCGCACGGCGGTTCGACCCAGCCGACGAGCGTTGTCGGCGGTGGATCGCGGAGACGGGTGTGACACAACTGCGCGACGAAGATCCGACGAACTTCGGCTACCTGCGGAGCCACTGGCGGGAGGCACGGCGCGGGTTGGAGGCCGTCGAGATGGCGTACCCACAGTCGAAACAGATTCACGAGGCGATTCCCGACCCGGAGACGACGCCGCGGACACTGGGGGCGGCGCTACAGGCGTTCGTCGAGATGGGCGCACTCGGCGTCTGGGGCGACACCGTCGCCGCGAACCGGTACGACATGCGCGGGTACGACCCCGAGATGGTCGCGGCCGTCGGTCGCGCCGTCGAGGAGATTCACGCGGACTGAGCCGCGGTCGGAGTCGATCGCCGACTACCGTCGTTCATACCCGACGTGAGAATTCGTGACCTTCGAGGCGCCTACGACTCGGGGTCGGGAGGCGACAACGAGGTCGCCACGACCCCCTCCTCGGGGTGCATCGTCACCGTACCGAGCCCGACGGTCTCGTCGACCGTCGCGACCGACGCGACGGCGGCCAGTGTCTCCTCCTTGTCGAGTCGTGCCCACGTCTCGCGTTCGATCCGTCGCTGGAAGGCGTCCGGGTCGGTCCACCCGGAGTCGATCTCCGACGGCACGTGGACGACGAACTGGAACTCCGACTCCGTGACGTGGATCCCGACGCCGAACGTGTCACCCGCCGTGGTCATCGACGGGCGTTCGCCACGGACCGACAAGTGCCCGTCGCCACGGCGGCGGTGGTGTCACTCACTTCCGCACCTGTACGGCTCCGCACCCACGCTCACTCGTCACGGTCGACGAAGGTGCGGTACTTCAGGTCGTCCTCGCGGATCTCCTCGACGATCCGGTCGACCAGGACACCCTTCGCGTCGTGGAGCCCGGAGACGCGGTCTTCGAGGTCCGCGAACGTCTCGAACGGCTGCCGTTTCCGCTCGTCCAACACGTTGTTGCGGAGTTTCTTCCCGATCCCCGGCAGGAGGTTGAGTTGGTGGAGTCTGAGCGTGATCGGCTGGGCGTCGTTGTAGAAGTCGACGAACCGGCGCTCGTCGCGCTCGACGATCTCCTCGACGGCGTACTCCAACTCCTGGCGCGCGCCACGCGTCAGGTCGCCGAACGCGATCGACCGCGACCGGTCCACCGTCGAGCGCTCCCCGGTGGGCTCGACGACGAGTCGGTCGCCGATCCCGACGCGGTCCGAGTCGTCGAGTGTGAGTTCGTACAGCCGGAACTCCGACTCCCCCAGCGCGTGTGCCAGCGGCGACTTCTCGTACTGGGGTCTGTCGTCGTCCGGGTGGCCGTGTGCGAGGTAGTCGAGCACGACCGCGTACGAGACGTCCGGCTCGGCCGCGTCGTCCGTCTCGTTCGTCTCGTCGGTGGTGCCGCCCCCGTCGGCTGTCGCTCCGTCACTCATACCCGCCGCTTGGCCTGCCGGACGTATAAACGGCCCCCCGACTGTGACGAGTGAGCGACGATCACGACGAGGAAGTGGTGGTCGTGA
Organism: Halobaculum sp. MBLA0147; assembly: GCF_041361345.1. Classification (NCBI taxonomy): domain Archaea; kingdom Methanobacteriati; phylum Methanobacteriota; class Halobacteria; order Halobacteriales; family Haloferacaceae; genus Halonovum; species Halonovum rutilum. The sequence continues at coordinate 2,768,063 of NZ_JBGKAD010000001.1, read as the reverse complement.
CGGAGTGGAGGCGACTCCGAAGCGGTGGTGGTGCCTCCGAGGTGGTGGTGGTGCCTCCGAGGTGGTGGTGGTGCCTCCGAGGTGGTGGTGGTGCCTCCGAGGCGGTGACGGTGACTACTTCTCGTCGCGGCGGGCGGTGCGCTCTGCCGCCTCGAAGTCGGTGACGCGCTCCGCGTCGCGGGCTCGCTCGGCGCGGACGAGCCAGTACAACACGAGTGGTGCGAGCACGCCGAGTGCGAGTACCACCACCGCGGTGACCCCGACCGCCGCCATCAGCCGAGGAACACGTCGACGAGGTCGCTCGCTCCCGACCCGGTGTCCCGGTACAGCTCCGAGTAGCCGCAGTTCGTACACGACACCACCTGGAAGCTGTTCGTCTGGACGTCGAACATCTTCGAGAGACCGCCGCCGGTCGTCGAGATCTGCCCGACCTCGGCCTCCGTGTGTCCACACTTCTCGCAACCGTCGTCCGTGGAGGGCTGTGACATCGTCGAATCGGTCTGGGTGTCACGGTAAGTGTCTCGTGGCTGTTCTCGGAGAGTGACGGGGTCGAAGCGGGACGAGCCCAGTCGACCCGACCCGACCGTCCACGAGTCGCCCCGACCGACGGAGCGAAGTGTCCGGACCCGTTGGTGCCGGTATGGTCGACCTCCGGCTGTTCGGGGCGATCCACACGGACCGCCGCGGAAAGGTCCGCTCGGAGTTCGCCCGTGCCGCCGAGGGGGTCGACGCGGTGTTCCTCGAGTACCCCGTCGACGGCTTCAGCGTCCGCGAGGCCGGGCGCGCCCTAGCGCGTGCGCCGCTGGCGACGCTGGGGATGTTGCTCGCCTCCATCGTCCAGTGGCCGCTGTACGCGCTGCTCGTCCGTGGGCCCGCGCCGGCAGAGGTCGTCGCCGCTCGCGCGTTCGCCGACGAGCACGACCTGCCGGTTCACGCCGTCGACGACCACCCGATCACCGCGCTGGCGGACGCCGACCGACCCGTCGCCGTCGCGAACTGGCTCGCACTGGTCGGACTGGTCGCCGTCGCACCGCGTGGCGGACTGCTGGCACTCGCAGCGATTCCGGGCGTCTGGCTGCTCGGGACGGCAGTCGGTCGGCTCGACCGCCGCCTCTGGAGTGTCGCGACGCCCGCGTTGACACTCGGCGTCGGGTGGCTCGCGGTCGTCACCGAGACGCTCTCGGAGCCGCTGGTCGTCGGGAGCGTGTTCGCGCTGTTGATCACAGTCGTCGTCACGCTCGAGGATCGCAACGAGGTGATGGTCGACCGCATCGCCCGCCACAGCGACGCCGGCGAGTACGAGACGGTCATCCTCACGACCGGGCGCGCCCACCTCCCTGGACTCAGGACGGCCGCACGCGACCGAGGCGTGACGGTCGTCCGCGAGTACGTCCCGAAGCTGTTGCGTCGCGGCCGACTCAGGGAGCCGCCGACCGACGAGGCCGCCGCCAGCGTCGCCGACCCGGCGACCGCCGAGGACGTGCTGGGGCGTCGAGTGGCTGCGGGCGTCGTCGACGCCGTCCTCGTCGTCGCACTGGCTGCCTCCACGAGTGCAGCTGCCGGACTCCTCGTGTTCGTCCGAGCGGGTGACGCGACACTGCTGGCGAACGTGACGACGCTGGTCGCCGGGGTCGTCGCCTTCGGCTACTACACGGTCACGGAGGCGCGGTGGGGCCAGACCCCGGGCAAGTCGCTGTTCGGACTCGTCGTCGTCGACACGGAGGGACGACCGATCCAGACGTACGCCGCCGGCTTCCGGACCATCCTCCGCGTCGTCGACGCGACGACGCTGTACGCGCTCGTCTTCCTCGGCGTCTGGCCGGGCCGACAGCGTCTCGGCGACCGGGCGGCCGACACGCTCGTCGCGCGCGTCGACTCGGACGCCGAGACGGACGCGGCCACCGACGAGTCGGTCGGACCCGCGGGAGCGGACGACGCCGGAGAGTCGGACGGTGCCGTCGCGGTCGACGACTGAGGTCGGCGGTACCGTCACCGTCGACGACTGAACTCGGTGGCCGCGCGTGGCACGCTACCCGTCATCTGGAGCGTAGCGCACCGACGGCCGGGAGACGTGGCTTTACGTCGCTCGCGAGCCACCGCCGTGCGTGGAGTACACGACACTCGGCGACACGGGGATGACGGTCTCGAAGGTGTGTCTCGGCTGCATGAGCTTCGGCGACCCGTCGTGGCGCGACTGGGTCCTCGACGAGGAGGCGGGCCGCGAACTCGTCGAACGAGCGATCGAACTCGGGGTGAACTTCTTCGACACCGCGAACATGTACTCGCGGGGCGCCTCCGAGCGGGTGCTCGGCGACGTGCTCGCGGAGTACGACCGCGACGAGTTCGTCGTCGCGACGAAGGGGTACTTCCAGATGCGCGAGGACGACCCCAACTCCGGGGGCCTCTCCCGGAAGGCGATCGAACAGGAGTTGGACGCCTCGCTGGACCGCCTCGGGATGGACACCGTCGACCTCTACCAGACGCACCGCTGGGACGACGACACGCCGATCGAACAGACGTTGCGGGCGTTGGACGACGCCGTGCGACGCGGGAAGACGCGGTACGTCGGCACCTCCTCGATGTGGGCCCACCAGTTCGCGGAGGCGCTGCACACGAGCGACCGGCTCGGACTGGAACGCTTCGCGACGATGCAGAACCACTACAACCTGCTGTACCGCGAGGAGGAACGCGAGATGCTCCCGCTGTGTGACCGCGAGGACGTGGGCGTGATCCCGTGGTCGCCGCTGGCACGCGGGTTCCTCGCGCGACCTCACGAGGAGTTGGAGGCGACCGCTCGTGGGGCGGCCGAGGCGGAGGCGGACCGCCACCCGTACCTCGCGAACGGCGGCCGCGAGGTGAACGAGCGCGTCGCGGAACTCGCCGACGAGTACGGCGTCTCGATGGCACAGATCGCCCTCGCGTGGCTGTTCGAGCGGGACACCGTCGACGCCCCCATCGTCGGCACGACCAGCGTGGACCACCTCGAAGAGGCCGTGGCCGCACTGGAGCTGTCCGTCTCCGAGAGCGACCTGGCGTACCTGGAGGAGCCGTACGAACCGGTGCCTGTCAGCGGCCACGAGTAGCCGAAGCAGTTCGACCGGTACCCACCACGGCGACCCTCCGTCCGATCGAACACGATCGAAAACACCCCGCCAGTTCACTCGAGTTTCTCTCCCAACCGCGTAAGATCCACTCGGTCCCGTATCGTCACAACTATCAACCCCTGGTGACTGTTCACGTACGTCGCGTGAGTGTGTGAGTCGTGGAGGAGGCGGCGTCGATTCTACTACTGCCGTTGCCGATGGGCTTTGTCTAAATACGTTAGACTTAGGTAGTACCACTCAATACCACTGTCCGTGTCCGACAGTAACAGACGGACGTTCCTCAAGCTGAGTGGGGGCGTCCTCGGGGGGATGTTCGCGGGAAGTACAGTCGTCGCAGCCGAGCGGACGGATCGCTTCGTCGTCACCGGAAAGGACGTACCCGCCGACCTGGAGATCGTCCACGAGATGCCGGAGGTAGACGTGACGGTCGTCCGCGGCTCGGAGAAGGAAGTCAAGCGCTCGAAGGCGGTCAAGAAGTACGCGCCGGACGTCGACATTGAACTCGACGAACCGGTCGAGCCGACGGACGTGAGCGAGCTGGACGACGGCGCGCCAGAGGATCCGCTGTCGGTGCTCCAGTGGGACAAGGACGTCCAGAACATCGACAGCGTCCACGAACGGACGCGCGGCGAGGGGACACGCGTCGCCGTCCTCGACACCGGAATCGCGGAGACGCACCCGGACTTCCAGGAGTCGCTGAACGTGGAACTGTCGCGGAACTTCACGGGTGACGGCGGCGACCACAACCCGCGTGGTGTCCAGTACCACGGGACGCACGTCGGGGGGATCGTCGCGGCCGACGACAACGCGACGGGCGTCGTCGGCTCCGCGCCGGGGACGGACCTGGTCGACTGTCGCGTCTTCGAGGCGCTCAACGGCGGCGCCTCCTTCGGCGACATCCTGGCGGCGATCACGTACGCGGCACGGATCGACGCCGACGTGGCGAACCTGTCGCTGGGTGCGTACCCGTTCCCGAAGAAGGGCAACGGGAAGTTCTACGGCGGTGCGATCAACGAGGTCATGACCCACGCCAACAGCGAGGGGACGCTGTTGGTGATCGCGGCGGGGAACGACGGCGCGGACCTCCAGCACGACGGGAACGTGATCTCGCTGCCCGCCGAGGGGGCACAGGGGCTGGCGGTGTCGGCGACGAGCTCCGTCGGCTTCGACCCGGTCACGGGTGAGGCCGACAACCCCGGCACGGCGCCGACGAGCTACACCAACTACGGCACGAACGCCGTCACGCTGGCGGCGCCGGGCGGCGACACGCCGGCCGGTGGTGGGACGCCAGACCTGGTGTACAACGCCTTCCCGCAGGCCGCGGCGGACTTCTTCGGCTTCGACCGGCCGTACGTCTACCTCGCTGGCACCTCGATGGCGGCCCCGCAGGTGGCCGGTGCCGCGGCACTGGTGAAGTCGGAGAACCCGGACTACGACGCGAACCAGGTGGAGGCGGCCCTCAAGCGGACGGCCTCCGTCCCGGACGGCGAGGACAAGGCGTACTTCGGCGCCGGCTTCCTCGACGTCGAGGCGGCACTCGACGGGTGAGGTAGTCTCGCGGTCGGGGCGTCACGCGGCACTCACTTCTCTCGGCGCACGACACGCGCCTGCGATCGACACTCTCGCAGCGATCGCTGCGGACGGCTCACTTCCCGAAGACGGCGGTGTTGCCGCGCGTCTCGACCACGTCGGCGTCGGCGGCGTCGGCCAACTCGGCGGCCAGTTCGTCGATATCGCGGCCGGTGTGGGCGGCACGGAGGAACTTCGCCTTCACGAGGTCGGTCGACTCCAGTTGGCGTGCCAGTTCGTCGGTCACGGCCTCGACACCGTTCTTGCCGACCCGGAGGGTGGCGTCCAGTTCGTGGGCGCGTCGCCGGATGTCGTCGTCGGTCACGGTCGTCGTTCCCGTCTCGGCGTGTTGAACGCTGTGTTTCCCGAGTCGTAGCGTGCCTAGCGTGGTCCGGTCGCCGTCACTCGTACGGGTAGCGGTCGGTCGCGCCACAGTCACACCGGATCACGACGTGACTCCCCTCCTGGAGGCGGACGCGGGCGTTCACGCCGGGGACCAAGGCGGCGTCGCAGGCGTCACAGGTGTAGCGGTCGAACCGTCTGGGGACGCCACAGCGGTTGCGTTCGGCGATCCGACGGGCCAGGCGGACGTACTCGCGGCCCCTGTCGGGTTCGCCGTCGCGTGTCGCTGCGCGGGCGAGGGCGGCCAGGCGCTGGATGCGTTCCTCGGCGATGGTGGCCATCCACTCGTGTGCCCGGCGCCGTCGCCCGAAAGCGGTTTCGGTCCCGCTCTCGACGGAGGAGTCGTGAGACACGCACGCTTCACGGACCCGGCCGGTGCGGTCCGGCGGGGAACGTACCACGGCGACACGGTGGCGTTCGGCGGCCGCGAGTACGACCTCGCACGCGAGGACGTGACACTCTTGGCACCCTGCGAGCCGTCGAAGGTGGTGTGTGTCGGGCGCAACTACGTCGCACACGCCGACGAGCGCGACGCGGACGTCCCCGACCGCCCGTTGCTGTTCCTGAAACCACCCAACACCGTCGCGCCGCCGAACGCGACGACGCCGTTGCCCGCGGACAACCACGTCGAACACGAGGCGGAGTTGGCGGTCGTGATCGACGAGCCGGCGCGGAACGTGGCGCCGGACGAGGCGATGTCGTACGTGCGGGGGTTCACCTGTCTCGACGACGTGTCGAACCGGACGGATCAAGACCGGGAGACGAACTGGGTGCGTGGGAAGGCGTTCGACGGGTCGGCACCCGTGGGACCGTGTGTCGCCGAGCCCGAGCACGTTCCCGACGACGCGGCCGTGGAGTTGCGCCTGAACGGCGAGCGTGTCCAGCACGGGTCACGCGACCAGTTCGTCTTCTCGGTGCCGGAGTTGCTCGCGGAGATCACGCAGTACCTCACGCTGGAGCCGGGCGACGTGGTGTCGACCGGGACGCCGGCGGGCGTCGGGGAGCTGTCGGACGGGGACCACGTCGAGGTCACCGTCGAGGGTGTCGGGACGCTAGCCCACGACGTGACACGGGAACAGACGACGTAGCGAGTCGGCGGCGTCGGAGTCCGTCGGTGCGGGGCGGTGCAGGGCGGTTCGGGGGGGTCGTCGTGTAGCCGCGGTCGCGGAGCGGAGCGGCAGTGGTGTAAAGCGGTGACGGTCGCGGGGCGACAGCGGAGTGGGGCGGTGTGGGGCGGTGCGGGGCAGTGTGGTACGGTGGAGAGCGGCAGCGGTGCGGTGCGGTCGCGGGGCGTGGCAGTCGTGGTGCGGTGGAGAGCGGCAACGGAGCGGGGCGATGTGGGACGGTGGCGGTCGCCGGGCGGTGCGGTGTGGTGCGGTGCGGTGGAGAGCGGCAGCGGAGCGGGGCGGTAGCGGTGCGGTCGCGGCACCGCAAGCCACCGCGAGCGCGCCGCACGGCGCGCTCGCGGCCCTTTTTGATCGAGCTTTTTTCCTCGGGTGGCCGGCGCCCCGCGCCGGCCACCCCGAGGAGTGAAAAAGGTCGGGCTGTAGGCCGGGCGATTCAAATACCGCGACCGACAACCGGACCACACGACAACCGATGAGCGAGGACTTCTACGATATCTTGGGGGTCTCCAGAGACGCCAGCGAGGAGGAGATCGAACAGGCGTACAGACAGAAGGCGACGGAGTACCACCCGGACGTGAGCGACGAGCCGGACGCCGAGGAGAAGTTCAAGAAGATCAAGAAGGCCAAGGAGGTGCTCACCGACGAGGAGAAGCGACAGGCGTACGACCGGATGGGCCACGACCAGTTCGAGCAGGCAGAGAAACGCGGCGGGTTCGAGGACGGCCGCGGGGGCGGTGCCGGCGGGCCGTTCGGCGGTGCAGGCGGCGCCGGGGGTCCGTTCGGCGGCGCCGGCGGTGGCGGCGGCATGGGCGGCATCGGCGACATCTTCGAGGAGTTCTTCGGCGGTGGTGGCGGCCGTGGGTCGCGCGCCGGGAAGGACCTCCGGACGCGGATGGAGATCACGCTCCAGGAGGCCTACGAGGGGACGACGAAGGAGTTCACCGCCGCGCGCCCCGAGCGGTGTGGTGAGTGTGGCGGGCGTGGCTACCCGCGTGGGACGGACGTGCGGACCTGTCCGCAGTGTAACGGCCGTGGACAGGTGCGACAGGTCCAACAGACCCCGCTCGGACGGGTCCAACAGACGACCACCTGTCCGGACTGCGAGGGCGAGGGGGAGATCCCCGAGGAGTCGTGTGCGGTGTGTGACGGCTCCGGGATCACCCGCGAGGAGGCGACGCTCACCGTCGACGTGCCGGCGGGGATCGAGGACGGCCAGACGCTCCGGATGGACGGGGAGGGCGCACCCGGCGAGCGCGGCGCGCCGGACGGGGACCTGCTGATCGACGTGGAGATCGCCGACTCCGACCGCTACGAGCGCGACGGCGCGGACCTCCACGTCACCGAGCCGATCTCGTTCCCGCAGGCCGTCTTCGGCGACACCGTCCGCGTGGATACACTCGGCGGCACCGTCGAACTCGACGTGCCCGCGGGCACCCAGAGCGGGGAGACGTTCCGCCTGCGCGGCAAGGGGATGCCGAAGCTCCGCGGCCGCCGCGACGGCGACCTGTTCGTCCAAGTGCGCGTCGTCACGCCGGAGAACCTCAACGACGAACAGAAGGAGGCGCTGCAGGCGTTCGCCGAGGCCGGCGGCGAGGAGGTCGACGTGAGCGAGGGGTTCTTCGAGAAACTCAACGACTTCTTCTGACGCCGCCGAGCGAGTCGGCGAACCACTCGTCACCGGTCGGCAGTCGACGGTGGACCGTCGGCAGCGTGGAGAAACACCGAGGTGTCCGAGTCGAGTGACGGACGCGGGCGGCGCGTCAGTCGTCCGCGGTCGCGGTCGGCTCCGTCTCGTCGTCCGCACTCTCTGCGTCGTCCGCGGCTGCCGCGTCGGTCTCGTCGGCAGTCGCCCCCTCCTCGTCGCCGTCACCGTCGCGCATCACGGCGACGGAGCCGACAGTGTCGCCGTCGGCGACCTCCATCACCGTCACGCCCATCGTGTTGCGGCCGACGGTGGACACGTCCTCGACGCGAGTGCGTGTCACCTGCCCCTGCTCGCTCGTGACGAACAGGTGGTCGCCGGCGGCGACCGTCTCGATGGCACGGACGGGCCCGTTGCGCTCGCCCGTGTCGATGTCGACCAGGCCCTTCCCGTTGCGGTTCTGGCGGCGGTAGGCGTCTACGTTCGTCCGCTTCCCGTAGCCGTTCGCGGTCACCGTCAGCGTCCACGACACGTCGTCGTCGACCGCCGCGACGCCGGCGACCTCGTCGTCACCCTCCAGCGAGATGCCGCGGACACCACGTGCCGTCCGCCCCATCGCACGGGCGTCCGTCTCGTCGAACCTGATCGCCATCCCGTCGCGGGTGCCGATCACCACGTCCTGGGTGCCGTCGGTCACCTCCACGTCGGCGAGTTCGTCGCCGTCCGACAGCGAGATCGCGCGGATGCCCGTCGAGAGGATGTTCTCGAACTCCTCGCCGGCGGTCCGCTTGATGTACCCCTGCCGGGTGACCATCGTGACGAAACTCCCCTCCGTGAAGTCGCCACAGTTGACGACCGCGGTGATCTGCTCGCCGTCGTCCAAGTCCAAGACGTTCACCATCGAGGTGCCGCGTGCCGTGCGGCCGTACTCGGGTACCTCGTAGGTCTTCAGCCGGTACACCTGCCCGTGGTCGGTGAAACACAGCAGGTTGTCGTGCGTGCTGGCGACGAACGCCGACGCGACGCGGTCGCCCTCCTTCAGGTCCGCGCCGATCACCCCCTTGCCGCCGCGTCGCTGCGGGCGGAACTCCTCGGCCGGGACGCGCTTGACGTAGTCGTCCTCGCTGACGACCACCAGCATGTCCTCCTCGGGGATCAGGTCCTCGCGGGTGACCGTCCCGGTGTCGCGGACGAACCCCGTCCGGCGTGGCTCGTCGTACTCCGCCTTGATCGCCTCCAACTCGTCGACGATCACGTCGAGCAGCTCCGACTCGTCGGCGAGGATCTCCTCGAGTCGCTCGATCCGACTCGTCACCTCGTCGTACTCCTCGCGGATCTCCGTCGCCTCCATCGACGTGAGCGAGCCCAACTGCATCCGGACGATGTGGGCCGCCTGCTCCTCGGAGAACGCGAAGTCCGACTCCAGGGCCGCCCGCGCCGCGTCGCGGTCCTCGCTCTCGCGGATCGTCTCGACGACGTCGTCGACGTTCTCCAACGCGCGGAGGCGCCCCTCGAGGATGTGGGCGCGCTCTTCGGCCTCCGCGAGTTCGTCCTCCGTCCGGCGGGTGACGACCTCCTTGCGGTGGGCGACGTACTCTTCGAGCACCTCCTTCAGCGTCAACACCTTCGGCTGGCCGTCCACCAGCGCCAGCGTGATGACCCCGAACGTCGACTCCAGGTGGTGTTCCAACAGTTGGTTCTTCACCACGTCGCGGGAGGCCCCGCGCTTGAGGTCGATCACGATCCGCACGCCGTCCCGGTCGGACTCGTCGCGGAGGTCCGCGATCCCCTCGATGGTCCCCTCGTTGACGTCCTCGGCGATCCGCTCGACGATCCGTGCCTTGTTCTCCTGGTAGGGGAGCTCCGTGACGACGATCCGCTCGCGGCCGTTGGCGGCCTCCTCCTCCTCTTCGAAGGTGGCTCGCACCCGGAGGCGGCCGCGACCGGTCGTGTACGCGTCGATGATCCCGTCGGAGCCGACGACGTTCGCACCCGTCGGGAAGTCCGGTCCCTCGATCGGGCCCTCTGTTCCCCCTTCGCCGGGGAGGAGACTCTCCGTGTCGATCAACTCCCGAACGTCACAGTCCGGGTTCTCGATCAGGTGGATCGTCGCGTCGATCACCTCGCCGAGGTTGTGCGGCGGGATCTTCGTCGACATCCCCACCGCGATCCCGGTCGAGCCGTTGACGAGCAGGTTCGGGAACGCCGCCGGCAACACCTCCGGCTCCTCCAACCGATCGTCGTAGTTCGGCACGAAGTCGACCGTGTCCCGCTCGATGTCCGCCAGCAACTCCTCGGAGATCGGCGACATCCGCGCCTCCGTGTACCGCATCGCCGCCGCCGGGTCGCCGTCCATCGACCCGAAGTTCCCCTGCCCGTCGACCAGCGGGTACCGCATCGAGAAGTCTTGGGCCATGTTGACCAGGGTGTCGTAGATCGCCTGGTCGCCGTGTGGGTGGTAGTTCCCCATCGTCTCCCCGACGACGGAGGAGGACTTCCGGTGGCCCGATCCGGAGGAGACCCCCATCTCGTGCATCGCGTAGAGGATGCGCCGGTGGACGGGTTTGAGCCCGTCGCGTACGTCCGGCAGCGCACGCCCCGCGATGACGGACATCGCGTAGTCGATGTACGACTGCTCCATCTCGTCTTCGATCCGGACCGTCTCGATCCGGGCGGCCTCTGCGTCTGCCTGTCGCTGGTAGTCGTCCGAACTCATTGGTGTCCCGTCCGTGTCCGTCTGTCGTCGTGCGTCCGCGTCGCTCGGTTCGTCCGATCCGACTCGCCGGCCGGTGACCGGGCCTCACCGCGAGCCCGGCCGCGTCCCCCGTGTCTCCGCACGGTCAGATGTCCACCCAGTCGGCCTCGGGCGCGTGGTCCTTGATGAACTGCTTGCGCGGCTCCACCGCGTCACCCATCAGCACGTTGAACATCCGGTCTGCCTCCGCGGCGTCCTCGACGGTGACGCGCTTCAACACGCGGTTCTCCGGGTTCATCGTCGTCTCCCACAACTGGTCGGGGTTCATCTCTCCGAGTCCCTTGAACCGCTGAACCTGGTCCGGTTGCCCGTCGCACTCCTCGGCGACGATCCGCTCGCGTTCCGCCTCCGACATCGCGTCGTACGTCTCCCCGCGGTAGCGGATCCGGTACAGCGGCGGTTGCGCGGCGTACACGTACCCCGCCTCGATCAACGGGCGCATGTGTCGGTACAGGAGTGTGAGCAGCAGCGTCCGGATGTGGGCCCCGTCGATGTCGGCGTCCGTCATCATGATCACCTTCTCGTAGCGGGCGTCGTCGATGTCGAACTCGTCGCCGATGCCCGTGCCGATGGCGGTGATCATGTTCCGGATCTCGTCGTTCTCCAACACCCGGTCGAGACGGTGTTTCTCCACGTTCAAGATCTTCCCACCCAACGGGAGGATCGCCTGGAACTCCGGGTTCCGACCCTGCTTGGCCGACCCGCCCGCGGAGTCACCCTCCACGACGAACAGCTCGGAGTCCTCGGGGTCGCGGCTCTGACAGTCCGCGAGTTTCCCCGGCAGCGCCGTCGACTCCAGCGCGGACTTCCGACGCGTCAACTCCTCGGCCTTCTGGGCGGCCTTCCGTGCTCTGGCGGCCTCCGCGGCCTTCCGGACGACCGTCTGGGCGGTGTCGGGGTTCTCTTCGAGGAACGTCCCGAGGTGTTCGTGCATCGCAGACTCCACCGCACCGCGCACCTCGCTGTTGCCGAGTTTCGTCTTCGTCTGTCCCTCGAACTGCGGGTCGGGGTGTTTGACCGAGACGACCGCCGTGAGCCCCTCCCGAACGTCTTCCCCGCGGAGGTTGTCGTCGAGATCGCTCACGAGGTCGTGGGCCTCCGCGTAGTCGTTGACGATCCGTGTGAGCGCCGTCTTGAACCCTGTGAGGTGGGTGCCTCCCTCGCGGGTGTTGATGTTGTTCGCGAAGGCGTGGACCGACCCCTGGAGTTCGTCCGTCGCCTGCATCGCCACCTCGATGGCGATCTCGCCGTCCTCGACGGTCTCCGTGTCCTCGAAGTAGATCACGTCCTCGTGGAGCGGCGTCCGCGTCTCGTTGAGGTACTCGACGAACTCCCTGATCCCACCGGAGTAGTGGAACGTCTCGGCGGTGCCGTCGCGTTCGTCGGCGAGCGTGATCTCGACACCGGAGTTGAGGAAGGCGAGTTCGCGCAGCCGCGTGGCGAGCGTGTCGAAGGAGAACTCGCCGGTCTCGAAGATCTCCGTGTCCGGCCAGAAGGTGATCTCCGTCCCGGTGGACTCACCCTCCTCCAGCGGCCGGACGCGCTCGAAGCCGTCCTCTTCCGGTTCGCCGTGGTCGAAGCGGTGCGTCCAGAGGTAGCCGTCGCGCCGGACCTCGACTTCCAGCCACCGCGAGAGGGCGTTGACGACGCTGACGCCGACGCCGTGGAGACCACCGGAGACCTGGTAGGACTTGTTGTCGAACTTCCCGCCTGCGTGGAGGACGGTCATGATGACCTCGAGTGCGGGGCGGTCGTACTCCTCGTGTGTGTCGACGGGGATCCCGCGGCCGTCGTCGGCCACGGACACCGCGCCGTCGTCGTGGATGGTCACCGAGATCTCGTCGCAGTACCCGGCCAACGCCTCGTCGATGGCGTTGTCGACGACCTCGTAGACGAGATGGTGGAGACCGCGTGCGTCCGTGGAGCCGATGTACATCGCCGGTCGTTTCCGGACGGCTTGGAGGCCCTCCAGAACCTGAATCTGCCCGGCTCCGTAGTCGCTTTCGCCTGACATAGGAACTTACCACTGTTTGTGCCTCTCCGGGCATAAACCCCTCGCACGCACGCGCGAGAGCGTGTGTGCGTGTCTCGCTACACTGTGCGCCGACACAGAGCGGACCGGAGCCCGGTGCGAACTCCCGGCGACAACTGCCGGGAGTTGCGGCGTCGGGTGTGCGTAACCGGTGGGGGTTTCGGCCGCGGCGGCACGTGTGGCGAGTGACACCGTCTCCCGAGGGACGGCGCTTCACTTCCACTCGGGTGTCCACACGCTTTTAGCCGGAGCCGCGGTAGAGAGGCGTAGATGACCTCGTTCCAGTCGACACTCGGCGAGGAGGAGGGGATCGCCGACGAGCTGGCCGAGAGCCAGCGGCAGATCTCCATCGCCGAGTTCTTTGAGAAGAACAAGCACATGCTCGGGTTCGACTCGGGTGCCCGAGGCCTCGTGACGGCGGTCAAGGAGGGCGTGGACAACGCACTCGACGCCTGCGAGGAGGCCGGCGTCAAACCCGACATCTACGTCGAGATCGAGGATCTCGGGGACTACTACAAGCTCGTCATCGAGGACAACGGGCCCGGGATCACCAAGGAACAGCTGCCGAAGGTGTTCGGGAAGCTGCTGTACGGGTCGCGGTTCCACGCTCGCGAGCAGAACCGCGGGCAACAGGGAATCGGCATCTCCGCGGCCGTCCTCTACTCGCAACTCACCTCCGGGAAGCCGGCGAAGATCACCTCCCGGCCCCGCGGTCGCGAGGAGGCGCAGTACTTCGAGTTGATCATCGACACGGACGCCAACGAGCCGGACATCAAACGCGAGGAGACGCGGTCGTGGGACCGGTACGGCACCCGGATCGAGTTGGAGATGGAGGCGAACATGCGGGCACGCTCCCAACTCCACGACTACGTCCAGGAGACCGCCGTCGTCAACCCACACGCACGGATCGAACTCGTCGAGCCGGGGCTTGAGGAGCCGATGAAGTTCGAGCGCGCGACGGAGCAACTCCCGGCCGAGACGGAGGAGATCCTCCCACACCCGCACGGGGTCGAGTTGGGGACGCTGATCAAGATGCTGGAGGCGACGGAGTCGTACTCGCTGTCCGGGTTCCTCCAGGGTGAGTTCACCCGCGTCGGCCAGAAGGGAGCGGCGTCGATCATCGACGGGTTCCGCGACCGCTACTACGGCCGCGAACTCGGGTGGTCGGCGCCGGCCACCCACGAGCCGGTCGACCTCGAACGCGCGATCCACGAGTCGGTCGCCAACAAGGGTGCGGCGGCGACGGACGACTTCGCGGCGCGCGTCGCCGACACGCTCGCGGAACGCGAGCGGACCACCCACTCCGGCGTCGTCGAGATCGTCGACACGGTCGCCGACGACGTGGAGGAAGCGTACGACACCACCTTCGGAGACACGGTGCGTGGCAACGCCGTCGCGGCGGCGTGGGGTGCGCTGACGGCGTACGGCGAGGAGATCGACGTGCCGGCGGCGGCCGACCGTCGCCACCGCGAGAGCGACGCCGCCCTCGCCCCGGACGACGAGGTGGACCTGCTCACGCCGGACCTGTACACGGTCGTCGACGACGCGACGACGACACAGAAGGACGACGCGGTGGTCCAGGGCGTCGCCGAGCGGCTCGCCCGTCGGATCGCCGGGGCGAGCGCGGAGGACGCTCCGGCCGGTGGCGGCGGCCCACACCGGTTCACCCGGGACAGACTCGCGTCGTTCGTCGAGGGGGCGGCCGTCGACACCGAGGAGTACGACGACGCGACGTTCGGGGAGACGGCCCGCGAGAACGTCACCGAGGCGTTGTGGGCGCGGATGGAGACCGTGCCGGACGACCCGCCGAAGGTGGACGCCGTCGCGGCGGATCGCGACACCGCCTCGGACCTGTTGGAGGCGATGCGGGCCGCGGACGTGATCTCGCCGCCGACGGACTGTCTCGCGCCGATCACCGAGGAGTTGGTCGAGGAGGGGCTCCGCAAGGAGTTCGACGCGGACTTCTACGCCGCCGCGACGCGAGACGCGGAGGTGTCGGGCGGGGACCCGTTCGTCGTCGAGGCGGGGATCGCCTACGGCGGCGACCTCGAAGACGGCGGCCAGGTGGACGTGTTGCGGTTCGCGAACCGCGTCCCGCTGGTGTACCAGCGCGGGGCGTGTGCGACGACGGACGTGGTCAAACGGATCGGCTGGCGCAACTACGGGCTCGACCAGCCCGGCGGGAGCGGCGTGCCACAGGGGCCGGCGGTGATCTCGATCCACGTCGCCTCCACGAACGTGCCGTTCACCAGCGAGTCGAAGGACGCCGTCGCCAACGTCCCGGAGATCGAAGACGAGATCGAACTCGCGATCCGCGAGGCGGCCCGCGAGCTGAAGTCGTTCCTCAACGAGCGTCGCTCGCTGCGCAAGCGGCGGCAGAAACAGGACGTGCTCGGTCGCATCCTCCCGGAGATGGCCGAGAAGGTCGCGGAGGTGACGGACCGCGAGGAGCCGGAGATCGGCGGCGCCCTGGCGCGGATCATGAACAACGTCGCCGTCGAGCGCGAACGTGACGGGGAGACGGTGACGCTGTCGGTCCGTAACCACACGGACACGACGGAGGCGCCGGACGTGACGGAGATCGTCGACGCGGAGCCGAGCGACGTGCCCGAGGCCGTGACCGTCGTGGAGATGGACGGGGAGTGGTTCCTGAAGTGGGCACCGGAGGTACCGGGCGGCGAGACGGCGAGTATCGAGTACACCGCGGCGACGGACGCGACCCACCAGGTCAGCGTCGACGGGGTGGCCGACGAGAAGCTGACCGTCGGCGGGACGGACTGACGACCACGACACACAGACACAATGAGCACCGACGACGCCACACCCGAGGAGACGGACGACGCACTGAACGAAGAGCGTGCCCGCGAGCAGTTGATCGACCTCGCGGCGGAGCTGTACGAACAGTTCGAGTCGGGGGACGTTCCCTCGATGACGCTGCCGACGCGGACGAAGAGCAACATCGAGTACAGCGAGGAGGACGACGTGTGGGTGTACGGCGACCGCACGTCGACGCGGTCGGCCAACTCCGTCCGCGGGGCCCGCAAGCTCCTGAAGGCGATCTACACCGTCGAGTTCCTCGACAAGCAACTCGCCGAGGACCGCTCCTCGACGCTGCGGGAGTTGTACTACCTCTCGGAGTCGTGGGACACCGAGGAGGCGCAGTTCGACAGCCAAGACGAGTCGAACCAGTTGGTCGAGGACTTGGAGATCGTCTCCGGGGTGACCCGCGAGGACTTCCACATGCGTCCCGAGGAGTCCGGGGCGACGCTGATGGGGCCCCTGGAGTTGCGCGAGCAGACCCGCCGCGGCGAGCGCGTGATCCACTGTCAGGAGGACGTGGGCGAAGGGGGCTACCAGATCCCGAACAACCCGGACATGATCGAGTTCCTCGACGACGACATCGACTTCGCGCTGGCCGTCGAGACCGGCGGGATGCGGGACCGACTCGTCGAGA
The DNA here is from genome assembly GCF_041361345.1 of Halobaculum sp. MBLA0147. NCBI lineage: Archaea > Methanobacteriati > Methanobacteriota > Halobacteria > Halobacteriales > Haloferacaceae > Halonovum > Halonovum rutilum. The sequence continues at coordinate 2,751,978 of NZ_JBGKAD010000001.1, read as the reverse complement.
ACGGGTTCGACGAGGCGTACAACTGTCTCGTGATCCACCTGAAGGGCCAGCCGGCGCGCGCGACCCGTCGGATCACCAAGCGAGTCCACGACGAACTCGACGTGCCGATCCTCGTGTTCACGGACGGTGACCCGTGGTCGTACCGGATCTACGGCTCCGTCGCGTACGGCTCGATCAAGTCGGCGCACCTCTCGGAGTACCTCGCGACGCCGGAGGCGCGGTACGTCGGCATCCGCCCGCAGGACATCGTCGACTACGATCTGCCGACGGACCCGCTGTCGGACTCCGACGTGAACGCCTTGGAGTCGGAGTTGGAGGACCCGCGCTTCCAGACGGACTTCTGGGAGGAGCAGATCGAACTCCAACTCGACATCGAGAAGAAGGCCGAACAGCAGTCGCTCGCCTCCCAGGGGCTCGACTTCGTGACGGAGACGTACCTCCCCGAGCGGCTCGAAGAGATGGGCGTGTTGTAGGCTGAAACGACGGGGAGTCGCGTCTGCGGCTCCGCCAACTCGTCACGTCTGCGGCTCCGAGTAGACCGTTGAGGTTCAAGAGGCTCGCCCCCGGAGTCGGCGTGTGAACCTCTCGGAGGCGACGTGGACGGAGTTCGAGGCGGCGGCGCCGGACGTGGCGCTGGTGCCGGTCGGGAGCACCGAACAGCACGGCCCACACGCACCGCTGGGGACGGACACGCTGAACGCCGTCGCGGTCGCGGAGGCGGCCGACGAGCGACTCGGCGGGGAGGTAGACGACGACGTGCCGGAGGGGACGGCGGTCGACGGACGGCCCGACGAGAACGCGGCCGACGACTCGTCGGACGAGCCGCCGAGTGTCGTCGTCGCGCCGCCGATCCACGTCGGCGTCAGCGAGGAACACCGCGCGTTCCCGGGGACGCTGTGGGTCTCCCCGGACACGTTCCGGTCGTACGTCCGCGAGACCGCCGAGAGTCTCGCCACACACGGCGTCGACCGCGTCGTGTTCGTCAACGGCCACGGCGGCAACGTCGAGGCGCTCGCGGAGGTCGCCCGCGAGCTCTCGCGGTCCGAGACCGGGCCGTACGCGGTCGCGTTCACCTGGTTCGAGGCCGTGGGCGACCACGGGAGCGACATGGGCCACGCCGGACCGCTGGAGACGGCACTCCTGCGACACACGACGCCCGAGTCGATTCGCGAAGATCGCGTCGCGGCGGCGGCCGCGGACGCCGCGGACCGCTGGGGGGAGTGGGTCCGCGGGGTGAACCTCACCCACGACAGCGACGCGTTCACCGAGAACGGCGTCGTCGGCGACCCGACGGCGGGCGACGCCGAGCGCGGGGCGGAACTGCTCGACCTCGCGGCCGCGTCGCTGTGTGAGGTGGTGCGAGCCGTCGCCGAGCGCGAGCCGTGAGTCGACGGTGACCAGCCGCAGGGGCCGACCGCGCCGGTGGCAGAAGTCGACCTGAACCCGACGACACCGGTGACCACGACCCGCGCCGCGACGGTCGCGCCGACACCGTAGCCTTCACACCCGCACCGGCCCACCACCGCGTGTGACAGACACAGCACTCGTGATCGGCGGCACGCGGTTCATCGGCCGCCACCTCGTCGAGGACCTGCTGGCACACGACTACGACGTGACGTTGTTCAACCGCGGCAACCACGACAACCCGTTCGCCGAGACGGACAGGGTCGCCCACGTCGAGGGGGACCGCACGGATCGCACCGCACTCCGGACGGCGAAGCTCTCCGTCGAGCCCGACTACGTCTTCGACATGGTGGCGTACCACCCGAGCGACGTGTCGGTGGCGGTGGACGTGTTCGACGACGTCGACGGCTACGTGTACGTCTCCTCGGGCGCCGCCTACGCCGACGAGGAGATCCCGAAACGCGAGGGTGTGACCGCGCTGGAGTCGTGTACGGACGAACAGGCGGTCGACGAGAGCGGCGAGACGTACGGCAACCGGAAGGCCGAGGGCGACCGGATCGTCGCCGACGCGGCGGCGGACGGGGTGAACGCCTACGCCGTCCGGCCGTGTATCGTCTACGGCCCGGACGACTACACGGAGCGACTCGACTACTGGATCGACCGCGTGTTGACCGAGGATCGCGTCGTCGTCCCCGGCGACGGGGACAACGTCTGGCACCGCGCGTACGTCGAGGATGTCGCCTCGGCGTTGCGGATCGTCGCCGAGTCCGGCGAGCCGGGCGCGGCGTACAACGTTGGCGACCGCCGCCTCGTGACGATGGAGGAGATGGTGGAACTGATCGCCGACGTGGCCGACACCGAGGTGGAGGTCGTCCACGCCAGCGAACGCGAGTTGGCGGCCGCGGACCTCTCCGTGGACGACTTTATTCTCTACCGAGAGTACCCGCACGTGCTGGCGACGGACCGACTCGCCGCGCTCGGGTGGGAGTCGACGCCCCTCCGGGAGGCGATGGCCCGCAGCGTCGCCGACCACCGCGCGTCCGACCGCGACGGCAGCGAGCACGACCCGGGCCGAGAGGAGATCGAGACGGTGCTGGGCGTCCTCGACACGGTCTGAGCCGAGCGCCGCGGTGGCAGGCGAGCAGGTCGCTGCGGCCGGACACTCGCGTGACGATCCCGCGTCACCCGACCACGCCGCCGAGCGTCCCGGCGGCGTCGGCGAGGAAGGCGACGCCGAACCCGGCCAACACGAGCGCAGAGCCGACGGCGACCACCGGGGCGAGGGCGCTCACTCGACGGCGTGCGGTGACGAGTGCGCCGGGGAAGCCGGTGATCCAGACGCCGATGCCGCCGAAGAAGCCGACGATCAGCGCCGGACTCCCGGTCTCGACGACGAGTGTCCCGGCGAGTGCCTCCACCTCCGCGGCGGCGAACACGTCGATCCGACCGGGGTCGAGCAGGCCGACCCCCACCGTCAGCCAGAACAACACCTGGTAAGGGTTGGTCAGCGCCAGGACGAACGCCTTCTGGAACCCCGTTCCCGCGACGAGTCCCCCGGCGTCGGCGGTCGACGTCTCCGACGCCGTCGCGGGTGTCTCCGTCGACGGGGTCTCGATCTCCGCCGACGCTCCGCCAGTCTCGTCCGCCGAGTCCGTCTCGAAGAACCCGACCGAGACCTCGCCACGCCCGCGGAGTGCGGCGAACAGCCCGGCGTCGGTCGCCGCGCCGTAGGCGAAGTACAACATGAGCAGGCCGCCGACACCGACCATCGTGCCGCGGACGACGGGGAACTCGTCGACGAAGCCGACGACACCCAACGCCGCGAGGACGAAGAAGACGCCGTCGGCGGCTGCCGCTCCGAGCCCGGCACGGAACCCCGCACCCCACCCGTGGAGGACGCTCTCCTCGGCGATGATCGCGTTCATCGGGCCCGGCGGCGCCGCCAGCGTCAATCCGAAGGCGACGCCCGCGGCGAGCGTCACGGCGAGTGTCGTCGCCACGCACGACGGTCCGCGGCCCGCGGTAAAAAGGTGTCCAGGCTGGGACGGGCGTCGGTACGGGGGTCGTCGGGACGAGTGTCGTCGGGGCGAAGACTGTCGGGACGAGGGTCGTCGGGACGGATGTCGTCGGAACGAGTGTCGTCGGGACGAAGATTGTCGGGACGGGTGTCGTCGAGACGAGGAGACGGTCGTCGCGTCAGGCGTCGGCACCGGACGGCTGTTCGTCGATCTCGTCGGCCTGGTCCGCGGGGGCGACGGCGATGGAGTCGGCGACGGACTCGGGGAGACTCTGCTCGGCGTCGTCGACGGCGACGGTGACCATCCCGAACGGCGCCACGTCGGAGACGACCACCTGCGTGCCGGGCGTGATCCCGGCGTCCGCGAGGTACGCCAGGTCGTCGTCGTCGCGGTCGTCGACCCGCGCGACGACGATCCGGTCGCCCGTCTCACACGACGACAACGGCACCGTCGGGGCCTCCGTCGGCGGTTCGAGGTCCGCACTCGGGATCGGATCGCCGTGTGGGTCGACCGCGGGGTCGCCCAACACCTCGGCGACCCGCCGCTCGAACTCCTCGCTGATGTGGTGTTCGAGGGTGTCGGCCTCGTCGTGGACCTCGTCCCACGAGTAGTCCAGGTGTTCCGCGAGGTACGCCTCCAACAGCCGGTGGTGGCGCAACACCTCGATGGCGAGTGTCCGTCCCTCTTCGGTCAGCTCCGTCCCCTCGTACTTCTCGCGGGTGACCACACCGCGGTCTTCGAGCGTGTCGAGCATGCTGGTGACCGTCGGCGCGGTCTTGTCGACACGCTCGGCGATGGCGGAGGTCGCGACGGGCGGCCCGGACTCCTCCTCCAAGACGTAGATCGCCTTGATGTAGTCCTCCATCACGTCGCTCAGGACGGTCATCGGCTCCGGGTAGGTGCGTCCCCCGGATGTATCTGCCGGAGCCACCGCCTCGCCGCCCTGTCGTTCCGGCGTTCGCCTGCCCATCGCTCCGCCGTCCGGCCGTCCCGTCGTCTCACTGGTCTGCCGTCCCGCCGTCCCGGCGGCCTGCCGCTCCGGCATCACCGGCTACAGCGACCAGCGCTCGAAGAACGACCACAGGGCGTCGCTGGCCGACGGCGCGTCGGGAGCGACGTACTCGCCGGTGTCGCCACCGGCCCACTCGTGGCCCATCCCCTCGACCAGCCAGTACTCGACGTTCACGCGCCCCCGACTGTCCGTGTACCTGTCTCGGCGGTAGTCGTACCCACCCTCGGAGTCGTACACGCGGTCGTCCGGCTCCGTGTTCACGCTCTCGTCGTCGGCGCCGTCGACGAGGTCGTTCGTCTCCACCGCCTGTGTGCGCACCTGGTCGCCGTTCACCACGTCGACGGTGTCGTCGTCCGTGCCGTGGACCACGACCGTCGGCACGCGATCGACGATCTCGTCGTCGACCATCGACCGGTACGCCTGCTCGCCCTGGTCGTACGGGTTCGGCCCGCCGAACGCCATCACCCCCGTCGCACCGGTCGCCGTCTCGGCGGCGTCGTACTCCAGCCCGGAGTGGACCCCACCGGCGGCGTACACGTCGGCGTAGGAGGCCAGCAGGTTCGGGACCATCGCCGCACCCGCCGAGAAGCCCGCGAGGTAGATCCGGTCGCGGTCGAGCGACTCCCGGTCGACCGCACGCAGGGCGACGTTCGTGATCGACGCCCCCTCGCCGCTGCCGCGAGCCGTGTTGTAGTCGTAGTACCAGTTCCAGCAGTCGAAGCCGTTCGCGAACGACGACTGGTCCGGGTACACCACGACCGCGTTCTCCCGCTCGGCCACGTCGTTCATCCCCGTCGCCGCCGCGAACTCGTCCGGCTCCTGCGAACAGCCGTGGAGCATCACGAGGAGCGGTTCGCCGCCGCTGGCCCCGGACGGGACGTACTTCGTGTAGTGGAGTCCGTCGTAGTACTCGTCTGTGTAGGTACCCTCCGCCGCCGTCGTCGGGAGTGTGCCGACTGTCGTCGCCGTCACCGCCGTCCCCAGCGTCTGAAGTACGTCTCGTCTACGCATGCGGTGTCTCACCACACTCGCTGTACAACATAGTTCACTCGGTTAACGTGTTAACCCCGGCCGGAGCCGACTGGAACCCAGTCTCTCGTAGGTGGAGGTACATCGGCTCGCGGTCCGGTTCCAGCGAGTCGAGCGTGGATCTCTCGCAGACAGACGTGTTGTCGTGCCGACTGTGTCGGTGTCGCTCGGCACCGGCACGACCGGACCGAGCGGGACCGGGTACGGTCCCGAGCCGGAGGCGGACAGCCCCCGAAAGAGGCCGCCAGTTCGACACGGTGCGCCGTGCCGGCGTGGCGACGCTCGCGACGCGGTGGTCTTCGAGAACCGGACGTGGGTCGCCGACGAGTACAGTCGGCGCGAGGCGGTCGCCGCCAGCGGGACGGCACACACCGACCACCTCTGTCGTGGGACGCTCGGGGAGTCGAGACGCTGCTCGTCGACACAGAGGTGGGAATCGGCGCCGTTGGTCGGGCTACGGCGGCCGATCTCGGGGGTCGCGTAGTCCCACACCCTCGGGAGACAGTGCCGTCCGACTACTCGGACGCGACGAGGCGTACCCGAACCCGACGCTGTACGACGGCCTCGCCGGCGTCGCCTACACCCTCTGTCGGATCGCACGGCCGACGGAGTTACCCCGTCTGCTCGCGGTCGAGTGAGCGACGGATCGGTTCCAGATTTGTGAGTCCGTTGGCCTCTTGCCAGGTTGGGTTCGAACGAACCGACAGCTGTGGATGCCGCGCGAGAGACTCGCGAGAGAGGAGTGAGCAGAGCAAGCGACGAGGGTGGGAGTGAGATGCTGTACGGGGCGGGTTCGGGCGCCGCTTCCCGAGTGGTGGTCACACCCGACGATTCGGCCTTGTCTGAACACTACCTCCCGTCGCCGTCTACGGGTCTCGACTCGCTCGAATTCCGTCTCTCACTCGAAGAGTCGCCGTACTGAGCCGCGAGACAGACCCCCCGTCGGAGTCGTGGAGCGAAGATCGACCTACTGTGATCGGGGAGAGTCTCCGCACGTCTCGCACAACGCTCGACGGCAATCCGTCCGTGCGGCCGTCTGGACGACCGTCCTCTGTCGACTTGGAACCGGGTTTCCAGAGAAGATTCCACTCTGTCGACGAATTACTAGACGACAAGACGGCCGCTTTGTGTATTTCAAAAGAAATTTAATGACTGTATCAAGTTACCAGACGCCATGTCGAAGTCGACGACGGAGGGCGATGTCGTACGGGATATGTTGAAGAGCCTCTCCCTCATCGTGGCATTCCTCGCGAACCTCGTGCTCGCAGTCGGGGTGGCGAGCACGGTGGTCGACTTGGTGCCGCAGCCGTCGATGAACACGGTCGAGCTCGCGTTCGGCGTCCTACTCTTCGCCCTGGGACTGTTCGTACTCCGCCTCCTCGTTCTCCTGTTCGTGGTCGGAACGGCCAATCCAGTGGCCGGACTGGCCTTGACAGCCGTGTTCGGGGTCGTCGTAGTTCCGAGTCTGTTCGTGTTGTACACCGCCGCGTCGACCGTCTGGGAGACACTCCCAGCACAGTACGCCGTCCGGACGTCGTTCCTGTTCCTGCTGGGAAGCCTGTTCAGTGGGACACTGGCAGGGGACGGGAACACCTGACCACCAACGGTTCTGGACGAATAGAGAGATAGAAGACAGTGATCAGCGACTCGGACCCCACACGTCCGAGAACTCGCTGCCGCTCACCCACCCGATTGTGGCGCTCGCGGGCTCGTTCCACGGGCTCGCGAGCCTGCGCGTTGGCTGTCGTCGTCCGTAGTTCTCGTTCCGCTCGTGTTTCGTGTCCCACTCCGAGGGCCACGGCACCGGGCGACGAGACACACCTTCCGTCCGACCCTGGCGCGTGAGTCGGCGTACTGCGGCCGAGGGTAGTCTCTACACGTCACGCACTGGGGTCGGCGGCGATTCGTCCACGCCTGTCTGGACGACTGTCCAGAGTCGAGCGCTTAGTTCGTGTCCCTGGAGATGATTCTGGGCTGTGTTACATTACTTGGCGAGACAGTGACAGATTTCACAATTCGAAAGGAGTTTTTGCTTCTGATTCTACGCTCCGATCACCATGCAAAACTCGGCGACAAAGGCCGATACAGCACGGAGTTCGATCAAGTGGTTTTCTGTGATTGTAGCCTTCCTCGCAAACATCGTTCTCGCAGTGGGGGTGGCGAGCACGGGGGTCGACTGGGTACCTCAGCCGTCGATGAACACTATCGAGATCGCGTTCGGTGTCACACTCTTCGCCGTCGGGCTCATCGCGCTCCGTCTCCTCATCTTTCTGATCGTGATTGGAATCGCCAACCCCGTCGTCGCACTGGGCTCCGTCGTCTTCCTGGTGGCGATCGGCGTTCCGGGCCTGTTCGTGATGTACACCGCTGTGACGACTGTCTGGGAGACGCTCCCCGCACGGTACGCAGTCCGGACCTCGTTCTTGTTCCTCCTAGGAAGCCTGTTCAGTGGGTCGATAGTTGGAGACGAGTACAGCTGATCACCAGTGGTTCGGCACGAGCAGAGACCGACGGCCGCGAACTGAAGGGACCACTCGTACCACGAAGCGTTCGAGAACTCGCTGCAGGTCACTCGCCCGCCCGCGGCGCTCGCGGGCTCGTTCCACGGGGTCGCGGGTCACTCTGTTCTCCACTCGCCAGCCGAGGTTCTCGCTTCGCTCGAACCTCGCAACGGGCGGCGAGGGATTCGAACCGGAGCCAGACGGTCGGCCTCGTTCCACTCGGCCGCTGCGACTGGCAGGGTTCGAATCCTCGTGCCGGTGCGCTCGGTCTCTCACTCCGTTCGAGAACTCGCTGTACGGGCGGCGAGGGATTCGAACCCCCGACCCCTTGGTCCGGAACCAAGTGTTCTGTCCGCTGAACTAGCCGCCCTCGTGATCACCTACTCCAGTGATCCGTTTGAAGGCTTCGATCACCACGAGACGTGCCACTCGCACGCCGACGCCGTCGCCACCGGCTCACGTCTCGTCACTCCCCGACGCCTCGTCCCCCGTCCCGTCTCCTCCCTCGGCGACGAACTCCGTCGAGACGAACGACTCGTCCGTCTGCGACCCGTCGACCTGTGACTCGGTGGTGTCCGACTCCACGGGTGCGGCGGCGCCCGTCTCACCCGGAGACTCCTCACCAGTCTCGGGCACACGCTCCGCGTCCGACTCGCCCTCGCTCGACTCGTCTGCCTCCGTCCCGACAGTGTCGTCGTCGATCACCGCGGACTTCCAGGTGCCGCGGGTGAACCACAGCCCCGAGGCGATCGCACCGAGGATCTGTCCGGCCGCCATCCCGATCCAGATCCCGGCGGGGCCGAACCCCTGCAGGATCGCCAACCCGTAGACGATGGGCACGCGTCCGAGCCACAGCGCGACCAGCGAGAACCCCAACGCGGTCTTCGTGTTGCCCGCACCACGGTACGCGCCGAGTGTCACCTGGAGGAGCCCGATGAAGCCGAACTCGAACGCCCGCGTCCGGAGGTACTCGCCGCCGAAGCGGATCGTCTCCGCGCCCGCCTCCGTCCCGGTCGCGATGAACAGGTTCACGATCGGCTCCGCGAACAGCCACGCGAGTACCGCGACGACGAGCATCACCGCGGTCGCGGCCTTCACGGCGAGCCACACCGCCCGCTCGGCCCGCTCCGGCTTTCCAGCGCCGAGGTTCTGCCCGACGATGGTGTTCGTCGCCCGCCCGAGTCCGAGCGCGGGGAGGAACACCAGCGACACCAGTCGGTTCCCCAGCCCGTAGGCGGCGACCACCTCCGGCGAGAAGGTGACGACGATGGCGGTCAGGGTGATGAACCCCAGCGCGCTCGCGGACTGTTCGGCCGCCGAGGGGACCCCGACGGTGACGATCTCGCGGACGTACTCGTACCGCGGCAAGAAGTCCGGCAGCGACACGCTCGGGCCCGCCGAGGTGAACAACAGCACGTACAGCCCGATCACGGTCGCGATGCCCCGAGAGATCACCGTCGCCAACGCCGCGCCGGTGACGCCGAGTCGCGGCACCGGGCCGACGCCGAAGATGAGGATCGGGTCGATGACGACGTTGACGAGCACGGAGATCGCCATCACGATCATCGGCGCTCGCGTGTTGCCGTAGCCGCGCATCAGCGACGAGAACACGAAGAATCCGAACAGGAACGGGAGACCGGCGAAGAACACCCGCATGTACTCCGCGGCCAACGGGATCACCTGTCCCGCCGTCGCCGGCGAAGACGGAAGCACGTTCAACAGCGGTACGGTGAGTACGTACCCCAACATCCCGACCGTCACTGCGATGGCGGTGATGAACCCGATCGTCTGACCCGCCACCGTCCCGGCCGACCCCTCCGAGTCGGCCCCGGTGTACTGTGCGACCAGCGTCGAGCCCGCGACGTTGAACCCGCCGCCGACGGAGATGAACAGGAAGATCAGCGGGAACGCGAGGCTGATCGCCGCCACCGCGTCCGTCGAGAACCGGCCGAGCCACACCGTGTCCGCGAGGTTGTACGCCACCTGCAACAGCTGGGTGGCGACGATGGGCCACGCCAGCGCGAACATGGGTCTCGCGAGGTCCCCGGAGGTGAGCGAGTCGTCCGACGGTCGTGACACGGACACGACAGATCCGTCCGTCAGTGGGTGTGGCGACGACGGGTTTCAACACTCCGATCCACCGGGACGCCGTGACACACACTCGCGAGACGGGTGGTACACACGACACACTCGCGAGACGAGTGGCGGCGGATCACGAGCGGATCGTGGACGGACGGTCCGTCCTCGGTGGCCCTGTCGAGACTGGAGAGGAAGACGAAGAGAACGGCTCGGCTTCGGTGGATTCGAGTCGCAGTCCGAGACGTGCGTCTGCGTCCGGAGGTGTCCGTCTTAGGGTGCCTCGCCCGTCTCGATGGTGAAGTCGTCGCGGGGGTAGGCGACGCAGGTCAGCGTGTAGCCGTCGTCCAACTCGGCGTCGCCGAGCATCTGCTGGTCGTCGTGTTCGACGTAGTCCTCGGCGTTGCCACCGGTCGTGATCTGGCCGGCACACGAGACGCACTGTCCCTGCCGACAAGCGTACGGGAGATCCATCCCCTCGTCTTCTCCCTGATCGAGCAGGGGTTCGTCGTTGGCGACCTCGATCGTCTCGCCCTCCTTGGCGAACTCCACCTCGAAGTACTCCACCTCGTCCTCGGGGATGTCGCCGGGGCCGGCCTCCTCCTCGACGGCCGCCTCGCCCTCGGCGAGTTCGCCGTCCTCGCCGGCCGGCACCGCGCCGGCGGCGACACCGCCGCCGCCGATGGCACGGTTGCCCGGTTCGGGGAAGTCGGTCTCCTCGACGGTCGCGGCCCGGCGTTCCAGCACCTCGTCGGAGATGTCACCCGTCGGCTCCCAGCCCGTTCCGCGGGCGTAGTGGAGCACGACGAACACGACGACGAGAGCCGCGCCCGACCCGAGTGCCACGGGGTCTACCATGCGAGCGGGTTGGACACGGGGATTGAATAGGGTTGTGATTAGCCGCCCGCCTCCCGCCCGACGAGAACCGCGACCGTCCGACCGCAGTCAGGCGGTTCGCGCCGCCGGTCACTCCTCGCGTCGGCGGACCTCGTGGCGACCGAACCCGTACCGGAGTCGGTTCGCGAGTCGCCGTGCGAACCGGTCCTCTCGGGAGTCGAACCGCTCGGCCAACGCCTGGTACACCAACGGCATCGGCACCTCCTGTTCCAACGCCTCCTGGACGGTCCACGTGCCCGTAGAGCCGCCCGCGACGTGGTCGGCCACGTCGCCCAAGTCCGACCCCTCCTCGTGGAACGCCTCCTCACACAGCTCCAACAGCCACGACCGGATCACCGCGCCGTTGTTCCACGTCCGGGCGACGGTCTCGAGATCGAGGTCGTACCGCCCTCGGTGGAGCAGTTCGAACCCCTCGCCGTACGCCTGCATCAGCGCGTACTCGACGCCGTTGTGGACCATCTTCACGTAGTGGCCCGACCCACTCGGTCCCATCCGGTCGTGTCCGTCGGGGCCGATCGCGACGGCGTCGAACACCGGTTCGAGGCGCTCGTAGGCGGTCGCCGGCCCACCGACCATCAGCGAGAAGCCCAACTCGGCGCCCGCGGGGCCGCCGGAGGTGCCACAGTCCAGGTACGCCGCGTCCGTCGTCTCGGCGCGCCGGACGGAGTCCTCGAAGTGGGAGTTCCCGCCGTCGACGACCACGTCGTCGGCGTCGAGGTGTGGCTCCAACTCCGCCAGCGTCGCGTCGACGGCGTCGCCGGCCGGCACCATCAGCCAGACCGCGAGCGACGCGTCGTCGCCGGCGGCGGCGAGCCGGTCACATAGGTCTCCGACCGAGTCGGCCGGCTCCGCGCCCGCCTCCGCCGCCGTCGCGGTCGCGGTCGCGTCGAGGTCGAACGCCACCACGCCGTGACCCGCATCGAGCACGCGCTCGACGACGATCTGTCCCATCCGCCCGAGTCCGACGACTCCCAGATGCACACGCTGACCCTCGCCCGGCCCCCAGTTGTCCGTTGCGGTCCGTCTCCGACGGGCGGCACTCGGGACGCGTCGTCCAGCCCCGCCGGTGTGAGACGACGCTCGGTGACTCCGTTCGCTCGGTGAGCGAGACGACCGACTGTGACACTCGACGAACGAGACGACCGACTGTGACACTCGACGAACGAGACGACCGAGTACACCCGCGACAGAACTACGAGCCGCCCGCCGCCGCGAGTTCACTCCTCGCTGGCGTCGACCGCCCGCCCGCCGTCCGCCTCGACACTCTCCGTGTCGGCCTCCTCGCCGTCGCCCTCTCCGGTGTCCGACTCGCCGCCCCCCGCGTCCGGCGGCTCCACGTCGCGCCCGAACTCGTCGAACTCGTCGAACGTCTCCGGGAGCGTGTGTGCCAGCCGACGCTCCTCGCGTTCGTCCGGCAGCCGGTCGCCGACATCTTCGGCGACGGACTCCCAGCCGGGCTTGACCCGGACGCTGCGTGCCGGCGTCCCGACGGCGACGTGGTGGGCGGGCACGTCCCCCTGGAGGATCGCCTTCGCACCCAGCATCGCGTTGCGACCGACACGCGAGCCGGCGCGGACCATCGAGTCGAAGCCGAGGCGCACGTCGTCCTCCAGCACGGTGTGGTAGTTGTACACCTCCGTCTGGTCGACCACGTCGTGGTCGTGCGAGTAGACGTGCGTCGAGTCGGCGATCGACACGCGGTCGCCGATGGTCAACTCCCCGCGGTCGTCCAGGTGTACGTCGTCGTGGATCACGACGTTGTCCCCGACGGTGATGTTGTGGCCGTAGGTGAACGTGATTCCCTTGAAGAACCGGCAGTCGTCACCACACTCCGCGAACAGGTGGTTCGCGAGCATCTGGCGGAACCGGAGCGCGAACGCGATGTTGTCCGCCATCGGCGTCGCGTCGAACTGTCGCCAGAGCCACTGGAGGTACTTCGACTCCTGGAACCGATCCTCGTCCTTCTCGGCGTAGTACTCCGACTCCAGGGTGGCGTTACACGGGTCGTACCCCTGGAGTCGCACCCGCTCGGCCGGCGTCACCTCGCCGCCGGCCTGCCAGCGGTCGTACGCCTCCCGGTCTCCGAAGAGGTCGACGAGCGTCTCGCGGACGACGGCACAGGTGTCCTCGTCGGAGGCGAGTCGCTCGTCGACCCGTTCGACGAACTCCGAGACTCCCGACTCCGCGTCTGCCGGGAGGTCGACGTGGCGTTTCGTCACGACCCGAACCTTCGCCGGGCAGCGTCATATGGGTTCTGGTGTCGGCGGCCCGTCGCGTCGGCTCGCTCGAGTCGGGTTGTTTCCGGCTGCTCCCGAGTGAGGGTCACCGAGACGGATCGTCGGTCCCGTTCGTGTGACCCGGTCGCGACGGTCACCCGCGTCGCGGTCGTCGTGCGCCGTCACCCTCGTCGCGACCGAGCCCGTCGGCGGAGTCACGGCACACGGTACCACGAGTGTCGCGGGACTTATCCGGCGTGAGCGCGTCGGGACGGTAGTGACAGAAGAGACACAGCGGAAGAACCTCCGCATGCCGAGTGGCGACGAGCAGTTCGCCGTCGTCACCCGCCACGACGGCGGGAATCACGTGCAGCTCCGGTGCCAGGACGGCACGGAACGGCTCGGGCGCATCCCCGGGCGCATGAAGTACCGCGTCTGGATCGAAGAGGGCGACGTGGTGCTGGCGGACCCGTGGGACTGGCAAGACGAGAAGGCCGACATCGAGTGGCGCTACGACGAGCAGGACGCGGACCAACTGCGCGACGAAGGCCACATCGAGTGATCTAGCGGGCGGTCGCGGCTTCTCTCCGTTCTCGACGTGAGTAGTCCCGCCTTCGACTGTCCACCCACACACCACACCCGACTCGTGGGTATCGATGTCGACTGAATCCAGACCGAGTACACGACGGCACACAGTTCTAAGTGGATCGTGGAACAGCAGTAACTCCCGAGAGACGATGAAGCGACCCGAAGACGACGGAGACAGTGAGTCGTACGGGACCGTGAGGATCGACGGTCGTGGCCGGTTGACGATCCCGGAGACACTCCGTGACGATCTCGCACTCGAAGCGGGGACGACGTTCGACGTGTCCCGGTCGGGCAGCGAGATTCACCTCGTCGCGAGACCACCCGATCTACAGACACTCACTAGGGACGAAGAGTGGACTGGAGACGCGTTCCGCGACGCCGGGGCGGCGACGTTCGGCGAACCGGAGTGAACTCAGTCGGCCGCGACCGTTCGACGCGAGTCGGCGACCGTCGCGAGCACGTCGTCGAAGAACCCCAGCGAGTCGTGCGGGCCGGGGTTGGCCTCCGGGTGGTACTGCCGCGTGAGTACGTTCCACTCGTCGTGGTCGAGTCCCTCGGCGGTGCCATCGTTGACGTTCACCTGCGTCACCTCCAGCGGCCCGGGGTCGGCGACGGAGTAGCCGTGGTTCTGAGTCGTCATCACGACGCGGTCCGTCTCGAGGTCCCGCACCGGCTGGTTGACGCCGCGGTGTCCGAACGACATCTTCTCCGTCTCGCCGCCGACCGCGCGGGCGACGATCTGTTGGCCGAGACAGATCCCCGCGATCGGCAGCTCGTCGAGGAACTCGTCGACGAGTGCCTCCGCGGCGTCGTACGTCGCCGGGTCGCCCGGCCCGTTCGAGACGAACAACACGTCGGCGTCGCGAGCCCGCACGTCGGCCGCCGTCGCGTCGTGTGGGAGCACGTGGACGTCCGCACCGCGCTCCGCGAGCGACTCGGCGATCGACCCCTTCGCACCGCAGTCGACGAGCGCCACGTCGGCGTCGGCACCGCCCGCCTCGCCAGACACCGTGTACGGCTCCGGGGTCGACACCTGCGCGCCGATCTCCGTGTGCGCCGACATCGGCTCGGCGGCGTCGAGTTCCGCACGGGCGTCGGCGGGTGTAGCCGCTGGACCGGCGGCGATCCCACACGCCATCGCCCCCTCCTCGCGGACGCTGGTGACGATCGCGCGGGTGTCGAGGTGGTCGATCGCCGGCACGTCCGCGTCCGCGAGCCAGTCGGCCACGTCGTCGGTGAACTCCCGCGCGACGGCGGCGTTCGGGTGGACGCGGTCGGACTCGAACCGCTCGGATCGGACGCCGTAGTTGCCGACCAACGGGTACGAGAACGTGAGCACCTGCTCCTCGTAGGAGGGGTCCGTCAACGACTCCTCGTACCCAGTGTACGCGGTCGTGAACACCAGTTCGCCGCGGGCGCGACCCGGCGCACGACAGCGTGCCTCGAACACGCGACCGTCCGCCAGTGCCAGGAACGCGTCCGTCATTACGAGACACGCACGGACCGACCCGTGATAACTGTGTCGTTCGAAACGAGTTACGAATTTCGTAATCGGTTTCACCGTCGGGGATCACGGACGTGTATGGACGACTTGGACCGAGAGATCCTCAACCGGCTGCGACGGGACGCACGGACGCCGTACACGGAGATCGCCGAGGACGTTGGGACGAGCGAAGGCACCGTCCGGAACCGGGTCGACCGGATGACGGAGGAGGGTGTGATCGAACGGTTCACCGTCACGACGCGGACGGGGAACGTGAAGGCGATGGTGGAGATCAGCGTGGACATGAACGTCGACACCGGCGAGGTGTCCGACGAGTTGGCGGACTGGCCGGAGGTGGACTTCGTCTGGCAGGTCTCCGGCGAGGAGGACATCGTCCTGGTCGTCGACTGCGTCGACACCGCGGCTGTCAACGAGCTGATCTCGCGGGCCCGCGAGGTCGAGGACGTAGAGGGGACGAAGACGCGGCTGATCCTCGACGAGCGGCTGGGGTGACGGGCCCGCCGCGACCGGCGCTCGTGGCGTCGGCTGCCGTGACCCACGGGCTCGCCGTCTCGCACGGATCGAAGAAACCTTCATACGTCTCCTCGTCGATACGTGTATGAGCGCCGACGACGCCGCCGACGGTGGCACGGACGCCACGGAACCGGCCCACGAGAACGCCCTCCAGGACGTGATCGCCGTCGACTCCGACGACGAGCCACAGGGAACCGTCAACCGCCTCGACGCCCACACGGGCGACGGGATCCGTCACCGCGCGTTCACCTGTCTCGTGTTCGACGAGGAGGGGCGCATCCTGTTGGCCCAGCGCGCCCACGACAAGCGTCTGTGGGACACCTGCTGGGACGGCACCGTCGCCTCCCACCCGGTCGAGGGCCAGAGTCAGGAGGAAGCGACCCGCCAGCGACTCGAGGAGGAGTTGGGCGTGACGCCGGACCAGTACGACGACCTGCGCGTGACGGATCGCTTCGAGTACAAACGCTACTACGAGAACGCCGGGCTGGAGTGGGAGGTGTGTGCCGTCCTGAAGGTGACGCTCACCGACACCACCCTGGACCCCGACGAGGAGGAGATCGCCGGGCTGCTGTGGGCCGACTACGAGCACCTCCACGACAACCCCGATTTCTACCGCCAGTTGCGCCTGTGCCCGTGGTTCGAGATGGCGATGCGCCGGGACCTCGCCGAGGGTGACGAGACGGGTGTGACGCCGGGCGACGGGTAGACCGTTCTAGAGGACTCTCCGTATCGTCTCGCCGCCCTCTCCCGACAGGAACTCGTCCAGTTTCTCGTCCTCCGTCGTGTCGTCGTCACCGTCGGCGATTCCGGCGGCGTCCTCCAGACTCGTCCGGAACGCGAGCACGTCGAAGGCGGTGGGCTCGTGACGCTCGATGTCGAACAGCATCGAACTGGCGAGTAGGTGTCTCCCCTTCCGATAGAACTGCTCGTGTTCGACTTCCGACTCACGGCCGTAGATACCGCCGACACGTTCGTCGAGGTCCGAGACGAGGTCGTCGTACCGGTCGGTGTCACTCGTCTCGTCCCAGCGGTCGTGGTCTCGCTCGTCCAGGTCAACGACGAGACAGACATCGACCTGCCACTCGTAGAAGAACGGCCGTGCGAGTCGGACGAGCAGCGGTTTGAGCTCCTCGACACCACCTTCGGACTTCAGAAACACGTCGTCGTCGTTCCGACGCCCCGTGAACCGTCGCAACTCGTTCCCTTCGACGCTCTTCAGTTCGCTCGACTCGTGTCGTTCACCGTGGAAGGTGTCGAACGAGACCGATCCGTCTCGTCGTTCGTAGAACCGTTCCAGTAGGCGTACGTCGCGCTTTCCCTCACAGAGAACGGCCCGGCTCATCTCAGAGTCCACGCAGGTCCAGCATCAGTTCTTCGAGCGACTCCTCGGCCTGCCGGTAGTCCAGCAGTTTCGCACCGCCGTCCTGCATCTGGACCAGTTGGAACTCCTCTTCGAGGAACGCCTCTTCCTCGTCGGTGAGGTTCTCCGTGAACAGGTCGTTGAGGAAGTCGTTGCTGTGGGTCGTCACGAACAACTGGATCTCCTCGTCCATCGCCAGTCCGATCAGGAAGTACACCACCTCTCGGACGTACCCCGGGTGCATGTGTGTCGTCGGTTCCTCGAGGAACACCACGTCCGGGAGGTCGTCGTCTAGGAGTTCCAAGAGGAGTGCGACGACCGTCTCGAACCCGTCACCCATCTGCTCGAACGGCACCGCGTACTTCTCGCCGTCGTCGGGGTCGAAGACGAGCGTGTCGAGGGTGAACGTCTTCAGATCGTCGACCAGTCCCCGTTCGCGCAGGAAGTCCCCGACGTCGTCCACTGTGGTCTCGTTCGCATCCTCACCGAACCAGACTTGGCCTCCGAACGGGGCCGTATCCTCGAACTCCACCGTCACCAGTGGCTCGGGAGAGTCTGCGAGGTAGCCGTGCGAGTAGTGCATCGGGAACCCGTCGTCTTCCGTGAGTGCGCGATGTAGTGCGTCGGGGTCGGAGAACGCACTCCCGTTCGACTCGACGCTGTCGTGTAACCAGTGTCGGAAGTCTTCGAACAGTTCACCCGAGAGAGACTCGAACGACTCTCCGGAGGCGGTGTACACGAACTCCTCTCCGTCGACGAGTTGGACGGCGACAGACGAGCTCGCAGCCTCGATCCGCTCCTGGTCGGCAGCGTCGTCGAGGAAGGCCCGGGCACTCGGATCGAGTTCCCGGCGGAGCTCCGCCTCCGACTCGTCGACGAAGTCCGACAGGTAGTTCGCCCAGACTTGGGCGACGATGTCGGCGAGTACCCGTCTCGTCGTCCGCTCTGTCGCCACCGCGAGAGACTGTGAGAGTGTGCTCTCTGCCGTCCGTACGGTGATGGTCGTCTCGTCACGTCCTCTGTGTTGAACCGTCGAGAAGTCCGGTCCGAGGCCGAACACCACCCGTGGGTCTGCCCCGAGCCGAACGGCCTCCAACAGCGAGGTCTTCCCGGAGTTGTTCCGACCGGTGACGACGGTGAACTGGCCGGGTTCGAACGCCAGCCGGTCGATCTTCTTGAAGCCCTCGACGGAGACGTGTTCGAGGTGGGGCATCGACTCACCTACAACTCGTGCGGGTTCACTGATAAAGTCTCGTCGTCACCCCGACGCATTCACAGCACACACGACACGAGACCCGAGCGAACTTCCCGACACGGCACCTACGGAGACCCGTGCCAGTCACCAGACCGGAGCCCGGGACGGAACCGGACCTCGACCTCCACGACTCGCTGGACGGCCAGGTCGCACTCGTCACGGGAGCGAACCGCGGGATCGGCGCCGAGATCGCCCGCCGACTCGCCGAGTTGGGGGCGACCGTCTACGCCGGGACCCGGAGCGTCACGAACGAAGTGCCCGACGCCTGCGAGTCCGTCACGCTCGACGTGACACAGGAGGGCGACGTGGAGGCGGCGATCACGCGGATCGGCGACGAGGCGGGCCGTCTCGACGTGGTGGTCAACAACGCCGGCGTGGGGACGTTCGGCGCCGAACTCCACGACGAGGCGGTGCCGATCCTCGACCGGACGTTCTCCGTGAACCTCCGCGGGCCGACGCTGCTCGCGAAGTACGCACTCCCACCGCTGCTGGAACGCGAGGGACCACGGATCGTCAACGTCTCCTCGGGGATGGGCGCGATCGAGGAGACACAGTCCGGCGGCTCGCCGGGCTACCGGATCTCGAAGACGGGCCTGAACGGCCTGACGGCGTACCTCCACGGGGAGTACGCCGACCGGGGACTGCTCGCCAACTCCGTGTGTCCCGGCTGGGTGGACACTGAACTCGGCGGCGAGGAGGCACCACGGGACGTGGCGACCGGCGCCGAGATGCCGGTGCGGCTCGCCCGTCTGCGCCCCGACAGTGTCGGCGGCCGGTTCTGGCGCGACGGGACCGTGTTGGAGTGGTAGGAGAGCGGAGAGGGGGTCCACTCGACACGAGACCGCACGGCGGTGTCTCGGTGTGCGTAGCCGTCCACAACGCTTAGGCACACCCCAGTCCACGCGAGTGTGTGGACCGACTCGTCGTGGAGACGGACGTGTACGCGTCGCCGGAGGCCGTCTACGAGTTCCTGCTGGACTTCCCGCGGTACCAGCGGTACACGGAGTACCTCGACACGGTCGACCGGACGAGCGGCGACGGTGGCCCCGGCTCCGAGTACGCGCTGTCGTTCTCGTGGTGGAAGCTGTCGTACACCGCCCACTCGCGGGTGACCGACGTGACGCCACCGGAACGGATCAGTTGGGCGATCACGAGGGACATCGACGCCAGAGGGAGTTGGGAGATCGAGTCGTACGACGATCCGCCCGCCGACGCACCGGCCGACACCGAGACGGCCTGTCGCGTCCGGATGCTCGTCGCGTTCGACCCCGACTCGGCGGACTCCGACGCCGTGTCGCTCCCGCTGACGGTCTCGTTCGGGTGGGTGCTCGACAAGCTGACCGGGCTCGTCGAGGAGGAGGCGACTCGCGTCGTCCGTCGTGCGGTCCGGGACTTGGAGGGAGACTCGCGTGAGGTGACCCTAGACGTGTCGGTCGACTCCGAGGCGCTGTGATCGGTCTCCGACGAACGTCGAAGTGGGGTGACGAGCACCGCGATGGGTGGTGTGAGTCCGGCACCGACGGGCGGTCGTCGAGGAGTCGCGACGGCGACACGGTGGGTCGGCGTACCGACTGAGGGTTTCGAAAGCACTAATCCGTTCCCCGCCGTGGTAACAGCTATTGTGAGTCACCAGCTGCCCGACGTACAGGCCTCACAGCCGGACGTAGCCGTGGGTCTCAGTCAGGTGGGCGTCACCGACGTGGAGAAGCTCGTGAAGATCGACCGCGAGGACGAGCGGCCGTGGATCTTCATGGCGGAGTTCTCCGTCTTCGTGGACCTGCCGAGCGGTCGCAAGGGGATCGACATGAGTCGGAACATGGAGGTCATCGACGAGGTGCTCGAGGCGGCCGTCTCGGGGGAGACCGGCCGGATCGAGGACGTGTGTGGCGACGCCGCCGAGCGGCTGATCGCCAAACACGACTACACCTCCGTCGCCGAGGTGGAGATGACCGCCGACTTCGTCACCCACGAGAACACGCCGGCCAGCGAACGGCCGACACAGAGCACCGCCACGGTCATCGCCTCGGCGACCGCGACCGAGGACGGCACCCGCGAGGAGATCGGTGCCGAGGTCACCGGCATGACCGTCTGTCCGTGCTCGCAGGGGATGTCGGAGGCTCGGGCTCGCGAGCACCTGCGCGACCTCGACGTCGACGAAGAGACGATCGAAGACTTCCTCGACGAGGTGCCCCAGCCGGGTCACTCCCAGCGTGGGCACGCAACGCTGACGATCGAGGACGCCGGCGCGCCGGACGTGGACCTGTTCGACATCATCGACATCGCCCGCGACTCGATGAGTGCGCGGATCTACAACTACGCCAAGCGGCCGGACGAGGACCACATGACGTACAACGCCCACGCCGACGCGAAGTTCGTCGAGGACTGCGTCCGCTCGCTGGCCGAACAGACCGTCGACGAGTTCGACCACCTCGACGACGACGTGGTCGTCCACATGCGCCAGTCCAACGACGAGTCGATCCACCAACACAACGCCCACGCCGAACGCGAGGTCAAACTCGGTCGCCTCCGCGAGGAGATGAACGGGGAACACGAGGGTGTCAACCCGAACCCCGACACCGATCCGCTGGCGAACGGGCACTGATACGGGTCAGTTTCGATCGTCACGCTGACGGGGAGGACGCGCTGGAGCCGTTGGATCACCGCTATCGAGTCGACTGCTCGCCTCGTACAGCGTGATGAAGTCGCTGATCAGGTACTGGACGTAGTACCGTTGGTGACGGGTCTTCGCATCTCTGAACACACGGTACGCGAACAGTCCCACGGACACCGAGAGGCCCATGATCGCCGCGGTCGGGATTCCCAGAGAACTGGCGTACGTGTAGTAGTCGACTGCACCAGTCGTCACACCGAGTAGCCGAGCGAACGAGTAGACGTAGTAGACGAACGCAAGCAGTAGCGACACGAGCCACATGCTCCGGTAGAACGCGTAGACTGCTTGGAACGTTCGGGAGCGTCCACGCGAGTCCATGTGGATGTACGAACGCACCAACGTGTACAACGGTTCTAGTTCGTCGTCGTCCGACTCGACCGACGTCGTGCGGTCCTCACACAGGTCCAAATCGGTGTACACCTCACAACAGACGTCGAAGAACCGGTCGATCACGTTCGCCGGGAGTACGTCTGGCTCCGCCAACTGCTCCAGAAACTCCTCTCTGTGGCCTTTGTTCTCCCAGTAGTTGTCGAACGAGATTGCGATCCCGTGGACGGCACGTCCGACGACGAATCCGAGCACCACGGTCGCACCGACCAGGCTGACGCCGAACTCTGTGTCGACTGGGAGAAACGGGAACAGTCCGATGATGAACGTCGCACCAGGTAGGAAGACGCTGAAGAAGTCGTACAGGTCGAAGCGTCGGAGCCCTCCGCGTATCATCGACACTAGCTGGTTTCTTTCTACACATAATCTTTACTGTCTCATAGAAGAATCTGCATGCACAGGTTTTTACAACAGTGCGATGTATTACCGACTTGAGCGAGTGACCGATCGTTCGATTACCCGGGAACCAACAGATGAGATCACCACTCGAAGCTGACGAACATATGAGACGGCAGGAGATGAGTGTCATCATCGGGCGGACACTCGACTACCTCCCCTTCTTCTTGGTCGCTGCGGTCGGGGTCGGTCTCCTCGTCGGGGAGACCGAGGGGAGCGCAGGATTGGCTATCTTGACCGTCCCACTCGTCCTGTCACTGCTCCTCGCCGCCGTCGAGTGGTACCGGCGCGAGTGAGGCGACGCGGGACTACTCCGTCGACAGTCCGAACGAGAACCGCTCCGCCTCGGTCCACCGCGTCTCGAACCGTTCGCGCACGTCGCCGGCGAACCCGGCGTCTTTGAGGTCGATCATCGCGAACGTGCTCCCCGTCTCGACTGGGTTCGGCACCTCCAGACAGGTCTCGGCCTCGTCGATCAGCGTGACCGTCCCCTGTACCTCCGGGTGGGTACGGACCTCGAAGCGCTCGTGGTCGGCCAGCCCGTCGGCGTACCGCTCGCCGACCTGCGGGGACAGTTCCGCCGGCACCGACTCCGCGAGCAACACGGAGACGGTGACCCCCCGGTCGGCGGCGTCGGCCAACTCCTCGGTGATCGCCGTGCCGATGTCGCCCAGTTCCAACCCGGAGGTGGTCGTCGAGGAGATCATCACGATCCGATCGTCGGCGGCCGCCAGTCGTTCCAACAGCAGCTCCGCGGTCTGGGTCGGCCCGACCGCGGCCGTCCAGAACTGCTCGTCGGCCGGTTCGCCCGCCTCCAACTCGCCGACGAGTTCCTCGACCGTCTCCTCGTACTGCCGTTCGCGCTGGCGGAGATCGCGACGCTTCTCCTCCAAGAGTCGGTCGAGTGCCGTCTCGGGCTCGACGGCGACGTACTTCTTGGGCCGACTCGCCGTCTGACTGCGCGCGAGGCGGTGTTGTTCGAGACTGTTGAGCACGTCGTAGATCCGGCCCATCGGGACGCCGCTGGCCTCCGACAACGCCTTCGCCGTCGTCGGGCCCGTCTCCAGCAGACTCCGGTAGGCGCGCGCCTCGTACTTCGACAGTCCAACGTCGCGCAGGTCGGCCATACCCCCACGCACGTGACACGGCGTCAAAAGAGAAGCGAGTCGACCGCCCTCGCACCCGGCTCGTCGCCTCGCGGCGCCGGTCACTCCTCGTCGACGGCGACCAACTGCTTGCCGACGTTCTCCCCGTCGAACAGTCCGAGGAACGCGTCCGGTGCGTTCTCCAATCCCTCCGTGATCGTCTCGCGGTACTGGAGTTCGCCCGCGGCGACCAACTCTCCGAGGTGTTCGGTCGCCTCGTGGAACCGCGGCGCGAAGTCGCGGACGAGGAACCCCTCGACGGTCGCACGAGTCTCGATCAGCTTCGCGAGCTTGCGCGGGCCGGTGGGGAGTTCCTCGTCGTTGTACAGCGCGATCTGCCCGCAGACCGCGACACGTGCGTCGACCGCCAGGCGACCGAAGACGGCGTCCGTGATCGGGCCGCCGACGTTGTCGAAGTACACGTCCACGCCGTCGGGTGCGAGGTCGTCGAGACGCGCCCCCACGTCTTCGGTGTCGTAGTTGATCCCACCGGCGAAGCCCAACTCCTCGGTGAGCCACTCGACCTTCTCGTCGCTGCCGGCGACGCCGATCACGTCCGCCCCCTGCAGCGTCGCGAGTTGGCCCGCGACGGAGCCGACTGCTCCGGCGGCACCGGAGATCACCATCGTGTCGCCGGCCTTCGGTTCGGCGACCTCGCGGGTGCCGAAGTACGCGGTCCGTCCGGGCATTCCCAGCACACTCAGCGCCGTCGAGGTCGGCAGCGCACCCGTGTCGACCGGGGTGAGGTCGTCGCCGTCGGCGACGCTGTAGTCGGCCCACTCCAGGTTGCCGACGACGGTCTGACCCGGCTCGACGCCGGCGCCGTTCGCCGCCACGACCTCGCCGACGACGCCGCCACGCAGCGGGTCGCCGACCTCCCACGGTTCGGAGTACGACTCGCCGGCCCGCATCCGGTCGCGCATGTACGGGTCGACTGAGAGGTACTGCGTCGCCACGAGCGCCTGTCCCGGTCCGGGCTCGGGCACGTCGACCGTCCGTAGCTCGAAGGTGTCGTGGTCCGGACGGCCCTCCGGCCGTCGTGCGAGGTGGTACCGTCGTGTCTCGTCGGGTGTGGTCACGTCCGCGTCGTCGGGTGTCGCCATGTCCGCGTCGACGGCTCCCGGTCGGATAAGTCCGCCTCAACCGGACTGAACGGGTCGCCGGTTGGCTCGATCCGCGTCGCCGAGGGGCCTGGAGTCGGTCACTCGTCGTCGGCTTCCTCCGCCTTCGTGCCGCCGTCGGCTCCGTCCGTCGTCGCGTCGCCATCGGGTTCCTCCGCTCCCGTGTCACCGTCGGCTGCCTCCGCCCCCGCGTCGCCGTGTTCGACACCCTCGCGTCTGTCGGCTCGTTTCCGGCGGAGCGCGGCGGCGGCGACGCTGGCGTCGTAGCCGAAGAACACGTCCGCCGCGTACGTCTCGGCGACCTCGGTCGCGTGGATCAACTGGTCCACGTCGACGTTCACCGCGTACAACTCGACGGAGAAGTCGACGGGCAGCTGTGCGAGGCGACTCTGGAACCCTTTGGCGATGGTCTCCAGCCAGTAGGTGGTGCCGTAGGCGGTGTCGTACAGCGGGACCACGAACTCGTCGACGTGTGTCGCCAGCGCCTCCAAATCCAGTCCCGCCCGCTCGTACAGGTGGCCGGGGTACGGGTCCGGGTACAGCGTGAGGTAGACGCGTCCCGGGATTCGCTCGACCGCCTCCGCGACGAACTCGGTGATCACCGACGCGCGCCACGTGTACCACACCTCGCCGCCCGGTTCGGGGGCGTCGTCGTCCCGCTCGGCGGCCCACTCGCGGAACCGCGAGAGACAGCGGTCACAGTGACAGTACTCCGCGCGTGGGAACCCCACGTCGTCGAGTCGCACGTCGCCCCGCTCGGCGGCGGCGTCGGCGATCATCTCGAGGATGCCGGCGCGGTACTCCGGGTGTGTGGGACAGACGTACGCCCAGTCGAAGTACGGCCGCTCGCGGGTCGCACGTTCCCCGGCGTCGCTCAGCGGGGCGAGTTCCGGGGTCTCGTCGACGGCGGCGTTGTCTCCGAAACAGGAGATCATGTTCACCGCGTCCGCCAGCGGCTCCGCCGCGCGGCCGGTCACGTCCTTCGTCTCGAAGAACGCGTGATCGAAGGCGTCCCACGCCACCTCCTCCTCGTTGCGGGTCACGACGGCGTAGTCGGTCACACACCTCGTTGGCGCGTGCCGGGCGTAAGTCGTTCGGAGGCGTGCCGACTCCCCCGTGGTCGTCGGGATTCGGGTACGAGCGATGGTCGGCGGGATCACGTCCCTTCCCGGAGCCAGGCGACCATCGACGGCGTCGCGACTCGGCGGTCGGTGGTCGGAGAACGCGACCCGCTCGCGCGGGTGTCGTGTCTCGTCTGTCGTGTGGTGCGTCTACTCTTCGGTGTCGACCTCGACCTCGACCGACTCCTCGCCGGACGAGAGGACGACGTACAGCAGTACGATGATGCCGAACAGGAGGACGAGCTTGGATTTCCCGGACATACGTCACGGTTCGACGGGCACCTACAAATCGTTTCCGGGAGCCGACACGAGCGAGTGGGGCCCAGAGGAGTCGTCTCCACTCCGCCGACCCGTCTCACGCCGTCCGATCCGGACTACGCCCGCATCTGGTCGCCGAGCCCCTCGCGGGTGATCGTGTCACAGTACTCGCACCTGACGCCGTCGGACAACACCTCGAAGGCGGGGTCGACGGGTTCGCCACGGTTCGTGATACAGTTGCTGTTCGGACACGTCAACACGCCCGTGACGCGGTCCGGCCGGACGACGCGCGTCTTCTCGACGACCTCGAACTCGCGGACGATGTTCACCGTCGCGGCCGGGGCCAGAAGCGACAACACGTCCACTTCCGACTGACTCAACTCCCGGTCCTCGACTTTCACCACGTCCTTGCTCCCGAGCCGGTCCGACGGGACGTTCATCACCACCGAGACACCGAGTCCCGCGGAGCCGTCGATGTCGAGCAACGAGAGCACGTTCAACGCCTGTCCGGCGGCGACGTGGTCGATCACCGTCCCGTTCCGGATCTTCGAGACGCGCAGTTGGCGGTCCTCCCCGCCGTCCGTCCGTGCGAGGTCGGTCGTGTCCCCGCAACACACCTCGTCCGCCGTCGACGCGGCGGTGTGGTCGGGTTCGGTCACCCGTCACCCCCCTCCTCGTCGAACAGCGCGTCTAACAGTGCCATCCGGACCGGGACGCCGTTGTGTGCCTGTTCGAAGTAGCGTGCGTTCGAAGTTTCGTCGATCGCCGGTGCGATCTCGTCGACGCGTGGGAGCGGGTGCATGATCGTCAGGTCGTCGCGGGCGTCCGCGAGTGTCGACTCGTCGACCCGGTACCGCCCCGCGACCTCGCGGTACTCGTCCTCGTCGGGGAACCGCTCGCGTTGGATCCGCGTGACGTACAACACGTCCACCTCCGGTACCACCTCGTCCAACGACTCGTGTTCGCGGATCCGCGCGCCGCTCTCGTGGAGGTCGTACTGGACGCTCCGCGGGAGCCGCAGCGACGGTGGGGAGACGAAGTGCATCCGCGCGCCGAACTCCGTCAACGCCGCCGCCAGCGAGTGGACCGTCCGCCCGTACTTCAGGTCGCCGACGATTCCGACGGTCAGGTCGTCCAACCCGGCCGCCTCCCGCATCGTGTACAGGTCCAACAGTGTCTGACTCGGGTGTTGCCCGGCGCCATCGCCGGCGTTGACGACCGGCACGTCCACGAACTCGCTGGCCATCTTCGCCGCCCCCTCGCTGGGATGGCGGAGCACGATCCCGTCGGCGTACCCCTCGACGACGCGCATCGTGTCCGCCAGCGACTCCCCTTTCTCGACGGAGGAGGTGTCGACGGGCCCCATGTCGACCACGTCGCCGCCGAGTCGTTTGATCGCCGCCTCGAAGGACATCTGCGTCCGGGTACTCGGTTCGAAGAAACACGTCGCCAGCAGCTTGTCGGCGTGTCTGTCTCCGACCGCACCGGGGTCGGCCGCGAACGCGGCCGCCCTGTCGAGCAGCGACTCGACGTCGGCCCGGTCGAGTTGGCCCGCCGACAGCAGGTGGTCGTGTCGCATCGTGTCGAACGGTGACTGGCGCGGTCTTGAAACCACCGGCACGCGTGTCCGGCCGGTGTCGGGCGGTTCTGCACGTTCGTGTACCCCGGCGGCGCGCGGGTTTCGATCCTCGAAACTGGTTCGTGAGCACACAGTGGCTGGAAGGGGGCCGTCGAGAGCGTCGCCCGACTCCGCGCAGCCACACCGTTTTGCCCTCGGCGGTGGAACCGACGGGTGAGATGACGGACTCACAACGCGAGCGAGCACACGTGTTCGTCTCGGGGCGCGTCCAGGGTGTGTACTTCAGAGCGACGACGCGGGACACGGCCCGCGAACACGGCGTCGACGGGTGGGTGAAGAACCTCGCGGACGGCCGCGTCGAGGCGGTCTTCGAGGGCGAGCCCGGGCCGGTCGCGGAACTGGTGAGCTCCTGTCACGAGGGGAGCCCCGCCGCCGAGGTGGAGGGTGTCAGCGTCGAGTACGAGCCACCCGAGGGGATCGACGGGTTCGCGATCCGTCGGTGAGCCGGGGATCGTCGATCGTCGATCCGCGTCGCGACAAGAGGGTGTCACTCCGGTAGTCGCGAGCCTCAGACGGTGACCGCGTACCGTTCGGTGAGGTGCCCGAGAATCTCGTCGACGATCTCGGGGTCGTACGTCCAGAAGCCGAAGAACTCCCGCTCGTCGGTGTCGCCGCGTTCCTCGGCCAACAGCGCGCAGGCGTCCAGTGGGTCGCCGCCGCCGTCGAAGACGACGAACCACGACTCCGCGATCTCGCGGGTGTCCTCCTGGTGGAGCGTGACGCCCTCGATCTCCGGGACACCGGGGGCCGGGGCGGCGTACGCGTGGATGTCGAGGTCCTTGCTCGCGAGGTCGGCGTACACGTCCTCCTGTTGGGTGATCGCGCCGGTACGCTGGAAGCCGGTGTGGAGTACCCCCTCACCCTTCCGCCAGGCGCGGTCCTCCACCTCCCGCGTCGCGGCCATCATCTGCTGGAGGTCGAAAGAGGTGAACGTCGTGTCGTCCAAGTGTTCGATGATCGGTGCGAACGGAGACACGTCGGCGTCGTCCGTCGGATCGCCGAGGTGCCGGAGGTCGACGGCCGCCAACACCTCGTCTTCGGCGTCGCTGTCCGACAACACCGCGTACCCGGAGAGGTTGCTGTCCGTCGTGCTCTGCTCGATCCGGACCGTCTGGGAGGCGAAGTACTCCCGGAGTTGCTCGACGATCCGCTCGGACGGTGGGTCGAACACCGTCAGCCGCTTCTGGCGACTCTCGACCGTCTCGATGATCTCCCGGAGTGACATCGGGTCGTCGCGAGTACGTGACGCACGAATTTAAACGTGTGCTCATCGGCCACTCCCGGTCCGGTCGGCCCGACGGCGGGCGGGCGACTCGCCCGGCGAAACGTGACGTTGAAGTGGAGTCGTCCGGAACGTTCGGGTGCGCGCCAGTGGTCCAGTGGTAGGACAGTGGCTTCCCAAGCCACTAGCCCGGGTTCGATTCCCGGCTGGCGCAGTTCTCGGCGTGTCGTCGACGCTCGGTAGCCGTTGGCGTCGACGCCTAATAGCCACCGTCGGCGACCGCGACGGTCCTGGAGTGAGACGTGACCTGCTCGGCTCACCGTTCGCGGACGACGACGAACTCTGCGAGGTCCCGCAGGTAGTCGCGCGCGTCGGACTCGCCGACGCCGGCAGTCTCCAGAGCGGCGAGTGCCTCGTCCACCTCCGTCCGGGCGCGGTCGTCGGCCTCCTCGGGGGTGAGGTCCGTCACCTGCAACAGCGACGGGCGGTCCATCTCCTCGTCTTGCCCGGTGGGTTTGCCCAAGTCGCTACCGTCCGCGGTCGCGTCCAACACGTCGTCGCGGATCTGGAAGGCGACGCCGACCCGCTCGGCGTACTCCCCGAACGACTCGACGGTGAACCCGTCCGCGCCGGCGGCGATTGCCCCCAGTTCCGCCGCGGCGCGGAACAGCGCTCCCGTCTTCCGGCGTGCCAACTGCATGTAGGCGGCCTCGGAGTCCACCTCGTCGACGAGTTCCGTCGCCTCCCCCTCGCCCAACTCCACCATCGCCTCCGAGACCACCTGCATCGCGCGCTCGTCCGTCGAGAACAGCCCGAACGCCTCGCCCAACAGCCCGTCCGAGGCGATCAACGCCGGGCCGTGGCCGTACTCCGCCCACGCGCTCGGCGTCCCGCGGCGCACCTCCGACCGGTCGATGATGTCGTCGACCACTAGAGAGGCGTTGTGGACCAACTCCACGCCGACGGCGAAGTCGACGGCCGCCTCCGCGTCGCCGCCCGCCGCCTCGCAGGCCAGGAGGGTGACGGTCGGGCGAACGCGCTTGCCCCCGGCGAGTGCGACGTGTTCGACCTCCGCCGACAGCTCTGCCGGCTCGATCGCGTCCGTCACGTCCTCGAGCCGGTCGTTCACCATCGCGACTCGCCGCTCCAAGTACTCCATCGTTCCACGGCACGTGACAGAGCGGCAAGAGGGTAGCGGAACGGGGTTACGGGTTACTCGCCGACGTACCGCCAACTCTTGTCGTCGACCTCGACGAATCCGTGCTGTTCCAGTAGTCGTAGCTCCGTACCGACAGATTCGTACTTTGCCCGTTCCTCTACCTCGCTCTTCCTGGCTGTTCCCTGCTCGGCGGACAGTTCTTCGATCGCATCCATCACGTCTACGACCTTGGTGAAGGCGTCGAATAGGTCGTTCTCGGTGAACCGGCTAGCCAGCCGGAGTTCTTCGGCTAGTTCTCCAACCGCTTCCACATCTTCTCCAGAGACTGTTATTTCTCCCACAGTATCGAATACGGCTCGTGCCACTTATTTGTTCCTAAAATATCTGCTACCACCGCATACAGTGTCAGAAGAAACCTGTTCTCTATCTGCCTCCACTCGGCGTGATCCCTCGGACGGTCAGCTTGTCAGAGGGGACCGATAGACGGCCGCGACCTCACCCGCCGAACTCTTCGATCAGCGCGGGCACCACGTCGAAGAGGTCGCCGACGATCCCGTAGTCGGCGATGTCGAAGATCGGCGCGTTCGGGTCCGTGTTCACGGCGACGATGGTGTCCGACCCCTTCATGCCGGCGACGTGCTGGACGGCGCCGCTGATCCCGATGGCGAGGTACACGTCCGGCGTCACCTGCTTGCCCGACTGGCCGACCTGCCGGTTCTTCGGGAGCCACCCGTTGTCGACGATCGGCCGCGAGGAGGACATCGTCGCGTCCGTCGCCTCCACCAACTCCTCGATCAACTCGATGTTCTCCTCCTCCTCGATCCCGCGCCCGACGCTGACGAGGAACTCCGCGTCGCCGATGTCCACGTCGCCGCCGCCGACCTCCTCGAAGCCGGTGACACGCGAGCCCACGGCGTCCTCGTCGAGGTCGAACGAGAACGACTCGACCGTCGCGTCGCCGCCGGGGGCGGCCGCCTCCCACTCGCCGCCGCGGATCGACACTGCGAACGGCTCCGCGTCGACCGCGACGGTCGTCTCCACCTTCGAGCCGTACATCTCGCGGGTGACCTCCAGCGAGTCGTCGTACGAGAGCCCGACCGCGTCCGTCGTCAAGGGGAGTTCGAGCCGCGTCGCGACCGCCGGCACGTAGTCGAGCCCGTTCACCGAGTTGGGCGCCACCAGCGCGCTCGGCGACAACTCGTCGAACAGCGCCGTCACCGCCTGGACGTACACGTCGTGGTTGAACTCCTCGCCCTCCGCGACCGTGTGGATCGTGTCTACACCCTCGCGGGTGAGTTCCTCTGCGAAGCCGTCCACGTCACCCGCGATCACCGCGACGTGGAGCTCGCCGCCCAGGTCGTCGGCCAACTCCCGGCCGGCGGTGAGCAGCTCGAAGCTCACGTCGCGCAACTCGCCGCGGCGGTAGTCCGCGACCGCCAACACGTCGCCGCTCATCGTGCCACCCCCTTCTCGCGGAGGAGATCGGCCAACGCCGCCGCCTGCTCGTCGGCGTCACCCTCGAAGTAGGTGGCGTCCGACTCCGACTCCGGCTCGTACATCGCCGTCCGTCGGATCGGCGTCTCGACGATGTCTGGACCCAGCCCTAAGTCGTCGAGCGTCTTCGGGGCGATCTCCTTCGACTGTGCCTGCCGGATGCCGCGCAGACTCGCGTACCGCGGCTCGTTGATCCCGGTCTGGATCGTCAACACCGCCGGGAGGTCGACCTCCGTCAGTTCCTCGACACCACCCTCCAACTCGCGGCGGACGGCCGCGACCGGGTCGCCCGCCTCCATGTCGAGGTGGTTGACGACCGCCGCCCACTCGAAGCCGAGTCGTTCGGCCAGCGCGACGCCGGTCGCGCCGAACCCAGTGTCGTTGGCCTGGACGCCCGAGAGGATCAGGTCTGGCTCTTCCTCCTCGGCGACCGCGGCGAGCAGTTCCGCACGCGCCTCGACGTCGAGTTCCGCCCCGGCCACGTCGTCGTCCCACACGCGAACTGCGCGGTCGACACCCTTCGCGAGTGCCATCCGGATCGTCTCCTCGGAGCGTTCTGGCCCGATCGTGACGGCCACGGTCTCCACGTCGTCACCCTCCTCCTGGAGCTGGACGGCCGCCTCGACGGCGTAGTCGTCCCACTCGTTGAGGTCGTACTCGAGGTACTGCTCCCCGATGTCGTCGCCCTCGATCTCGAAGTCGTCGGCCGCCTCCGCGACCTCCTTCACAGTGACGAGTACCTTCATCGGCCGCTCGTACGCCCACTCGGAGGTAAACAGTTTCGGAACGCTGTGAATCGCTGGCTGAAGCCGCGCGGTCGGACCGCACGCCGTCGAGCCACACGGCTCGACTGCTCGTCGTCGTCAGTCTTCGCCGCCGTTCCCGGGCGTGTCGTCGACGTCGGGGAACGAGATCAGGTTCTCGCGACCCAGGCGGAGCTTGTCGACACGGCCCTCGTCGGCCATCGCCGAGAGGAGCTGTGACACCTTCGCGTCCGACCAGCCGGTCTCGGAGACGATGTCCGCCTGCCGCATCCGCCCGCCGTTCCGTTCGAGCAGTCGCTCGACGCGTTCCTCGTCCGAGAGGAGTTCCACGTCCCGCTCGTCGTCTTCGGTCTCCTCGTCGTCGGCCGCCGTGTCGTCGGCCGTGGCCTCCGTCGCACCCTCTGGACTCGTCCCGCCGGCCGTCGTCCCTCCGGTCGTCGCGTCGCCACCACTCCCGGCCGTCTCGGTGTCGGGCTCCGCCGCAGTCCCGGCCACCCCGGAGCCGTTCTCGACCGTGGCGTCGGCGGACGCACCCGGCGGCGACCCGCCACCGGTGTCGGTCGTCGGACCGCCGTCGCCGTCGTTCGGCGGCGACACCGTCGCGCCGCCGAGGCCACCCTGGTAGGCGATCAACGCGACGACGGCGAGGACCACGGCCAACAGTGCGGCCCCGAACAGGAGCGTGTCGTCGCCGTCACCCGGCGGCACCGGCGACGCGGTCGGCGGCGACGTGGTCGGCGGCGAACGGTTCTCCGACGGCGGCGGCGTGGTGGTCGTCGGCGCCGCGAGTGTGTACGCCATCGTGAGCGGCTGCTCCGTGAAGTCCTGTGGCCCGGCGACCCTGATGCGTGCGTCGTCCAACGGGTACTGTCCCGTGTCCGTCACGCGGGAGTCCGGCGGTGCCTCCAACACCACGGTCTGGTTCGATCCGATCCGTGGGAGCCAACTCCCCTCACTCGTCCGGAACGCGTCGCCGACGCGGAACTGTCGGGGGCCCGTCCGGTTGGCGAACGCGGTCCACTCGAAGCGGAGTCGGAGTTCGCCGACGCTGTCGTTCACCAAGCGTGCGCGGCGGTCGACCGCCTGGACCGTCATCGTCCGCCCGGTCGCGTCGGCCGCCCGCGTGGCCGCTCGTCGCCAGACCGTCGGGTCCGGACCCACGGTGGCGTTACCGTCCTCGTAGTCGCCCGCGAGCCGGTCGAACGCCGCACGCTCGGCCGGGCCGGACAGTCGGTACCGCGCTCGGACCGCCCACAGGGCGTCGCCGTCGCTGCGCAACGAGACCGTGAACGTCGTGCCGGCACGTGTGACTGCCCGACCAGCGAGTGCTCCGGCAGATCCGTCGAGTGACTCGGCACCTCGTGTCGGCTCCCAGACCGTGGGTAGAGAGCGGGTGCGCTCGAAACCCGACGGCGCGTCTCGGAGTGTGAGACCCGACGGTGCGTCTCGGAGTGTGTCGGGTGTCGTGTGGGCGGTCTCGACGGGCGTGGGCGCCGCGGTCGCCGCCGTCGCGGCGGGCACGACGGCGGTCGTCGAGAGGAGGAGGGCGACCAACAGCAGGGCGGCGTGCCGCATTGTCGTTGTGTGGTCACCCCGGCACCAAAAAATGCTTTCTATCGCCCCGCCGTGGATCGAGACACGGCGACGCGTCGGCCCCGTCTCACTCGTCGTTCCGCACCATTTTTTGTACCGGCGGGCGGTACGAGGAGCCGATGAGAGCCCTCCCCGTGATCCTCGCCGCCGTGGTGGTGTTCGCCGGCGTCGGTCACGCCGCCACGTACGGCCCGCCGGCGCCCGCGACACCCGGGGACGCCGTCACACCGGACCAGTCCCCGGCGCCGTCCCCCGACACCGCCGCCGCCCCGGCGCCGTTCCCGACACCCGATCGGCCGACACTCCGCTCGGGGGCGACTGCCGCAGCGACCGAGACGAGTGACAGCGCACGGAACGTGAGCGGGAGCCCCAACGTGACTCGGGTGCTCGCACTCCCGTCCAACGCCGTCGACGCGACGGAGCTGACGAGTGTCCGGATCGACGCCGGGAGCGCAACTGCGTGGCGTGTCGACGC
The DNA here is from genome assembly GCF_041361345.1 of Halobaculum sp. MBLA0147. Taxonomy (NCBI): domain Archaea; kingdom Methanobacteriati; phylum Methanobacteriota; class Halobacteria; order Halobacteriales; family Haloferacaceae; genus Halonovum; species Halonovum rutilum. Next base: position 2,718,160 of record NZ_JBGKAD010000001.1, on the reverse strand, counting down.
TGGGGCGGTCCGACTGGAGACGCTGGCGGTCAGAGAGCGGGTCGCCGGGACGGACGGCGCTGCCGCCCGCGCGGCGGCGATTCGGTCGGCGACCGACGAGTTGGGCAACCGGACGGCCGAGTTGCGGCAGCGTCAGGCCGCGTTGATCGCGGCGTTCAACGCCGGTCGGATCGACGAGCGGACGTTCCTGACGGGACTGGCGAGTGTCGACCGGACGGCGGAGTTGTTACACGATCGGAGCGACTACCTCGGCAGTGTCGCCGAGTCGTCGCTCCCGTCGGGGGCACCGACGTCGACGGAACTGTCCCGGCTCGACGCCGAGTTGACGACGTTCGACAGTCCGATCCGCGAACGAGTGGCCGCCGCCCTCGCCGGCGAGATCGGGCCGATCCGGGTGTACGTGGCGACGACCGACAAGGGACTCGCTCTCTCGACGCTCCGCGACGGCACGTACGTCCGCGAGGTGTACCGCGGGTTCCTCTGGGAGGAGGGGACGCCGGGGCTGACCGGGGCGGCGGCGGCGAACGTCACCGCCCGGAGCTACCCGGAGATCTGGGCGGCACGCAACGGGACCAGCGGCGAGGGCTCGAACGAGACGTTCACGCTCACCGTCGACTACCCGGGTGGCGTGTTGGAGACCTCCGTCCGTGGCGGTGTCGGTCGCGTGTTCCGCGAGGTCCAGCGACTCGACCTCGACCGCTACCCCGCGCGGGAGACGAAGAGCGAGGTACTGAACAACCTCCGGATGGAGGTCACCCGGACCTTCCCCGGTGGGCCGCTCCGTGTGACCGTGACGGACAACACGACCGGCGAGCCGGTGAACGCCTCCGTGTTGGTCAACACGATCGGTGCGAACCGGGTCACCCGGCTCGGGACGACCGGTGACGACGGCGTGTTGTGGGCACTTGGCCCCTCGAACCAGGGTGGGTACGCGATCACGGCCGTCGACCAGAACGACGGCGCGGTGATCGTCTCGACGACGCCGCTCCGACCGGTGACGGTCGGCGACGCGCTCCGGTCGCAGAGTGTCGCTCCCCCGGCGCGGCGTGTCGCGTCGCCGACACGGAGCCGCTCGACGGGAGACTGGTCGGTGGACGACCGAGTGCGACTCTGAGGACGCGTCGCCCGTCGAGAGTCCTCACCTACCGGTCGCTCTGCCCGCGGTACCGTTCGCGGGCGGCGACACGGACGCGGGTCTGGTTCCCGTCGGAGCCGACGAGCGCGAACACGGCGCGGCCGTCGCGGACGAAGGTGACCCCGCCGAGCGTCGCGGACTCGTTGCCCTCGGGAATCGGCGTCGCGAGTGTCTCGTTGCCGTCCGACAGCGCGAGTGCGAAGCCACGCTCGGCGGCGACGACGGAGACGTTCCACCCAGCGACCCGTGGTTCTGCACGCGCTGGTTCCGAACGGAACACCCGCCGGCGCTCGCCGTCGTGCACGAGCGAGACGGTGTAGGCGGTGCCGCCGCCCGCCGCCGAGTAGCCACGTCGGTCGACGGCCACCGTCTCGCGCCAGCCGACGCCACCGAGGACGACGGTCTGGCGCCCGCCGAACGCCAGTCTGTCCCGTGGGACGGCCGTCGTCCAGACGTTCCGGTCCGGGTTGCGGACGATCACCCCCGAGGTGTTCACGCTGGTCGAGAGGCCGAAGGCGGCCACGTCGACGACGGACACCATCCCGTTCTCCACGTCCTCGGCGTAGGTGACCGTGTACCCACGGACCTCGACCGGCTCGCCGGGGAGCGGCTCGTCGTCGACCGCCAACATGTTCGTCGGCACGGCGACACCCGCCAACACCGCCAGCACCATCACGAGGAGCGTGACCGACAGCGTCCGGACGGTCGTCGCGTCGAGACCCACCAGGAGTCCGGGTGTCTGTTCGCTCGTTCCAGACGCCTCGTCGTCGCCCGTAGTCGAGTCTCCGTGGTCGGGGGCTGCTCGCTCTCGGTCGTCACCGCCGTCCGCGCGCGTCGTGGTCGGATCGGGTGTGGAACCCGAGGTGGTCGGTGAGGGGCCGGTCTCGTCTGGGTCACGCTCGTCCCGGTCGCTCTCCACCGAGCCGTCGTCTTCGGTGTCGTCGACCGCCACCGCGGCGACGAGCACCGCGAGCACCACCACGAGCGAGAGGCCGACGGCACGGAAGAGGACGTACTCCCCCCCGCCGAGGAACCAGTACACCGCCCAGAGGTTCTGTGCGACGCCGACGAGCACCGCGCCGACGAGCAGCCGGCCGGGCGAGGGGAGCCCGCTCGTGCGTCGCTGTGCGAGCGCGCCCGCGGCGACGACCCCGAGCAGCAGTCCGAACGCGTGCCCCTGGATCGCGATGTCGGCCCACCACGGCGTGACGAACGCCGACCGACCGGACGCCGTCAGCGACGGGTCGCGGAGCGCGCGGTACGCCAGTCGGACGACACTGCCCGCCGAGAGCGCGACGACGGTACCCAGCGGGTAGTACACCAGCGCGAAGCCGACGAACGCGAAGACGACGCCGGAGAAGCCGATCACCGGCCCCAACGAGAACACCGCCGTCGCGACGCCGACGGCGACGACCGCCGCGGGGAACAGCACGAACGCCCTGACGTACGGGTTCCGAGCGTACCCGTCGAAGCTGTGTGCCCCACGCTCGCGGGGGTAGTGACCCCAGACGTACTCGACGAGCGGGGCGACCGTCACGGTCCCGACCAGGTTCCCGAGCAGGTGACTCGGGTTCGCGTGACCGAACGCCGCGACCGCGACGCCGGTCGGCGCGAAGTACGACCACGCCCGGAACGGGACGACGACGGGGTCGTACCAGTTGGACCACCCACCCTGGACGAACAGGTAGACGGCGACGACGAACGCCGCGGCGGTGATCGTCCCCCACGGGACGCCGAAGAGCAATCGCCGTCTGACCCGTGCGAGCGGGCGGCGACCGCTCCGCCGTTCCAGCGCGACACCGACGACGACCGCGAGCACGACCGCGACGAGCAGCGCCCCACGCTGTGCGACGGGCGGTACCTGACCGACGACTCCGACCATCTTGGTCGTCTCGTGGCGGTACGGCGTCTTCAATGACGGGGTGGTGACCCTGCCTCGACGGACGCCGAGAGACGACTCGACCGCGGAGAGACGCCGAGAGACGACTCACTCGCGGCCGAGTTCCAACCCCGGTGCCGTGGGGCGGTGTGTCTCTGGATTTAAGCCCCGGCAGCACACCACGCGTGGTATGGACACTGATATCACCCGGCGCGGGCTGGTCGCCGCGGTCGCCGCCGGCGCGACGGCCGGCGGGTTCCTCGGCCCCGTCCGGGGGTACCTCGATCGGTTCGCGCCGCTGTCGGGCGGCGTGTGGGACGCCGCCGACCGAGACACGCCCGGGACCGTCACATCGCCGTACGGCACCGCGGAGCTGCGGTACGACGACTACGGCGTCGCTCGCGTCTCCGGCGAGTCGGAGGCGGCGACGTACTTCGCCGTCGGCTACGCACACGGCCGCGACCGGTTGTTCCAGATGGACCTCCAGCGACGGCAGATGCGCGGGGAACTGTCGGCGGTGGTCGGCGAGGCGACGCTGGACTCCGACCGCTTCTACACGCAGGTCGACTTCGCCGGGGCGGCGGCCGCCACCTGGGATCGGATCGCCGACACGGAGGCCGGCCCGCTCGTCGAGGCGTACTGCGACGGGGTGAACCGCGCTCGCGGGGACCACCCGCTCCCGGTGGAGTTCCAACTGCTCGAGTTCGAACCGGACCCGTGGCGGCCGACGGACGTGATGCTCGCGGAGAAACAGATCGCCTGGGGGCTCACGGGGAGTTTCCGTACCCTCCGCCGCGCGACGCTGGCGGGGGAACTCGGCGCGGACGCCGCCCGCCAGTTGCTCCCGGCCAGACTCGACCACGACGACGCGATCCTCGGCCACGAGGGCGCGACGACTGGGTTCTCGCCACGCGTCGACGGCGACGGGGCGGCGTCGGTGTCGGACCCGACCGCTCGCGGCGCCGTCGGCTCGGGTGGATCGACCGACACGCGCCCGGACGACGCCGACCGGTCTGCCGGCGCGCGCTCGCCGGCACTCGACCCCGAGACGGAACGGTGGCTGTCGGCGGTCGAGCCGCCGCCGTGGATCGGGTCGAACTCGTGGGCCGTGTCCGGCGAGTTCACCGACACCGGCGCGCCGATCGTGGCGAACGACCCACACCTGACGCTGCAGGCGCCGCCGGTGTGGTACGAGCAGGTGCTCGACGCGCCCGACTACCGGGTGCGTGGTGTCTCGTTCCCCGGCGTGCCGCCGGTCGTCATCGGCGAGAACGACCACGGCACGTGGGGGTTCACCAACGCCGGCGCGGACGTGATCGACTTCTACACCTACGAGACGCGCGCCGACGGCACGGAGTACCGCTACGGCGACGAGTGGCGCGCGTTCGACACCGAGGAGACGACCATCGAAGTCGCGGACGGCGAAGACCGGACGGTGACGGTGCGGAAGTCCGTCCACGGCGCGGTGCTCGACCGCGAGTCGGACGGAGACGAACTCCGCGCTCCCGTCGGGCTCGCGTGGACCGGGCTCACGGCCACGGACACGACACTCGCGGTGCGGGACCTCAACCGCTCGACAGGGATCGACGACGTGGAGACCGCCCTCCGGCGGTTCGACGAGCCCACACAGAACTGCGTGTACGCCGACCGCGACGGGAACGTACTCTACCGCGTCACGGGTCGCGTCCCGATCCGGTACACGGACGGCGAGCCGGTGCGAGGCGACCGCGTGTTCGACGGCTCCGCTCGCGAGGGGGAGTGGCGCGGCTACACGCCGTACGGCGAGTCGACGTGGAACGGCGACCCGGAGACGACCGGCGGCGACGGGACGGGCGGCGACACCGCCGACGGCGAACTCGCACCTGCCGGTGCGGTGATCCCCTACGAGGAGATGCCACACGTCCGGAACCCGGCGTACGTCGGGACGGCGAACCAGCGGATCGTCGACGACGAGGCGTACCCACACTACTTCGCCGAGGCGTACGGCGAGCCGTTCCGTGGACAGCAACTCTGGCGACGCCTCGACGCCGTCGTCGACCGAGCGCGCGAGGACGGCGACTCGGTCACGCCCGCAGACCTCCGGTCGATCCAACGGGACGTGCGGTCGCGACGGTACGACAGACTCCGTCCGGTGATCGCCGCGGCACGCGAGGGGCTCTCCGGCGAGGTCGCGAGCGCCGCCGACGAGATCCTCTCGTGGGACGGCCGTGTGACCCGCGACTCCGTCGGCGCGCTGCTGTTCGTCCGCTTCCGGGCACACTACCGCGACGTGGCCGTCCGTCCGGTTCTGGCGGAGCGACTCGACGATCGGCGGGACCCGTCCGAGTACCTCCCGAACGACTGGGTGTTGGCGGGGTTGCCGCCGGACGCCGAGTGGTTCCCCGAGGGGCGCGACGCCGCGGTGCGGGAGGCGCTGTCGCGTACGGTCGCCGAGCGCGAGACGGAAGGGTGGGAGACGTACGGCGACTACCAGCGGACGACCGTCACGCACCCGTTCGACCGTGGCGGACTCAACTACGAGGTGTACCCCACGGACGGCTCGGCGGCGACACTGTTCAACGTCCACGACGAGGCGGACGCCGGCAGCAGTTGGCGACAGGTGTGTCCGATGGACGAGCGCACCTCGCAGTGTGTGCTCCCGGGGGGTAACGACGGCGTGCCGTTCTCCGAGCACTACGACGACCAACTGAAGCTGTGGGCCGACGGCGAGTTCAAACGGATGGACCGCGAGCACCGCGGCCCGGTGGCGGTCACCTTCGAGGAGGGGTCACAGTGAGCGACGACGAGTGGTCCCCGGACGACGACGCCGAGACGGCGCCGTCACCGGCCGCCGGGGAGACGGACGCAGACGGTGTGTCGGACGCGGACACGACAGCACGAGAGGTGGAGGCGGAAGCCGCACTGGACACAGACGCGACGGGGACGGACCCGGTCGCCGCGGACGAGACGGCGGCCGTGACCGGCGGCGCCCCGAGCACGCTCGACCGGCTCCGTGGCGAGCCGCGGACGCGGATGGCGACGGCGATTCTCGCAGTCGTCGTCGGGGTCGTGCTCGGCTCGCTCCACTGGGTCGGACTCGTCGTCGGCGCGGCGCTCGTCTCGCTCACTCGTGAGACGCCACGGCGCGGCCTCGCCGCCGGCGTCGGGTTCGGCGTCGTGGTCGTCGTCACACACGTCGCCGTCCTCGCGGCGAGCGGCTCGTCGGTGGTGGCGACCGCCGTCGCGATGCGACAGGTGTTCGGCGTCGGCGTCGCCGTCCCGCTCGTCGCCGGACTGATCGGCGGGCTCGCACGGTCCGTGGTCTGACTCCGTCGGCGGGCTCGCACGGTCCGTGGTCTTCTGCCGCCGACTTCGCACGTGCCGTGGTCTGACGCTGTCGCTACACGGCGCTCGCAGTCTCGTGGGTACCGTCGGCAGGGAGCCTACTCCGCCAGTTCGGTCACGTCCCGCAGCGTCCGCTCGCGGTCGTCGACGAGCGCCGACTCCAGGGCCCGACGCACTGGACGCGGCTCGGCGGGACCGCCGGCGGCCGCGACGCTCCCGACCGAGTCCGGCGCGAACGCCACGGCGAGGTGGTCGTACACGTCCGCGAGCACCGCCCGGATCGCGTCCCGCTCGGCGACGGTGACGCTCCCGGCGACGAGCGCGGCCCCCTTCCGGACGCGCTGCGCGATGCCGGCCACCTTCCCGCCCTCGACGGCGCGGACGGAGTAGTCACCCGGACAGTAGCTGTCGGCCGGTTCCCCCCGCGTCACGGAGGCGTCCACGGCGCGGAGGGCGTCGACGACGGTGTCGACGGCCGTCTCGTAGCGGTCGTCCAACCCGGTCCGGTCGCCGTCCGTCGGCACGGCGTGGGCGAACGCGAGGGTCGTCTCGGCGTACGCCACCGCACGGCCGCCGACGGACCGCTCGACCGGCGGGAACGCGTGGGCCGCCGCCGCGTCGCGAGCCGCCTCGTAGCCGTCGGCGCGCGTGTCCCGGCGACCGAAGGCGAGCTGTCGGCCGGGCGTCCACACGCGGACCGCCGGCACCCCCGTCTCGCCGGCCCGGTCGACCATCGCCCGCGTCGCCGCACGGTCCGCCTCGCGCGTGCTTCGGCGGCCGCGGTACACCCGAACGGTCGTCACGATGCCCGTTCCGGTCCGGGGCGTCTAAGCCGTTGCGACCCCGACGAGTGGTGTGACCGACCACGCGGACCGAGCCGGTGAGCGTCGGAGCGACGCGGGCACAGGTGGATCGGACGGCGACACCGACACGAGTCTGTCCGTCACCCGCGGCGGAGACGGCGACGGTAGCTGCGGCGAGGTCGTCCAGGTGACGCTCCTACGAGCCGTCGTCGAGCGCTATCGACGGTTCTCGGTGTACAACTCCCCGTACCCGGCCCACGACCGCGGCCACGGGATCGACCTCTACCCGGAGACGAACGTCGCCGCCGCCCCCGTCGCCGGGGAGGTGCTCGACACACGGACGGTGCAGTGTCCGGACCGGTCGTACGCCGTCGACCACGACCACCTGATACTGATCGACACCGGCGACGTGGTCGCGCGGGTCCTCCACGTCGACCCCGCCGTGGCGGCTGGCGACCACGTCGCCGTCGGCGACCCGCTCGGCGGGATGGTCCGCTCGGGATTCTTCGGGCAGTGGGTGGACAACCACGTCCACGTCGAGTTCCGCGACCCGACGGCGAACCTCTACCGCGCCAGCGGGTCGCTGCCGCTGGCCGTCGACGTACCCGTCGCGCCCGTGACGTGGAACGGCACCGCGCGTGTCGTCGACACGGGAGAGACGTACGCCGTCCTCGACGCGCCGAGTCACCCCGATCCCGGGACGTACGTCTCGCTCGCCAGCGACGAGGGCGTCCCACTGGACGGCGGACTCCCACACTACACGGGCGGCGGGCGACTCGACAGAACGCCGACGGCGAGCGACGAGGCCTCGCTCTCGCTGTTCGGGACCCCCGTGGGGACGGCGACCGGACGGACGGTCACCTGGGACGACGTGGCAGTCTCCGTCGACGGCAAGCGCGTCACCGGACTGTCGCTGTTCGCCTCTCGGGAGGCCGGCTTCGGCCCCAAGGTCGTCTCGCGCCCGGCGGCCGGCGAGCCGTCCTTCGAGATCGGCGAGACGGTGTCCGTCTCCGTCGAGCGAGTCGACGACCCACGACGGCTCGGGTGAGGGCACCCGGGTGACGGGTCTCTGGTGAGGGCACCCGGGTGACGGGTCTCTGGTGAGGGCACCCGGGTGACGGGTCTCTGGTGAGGGCACTCGACCGACTACACTCGGGCGACGGCGTCGGGGCGACGCGACACCACGGCCACTTTTCTCTCCCGATCACGCAGGGTGTGGGCATGGATCGTTCGAGTGAGGCCGAGGAGGGTGCGGGTGACGGTGACGGTGTGATCGACGGTGGCGGCAGCGGAGCGGCCGAGTCGCCGCCGGCGATCGACCGACCGGTGGTCGCCGTCGTGTTGGCCGGCGGCACTGGCACACGCTTGTACCCCGCAGCGCGTTCGGATCGCCCGAAGCAGTTCCTCCCGCTGGGTGGCGAGCGCTCGCTGCTCGCGCGGACACTCGACCGCACCGGCTTCGCCGACGCGACGGTCGTCGCGACGCGCGAGCGGTTCGCCGACGCCGTGCGCGAGCGGGCGCCGACGGCGACGGTGCTCACGGAACCGGAGCCGAAGGACACTGGTCCGGCGATGCTGTACGCCACCCACCGCGTCCGCGAGTTGGCCGCCGCGGGGGAGTTGCCGGTGCCCGCCCACGGCCCCGAGCCCGTGGTCGCCATCCTCCCGGCGGACCACCACGTCCCGGACGCGACGGCCTTCGAGCGGACGCTGGCGACGGGGGTGTCTGTCGCCGCCGAGACGGAGCGGCTCGTCACTTTCGGCGTCGAGCCGACGCGCCCGGAGACGGGGTACGGGTACGTCGAACCCGGCGCAGATCGAGGCGCGTACCACGACCTCGTCGCGTTCCACGAGAAGCCGGACGCGGAGACGGCCGAGCAGTTCCGCGCGGACGGCTACCGCTGGAACGCGGGGATCTTCGCGTGGACACCGACGGCCCTGTTCGCCGCCGCCGAGGGGACGCCGCTGGCGCCGATGCTCGACCCGCTCGCCGACGGCGAGCCGGCGGCCGCGTTCGACGCTGTCGAGCCGGTGAGTGTCGACTACGCCGTGATGGAGCGGACGGACCGCGCCGCGGTCGTCCCCGCCGACTTCGCGTGGGACGACCTCGGCTCGTGGGACGCGCTCGAACGCCTCGGCGAGCGGGACGACGACGGGAACGCGCTCCACGCCGACGCGGTGACCGTCGACGCGACCGGGAACGTCGTCGCGGGCGACGCCGAGACGCACGTCTCCCTCGTCGGCGTCGACGACCTGTGTGTGGTCGCGTACGACGACCGCGTGTTGGTGGTGCCGAAGGCGGAGAGTCAACGAGTGCGTGAGGTGGTGGCCGAGTTGCGGGAGTCGGACGAGTTCTGAACACCCGTGTACTGTGGGATGTCTCTGTCTCCGTAGCCGAGCCACCCCGCCGAGCCGCCGAAGTGGATCAACTCCGCAACCGCCCGCCGTCCACCGGGAGCGTCGCGCCGTTCACGAAGCCGGCGGCGTCACTCGCGAGGAACGCCACCACCTCGCCGAACCGTTCGGGGTCGCCGATCCGCGCCAGTGGCACGCCGTCGGCCCAGTCGGCCAGCCCCGCGTCGTAGTCGTCGAACTCCCCGCGGTCGATGGCGTCCTCGATCAACTCCTCGATCCGGGCGGTCTCGTGGGCGCCGGGGAGGACCGCGTTCGCGCGCACGTCCGGTGCCCACTCGCGGGCGAGGCTCTTCACCAGCCCGATCACGCCGCGGCGGACGACGTTCGAGAGGATCAGGTTCTCGATGGGTTCCTGCACGCTCGTCGAGGTGATCGCCGTGATCGTCCCGTTCTCGCTGGCTTCGAGGTGCGGTCGCGCCTCGCGGAGCGTCCAGACGACGCTCATCACGAGCGTGTCGTATGCGCCGTACCAGTCGCGGTCCGCCGCGTCCGCGAACGAGCCCGGCGGGACGCCGCCGGCGGAGGTGACGACGTGGTCGATCCCGCCGAACGCCTCGACGGTCGCCTCGACGAGCGCCGTCACGTCGCCGCGTTCGGTGAGGTCCGCCGCCACCGTCTCCACCGCGCCGGGTGTGTCCGCCAGCTCCGCCGCGGCGTCGTCCAGTCGCTCCGGGGTCCGCCCACAGATCACCACGTCGGCCCCCTCGCGGGTCAACGCCTTCGCGGACGCGAACCCGAGACCGCTCGAACTCGCCGTCACCAGTGCCGTGTCGCCGTCGAGACCCAGATCCATCTGTGACCCGGCGTTCGCCACGACGGCGAAAAGGTGCTTGGGTGGCGGTAGACCGCGTGCGGGGGTCACCGCGTCGCCGACGGGTGCAGGGCGAGCGGGTTGCAACACCGCCGGTACCCGGGGTCGGAGAGCGCGACTCAGTCGGCCCGACGCACGCGGACGGAGCCGTCCGAGCGGACACCCACGAGGAGATCGGCGTCGACGCGCCGGCCGGCGACGGCGTCACCCGCCGCGTCGCTGACGAGTTTCATCAGGTCCGGCGCGGAGTAGCTCACCTTCAGGTCCGCCTCGTCGCAGGCGTCGTACACCTGGTCCGGCACGTCGTACAGGTCCGACCCGGCCGGCACCTCGACGCGGACGGGCGCGGCGACGGTCTCGGCGAACGCGACCGTCTCGCGGGCCTTCTCGACGTTCTCCCGGGCGCTCGCCTCGACGCTGGAGACGTTCGCCCGCGAGGTGCCCAGTCGCTCGGCGATGTCCGCCTGTCGGAGCCCCCGCTCGCGCAGCGCCAACACCTCCGCCTGCCGCCGCGTGAGGACGTTCCCGTCGGAGTCGAACCCCGCACGCGACAGCAGTTCTGCCGCGGCTGGCACGCCGTCGTCGCCGTCCGGGGAGCCGTCGCCGCCCGCGGACCCGTCGCCGCCCGCGGACCCGTCGCCGCCCGCGGACCCGTCGCCGCCCGTGGACCCGTCGCGGGAGTGGGACTCGCTCTTGGAGCTACCGCCCCGCTCGTCCCCCTCGGTGACGCCGCTCCCGTCCGCGACAGGGTCGCCGGCTGGCTCGGGGTCCTCGCCCACCCGCTCGTCTCGACTCATACCTCCCCGTGTGGCGGCGAGTCTGATAAACGACGGGACACACGTCCCGCGAGGTGTGAGCGGTGCGGACGACGACCGAACGGCCGGTCGCAGTGGCTGGTGGCGAGAGAGGCGGTGAGTCCCGAGCGTGTGCCCGAGGGTGAGTGGCGGAGGTGGAACGGAGTGTAGCGGAGTGTGGTGACCGGTGGAGAAGGGTCGACAGTGGTAACTCCGACGCGGCGGAGCCCACTGCTCGATTCCGGCAGGGCGGAGCCCACTGCTCGATTCCGGCGGAGCGGAGCAGTGGCGAGGTGTCACAGAGGGTGGCGGAGTCCAGACTGGCGGGTGGCGGGCCCGAGACCGACGCGGTCTCAGCCGCCCCAGAAGTTCTCGCGCGAGCCCAGCCGTTCCTCGTCGACCCGGCCGTCGTCACTGCGGTCGGACTCGGGGTCGGCGTCGGCCTGCTCAACCGTCACCTCGTCGTCGACGTCCTCGTCCTCGGGATCGTGTTCGTCGACGACGGTCTTCGCCCGCGCGTGGTTCTGTTTCACCTGGTCGATCCGGACCGTGACGTGGGCCGGCGGGAGCACCCCGTCGACGAGGACGATGAACCCGTCGCCGGTCTTCCCGACGCCCGCGCCGCTCTCGTGGATGTCGTCGACCTCGAGGGTGACCTCCTCGCCGGGCTTGACCGGCTGTGACTTCAGGTCCGAGATCGGCATGTCGTAGCTGCTACACCACTCGGCTCCGCCGCGGTCGCCGTAGTGAGAACACCCCATCCCCTGGATGCGCTCCGTGTACCGCGGACACTCGTCCGCCAGTGGACAGTCCGCCATACCACCTCTTCGCTGGGGCGGGTGATTAACTCTTCCCGTCGCTGCCCGGTCGGTCGTCGACGCTCGATCGACCCCCGAAGGCCTATACGACGCGCCGTCGCACGTGGAGGTATGGGCGTCGTCGACGGCGCGGTCGACCTGCTCACCGCCGACCCCGACCTGACGGTGATCGTCGTCGGGCTCCTCGTGTTGGTGTTCGGCGGCTACTTCTTCCTCAGACGGATCCTCGTGAACTCGATGCGCGAGTACCAGCGCGGAAAACGGTGAGAGTGCCGCTCGGGTGGTCACACCACCCGTCTGTCTCTGGGATCAGACCGTCTCGTCGTCACACACACCGACACAGTCGTCGATCGGTTCGTCCCACGTGGCGAAGTTCACGGGGTCACCGACACTGGAGATCGTCTCGTCGTCACAGACGCCGACACAGTCGTCGATCGGTTCGTCCCACGTGGCGACGTCCGCGTCGACCGACTCCGTCGGAGTGGGTGCTGCAGCGGCACCCTGTGTCAGTGCGAGCAGTCCGACTGCGACCGCGACCGTCAGTAGTACACGTCGCATGTGATAATGTATCACTATTGCACCAGACATAAGCTTTACTGTGTGCAGATTATCGAATTCGTCGTTGTCGTTTCGTAGTGTGATCGATACCAGATCGGAGTCGACTGTACACAGTCGGGACGATCCCAGTCCGGCAGAGAGCCCTCGCACACTCGATCCGACGACAGAGTAGACACCCACTTGTGTGCGGGCGACGAGGTGCGCGGTATGGTAGGCCTGGAGACGCTGGGGTTGTTCGCGGTCGCCAGCGTCGCGTCGTTGTTCATGGCGTGGGCCATCGGGGCCGGCTCCTCCGGATCGACACCGTTCGCGCCGGCCGTCGGGGCCAACGCCATCTCCGTGATGCGTGCCGGACTCGTCGTCGGGATTCTCGGGTTCCTCGGGGCCGTCCTCCAGGGAGCGAACGTGACGGAGGCGGTCGGTACCTCGCTGATCGGCGGCGTCACGATCACCGCCGTCGCGGCCATCGTCGGGCTGCTCACCGCGGCGATCCTCGTCGCGATCGGCGTCTTCGCCGGCTACCCCATCGCGACCGCGTTCACCGTCACCGGCGCCGTCGTCGGCGTCGGACTCGCGCTCGGGGGCGACCCGGCGTGGGCGAAGTACACGGAGATCGCGACGCTGTGGGCGCTCGTCCCCGTCGTCGGCGGCTCGGTCGCCTACGCGACGGCCCGTATTCTGCGGGCCGAGTCCGTCCCCGAGACCGTCGCCGTCCCCGCACTCGGCGGGCTCGTGGGTGCGATCCTCGCCAACGTCGGCTTCACCGTCCTCGGCCCGGCCGGCGAACAGGGATCGCTCGCGAGTCTCGCCGGGCCACTCGTCGGCGGTGGAGCCGTCGGGACCGTCGTCGTCACGCTCGCCGCGGCGAGCTTCGCGGGCGGACTACTCTGGCTCGACCTGCGTCGCGACGAGACCGCCGGACAGCGCCACTTCCTGCTCGTGTTGGGCGGACTGGTCGCCTTCTCCGCCGGTGGGTCGCAGGTCGGACTCGCCATCGGCCCGCTGGTGCCGCTACTCGGTGACGGGATCGACCTCCCGGTGATCGCCCTGCTGGTCGGCGGCGGCCTCGGGCTGCTCGCCGGCTCGTGGACCGGCGCGCCGCGGATGATCAAGGCGCTGTCGCAGGACTACTCGAGTCTCGGACCGCGGCGGTCCATCGCGGCGTTGATCCCCTCGTTCGCCATCGCACAGACCGCGGTCGCGTTCGGGATTCCGGTCTCGTTCAACGAGATCATCGTCTCGGCGATCGTCGGCTCCGGCTACGCCGCCGGTGGGAGCGGCGTCTCCCGCCGGAAGATGGTGTACACCGTCCTCGCGTGGCTCGGCTCGCTGGCCCTCTCGCTCGGCGGCGGCTACGCCGCCTTCACCGTGGTCGACGCGGTCGTCTGACGCGGCGGCTCGCGAGAAGGTAGACGGCGACACCGCGAACCGGTCGCGAGCTAGCTCTCCGCCTCGACGCCGGCGTCGTCGTCGCTCGGCTGCTCGCCGTGCTCGTCGGTGACGGTGACGCGGGCCCGGATGATCCGGGTGTTGTCGACACTCTCGATCCGGATGGTGATCCCGTCGTAGGTGATCTCCTCGCCCTCCTCGACGAGCCGACCGGCGCGGTTGAACACGAAGCCGGCCAGCGTCTCGAACTCCTCGCCCTCCGGGAGGTCGATCCCCAACACCTCGTTGACCTCGTCGACGTTCACCTCGCCGCGGACGATGGCGGTGTCGTCGTCCACGAACTCGATCGGTTCGTCCTCGTCGCCCTCGAGAATCTCCCCGACGATCTCCTCGGCCATGTCCTCCAGCGTGATCAGTCCCTCCGTGGTGCCGAACTCGTCGATGACGACCACCATCTGGACGCGCGACTCCTGCATCTCCTCCAACAGGTCGTCGACGTTCTTCGACTCGGGAACGTGTAGCGTCGGCTTCACCACGTCGTCGAGGTCCGGGTTCGCCTCGCCGTAGTAGCGTTCCCGCACCAGGTCGCGGATGTTGACGACGCCGATGATGTTGTCCAGCGTCCCCTCGTACACCGGGACGCGCTCGTGGTCCGCCTGGACGCAGGTCTCGATGGCCTCGTCGACGGTCGCCTCCTTCGAGACGGCGTGCACGTCCAGTCGCGGCGTCATCACCTCCTTGGCGATGGTGTTGTTGAACCGGAAGATCCGGTCGAGCATCTCCCGTTCCTCCTCCTCGATGACCCCCTCCCGTTCCCCGGTCTGGATCATGTCCTGGATCTCGTCGCGGGTGACGTAGGAGGTCTCGATGGCCGAGCGACCGCCGGTGATCTGGTTGACGATCCGCGTGAGGTAGTCGAAGAGGACGATCAGCGGGTAGAGGACGTACTCCGAGAGCTGGAGCGGGCGCGCGATCCGCAGCGACCACGACTCCGTGTTCTCGACGGCGTAGCTCTTCGGCGCCGACTCCCCGAACAGCAACACCAGCGCGGTGATGCCGAACGTCGCCGCCAACACCGCCTGCCCCTGACTCATGAAGCGGGCGAACAGCCCAGTCGCGATCGAGGACATCGCGATGTTGACGATGTTGTTGCCGACGAGGATCGTCACGAGCAGCCGGTGCGGGTCGTCCTTCAGCTCCTTGACCGCGGCCGACCCCGGGCGTCCCTCCTCGACGAGCGACTCGACGCGGTGGCTCGCGAGCGAGAACATGGCGATCTCCGAGGAGGAGAAGAACGCCGAGAGGCCGATCAACACGAGGATAGACAGCGATCCACCGATCGTGATCGTCGTGTCGTTGATCGGAATCGCGTCCGTCAGTCCTCCGAGCTGGAGGAGGGCGTCAGACGTGGCGAGAGTGAGCGCCGACGACAAATCCATACGACCGACGCGTTCGCCGGCACCGTGGTTAAGGGTTGTCCTCTCTCCCGGTGGGTATCGGCAGAGACTGCCGTCACGAGGCGAGTACGCGCGTGTCTGACGGGGGATCGGGTGTCCCGACGATTCGACGCCGCGTCACCCCCGGCGACACCAGTTCGTCGACTCTCGCCGGTGACGGTTCGTCGGCTCCCGTCGCCGGGCTACCGCGGGCGAAGAGGTTACGCCGGGTGACGACCTACGACGTGGTATGGCAGTAGACACGGCGACCGAGGACGGGATCGTCCTCTACCGACTGCAGGCGTGTCCGTTCTGTGAGCGCGTCGTTCGGGTACTGGAGGCGCAGGGGCTCGACTACGAGTCGCGGTTCGTCGAGCCGATGCACTCCGAGCGGAACGCCGTCGCGCGACTCACCGGCAAGCGGACCGTCCCGGCCATCGTCGACCACGCGACCGGCGTGACGATGTCCGAGTCGGCCAACATCGTGGAGTACCTGGAGAACACCTACGGCGACGGCGAGCCCGCCGACGCCGCCGCAGGAGGTGCGTGATCGTGGCGCTCGACTTCGACGTGGTCGAGTTGCCCGAGACGGA